>JBJSXX010000360.1:0-8832 GCA_046086605.1 Pirellula sp. | reverse complement strand
ATTGGTCAATTTCTGCAACTTGCTCCGACGTTAATCCAACGACCGCTTTTTTGGGAATCGATTTTGTTTCAACCGATGTGTCTTGGGAGATCGCCGTCCGAGACACAGCCAGCTCGATCATGAAAAACAGCCCGATCGAGAATGCAATGAAAGAACCATTCTTGAGTTTTGGCATGGCGATTCCTTGATGGTAAAAAAACCTAAGATCGTTTCATTTTCTTGCGAATAATCTTGTCAGCAAGACTTGGCCAAACAGCGGCAAGCATGGCAAGGATGCGCACCTTTCCCGGTACGATCAGTTCGAGCTTTCGTTCTTGGGCCGCTCTTAAGATTCGACGACTCAGGTCGTCCGGATCGAGACGATTCAGGGCGACTCCACCCCCTGGGGATTGCGAGGCAGGATCAAGTCCCCGGGACTGAATAAGCTCGTCGTAGCGATGGTTCGAGTCGTCTCGGGCAATTGGACCTGGGCAGACCAGCAGGAAATGGACACCGGTTGAAGTTGATTCCAATCGCCATTGTCGGTGAAGCCCCACCAAGGCATGTTTAGCCATCGAATAGCCCCCCATGGACGGTCCAGCGACAATTCCAGCTAGCGATGCGATGTTGACGACTACTCCTCGATTCGCACAGAGCGCCGACCAACAAAGCTTAGTCATCGCATGCGTCGATAGGACATTCGTTTCGAACTGTTCGATAAGATCATTTTCGGAGAGTTGTCCGACGAGTCCTCGATCAGATTTACCTACGGCATTGATCAACAAATCGCAACCTTGGACGGCTAAAATATCCCGCAGCGACTCGCTTTGGGTTTGCCCCTCGGTAGCAGAATTTTGCGATAGATTGCGAACATCGAGCGAGAGGGGCAAAACGCTAGTCGCTCCCAGGTCGAGAAGTTGCTTCTCAACAGCCTTGAGTCGATCCGGATCCCGGCCAATGATCACTAGATTGGCCCCTTGCTTGGCGAGGGATCGAGCAAGTGCTAACCCCAGACCGCTTGAGCCACCGCTGATGATTGCCGTTCGATTCTTCCAGTCAAAGCTCGATCCCATGTGATTTAGGCTATCGAACTGTGCGTTGACGGACTAGGTTGAGGATCACTGGAATACGAAGTTCAGCACTTTGTGAGAGTCGGTTCCGAAGCGAGAGGACTTCGCTCGGTGTAGCAGATCTGCCAAAGAGTGTTCTGTAGATTTCATTGATGTATAGATCCATGTTTCCACGGAAACGATCGTAGTATTCAGAGCTAGCCAGAACGGTCGCATAAATTTCATCGAGGGATTTGCCTTTGGCAAGTTCCCGCTGCCAAACCTGACTTTCACGATCGTTCATCGGACGACCTGCGAGTTGTTGATACCAAATGCCGACTTGATCGATCGGTCTGTTGGAAAGTCCTGGAGGGATTCCGCCAGGTGCGGGGCCTTGGGGCGGAACGAGCGTAACAGCGAGCCTTGGGTTACCGTTGGCGAAATTGATCGCTGCGGGCGAGTTCATTTGCAAAACGGTGTAACCTCGCTGAACCACTTTGACATCGAGTGCATAGCGATGGTCGGGGCGGATTTGCGTTGGATCCAAATCGACTTGAAAATCGATCGGCCATCTCCCATCGAGAGGAACCTGGGTCTCGCCGAGCGAGACGTTCTGCCATTGGGGGAAAGTTGTGTCGATGACACGTGCCATGAGCATCATGCCTGGCTGGACTGCAGGTCGACTGGCGGTGTTCGCGCTGGCGTAAACCGAAGCGGCCATGCCCGGGACATTGCCATAAAATTGAACGGGGATGTTCACCAATCTTCCATCGCGATGGTTTCGCATCAAGAGCAGTACGCGACCTTGAGCGTCCACTCGGCGAGCGAGTTCCTCAGCGATATCATAGGTTCGTCCGTTGATAACCCCAACTTGGTATCCATTGACTGCGATAATGATATCTTGAGCCTCGATGCCAGACTGCTGGGCTACAGATCCCGCGTTGACACTTGTAACAAGTACCCCTGTGTCTGTGTTTCTGGAGTAGATACCGAGTCGAAAGTTCGTAGGTGGGCGCTGTCCAGGGGGTAGATAACGTCCTTGGCCCACCCCTCCAGGACCACTGGAGTCCACGAACGGATCGTTGATACCACCCTCTCTATTGCGGTCGTCTTGCGCATGGCAAATAGAACCTAGTCCGCTGAGTAGACATACTACTAGAACCAGCAGGTGTTTTTTTATCTGACGGTAAGAAAAAAGCCTGGTCATCATAGCCTCCGGCGGGTTCGTTTATTTGAGCTGTTGCCAGCCGAGTTTTTCTTGTTGTAGGGCGATGTCGGATCGATCTAGTGGAACCAGACCATCCTTGATAAGCGTTTCTTGGCCGGCTTGGCTGAGAATAAACTTCGTGAGTTCTTCGACCGCTGGAGTGAATTTTCCATCTTCGGTTTCAGAGACGATCACGCTGAGTTTTCTAAGCAATGGATAACCAAGGTCGATCGCTTGTGGGCTACGAGGAGATACGATCTTTTGGCCATCGACAGCGATGGCTAACGAGCGAACCGTATCGGTCAAAGCGCGGTTGGCGCTGACGACTGCAATTCCTTCTGGGGTGGCTCCTACCGCATCGACGATATCAAGCTGGTTGTCTTTTTGAACAACCACTGCACTTTTGCGATCTTTCAGATTGAAAATACCTTCGGCAACCGATCGCAATCCATGCGACGGAACGATTAGGACATGGGTGATAGGTTTTTCACCAAGCGTGCCATCGACTCCAAGATCGGACCATTTCTCAATCGGCTTATCGTTCGAGAGACTCATCGGAGATTTTGCTTGAGCGTTCCATGCAAGTGCCCGAATCGGATTGTCTTTGTGAACGATCATTGCGAGGATGTCATAGCCGACTTCGATGGCAACGAGTTTCTTATTGATTTCTTTATTCCAGCGTGCGAGTTCTTCTGGGGTGACTTCACGGCTGAGCAATCCGACCACGTTAGGTGAGTCAGCGAGTTTCTTGAAAGACTCCTCGGAACCTTGACAATCAACTTTGCTAACCAACTCTGGATGGATCTTGGTGAAGTCCTCCATCCAAAGGGTGGCCAAGGGCTGCATCAGGGTCGAGCCGACGAGTTCGAGTTGCCCGGTGATGGGTTTCTCGGGAGCATAAGCCGGCGCGTCAGAGAGCCCCAATCGGTCTTGGGCCTGCACCAGCGATACAGATCCGATGATGAAGATGCACAGCCAACACCAGCTTTCATATCCTTGCCGCAGTAGGCTTATGGGAGTTAGAGCTTTAAGTCTTTGCACAGTCCTATTCCTTTGTATTTCCAAATCGAAAGGTCAACAGCAAGACCATCTTCCACCAGTCTCTTACAACGGTCAATACTTGTCCGGGAAGAGCCAAAGCAGAATCCGATAGGGCCATGGATGGGACCATGGGTTTGCCCAAGGGATCACCGCAGCGATGATTCCTAGAACGATGGCCAGGTAGACGAGCCCTCGCCAAAAGGGCTTCGTAGCACAGCGATCGATCGCAGGGATAGCGAGCCAAATCCAGCCGGGGATTATCCAAAAGAGCCATCGAAAACCGCTACAAACGCCCCCGTAATTGCGATCTTCAATGTTGCGGGATGCATAAAAGATCACGCAAGCGATCGAAACGAGCATGATCGAACTGGCGATTCCATGCTGGCTTAAAATCCAGCGTTTAAGGCCTGCGAGCTGATTGTTCTCCACCGATTCAGACCGATACCCTTGGCAGTTCTGGATGGCGTTTTGTCCATAGATGACCCACAAGAGGCCCCCAAAGATGCTCCATATCCAAATGGGAGTCAGTGACAACAGTCCGTGGTGTCCAATCGTAAAGTGCAACAGATAGGACCAGCGATCGGGCTCTCCGAGATCGACACCTTTTTTGTTACCCGGTAACCAGTAGGACTTTGGGTAGTCATACCAATCGTCCCATGTGTAGATATTCCATGTTCCATTCGGACTTGTGTTCGTAGCCGGTGGTTTTTGCGTTGCCAATGCAACTCGTTGGGAAGTAGTTTCGTCGAAAA
Organism: Pirellula sp.; assembly: GCA_046086605.1. GTDB lineage: Bacteria > Planctomycetota > Planctomycetia > Pirellulales > Pirellulaceae > JBKCUI01. The sequence continues at coordinate 4,804 of JBJSXX010000360.1, read as the reverse complement.
CTTGATAAACGCCATCGAGGCGAGCTTGGATCACCCGGGCATCTGAGGTGATCAGTAGCTTTGACTCGGCAATCTGTGACCGAATGAGTTCAATCCATTGTTTCTGTTCGGGTAGTTCTTTGATCGACTTGATTTCGTCTTTGCGATCGATGGCAGTTTGTAAGCTCGTTAGATCGAGTTGGACCTGAGCGATTTTTTCACCAAGGCCGCGATGGGAGTAGGGGGGTCGCCAATCGCCATGAGCCCATAGGTTGGTTAGTAGGAACGCGGCAGCAATCGATGCCGAACCGATTCCAAATCCGATGAGCATCCGCTTAGGGTCAGCCAGAAAGACGATCGCACCGATGGCAGCGGCCCAGGCAAGTGCTGGGAGTTCGCAAGCGACGCACAATGCAGCGGCGATCCCAAGACTAAGCCAGGTATTCCATGGAGCTTTCGTTTGGACTTGAGTTGCTCGAAGGATTTGCCAGGCAAATGCCAACGAGATCGAAAAGAAGATCGCACCGTGAAGATGGTTGTTGAGAGTAACGACGAAAGTTGTAAGAAACGTGCCCCAAATCGCGATAGACAATACCACGAGTCGAGTCCAAGATCGAGGGATGTGATTCTCAAGCCAACGATGTAGAGAGCACCACCAAAGGGCAAGCGGAACAAGGTTCACTAGGATCAGAACAATTCGGCAAACGAAAAAGGGGTCTTCGGTGAGCATTTTACCTCGCCAAGCATAGGTTGCCATCATCACTGGCTTGGTCACGGCCGCAAGCATCAGAGTCAGTAGAGGCGGTTTACTTGAGTAACTGTGCTCTTTGCCATCGGCACCTTGGTGCCTGACCATATCGATGGTGTTCCATAATTTCGATTTGCCCTTGGAATCGAGAATCTCGACGATGGAATCAATTTCCCAGCGACCTTCCTGCGTCAGTGCAGCGATGGCCGCCCAACGCGATCGATCGTTGGCGCTAAGAAACGGGACTTCGTTGTTGACTGCCGAGATCCCAAGAATTCGTGCCGCCTGGAGCGCAAATGCTAGGGTGATCATCCACCAACCAATGGTTCGAGTCGAGATGCTTGACGAGCCATTTTCAAAGTCGTGCGTCATGATTCGAGTTCTTCTTGGCCAGAGTGCTTTAACGGGAGACCAACGGAAGAGTCGATCCGTCGCTCGATGGAATAAACGTTTCTCGATGGGTTGTAATTGGCCACGAGCAATTCTGCGATGAGTCCCGTTGCAAACGCTTGCATGCCGACGACGATCAAGAGGATCGCCACGAAAAAGCTTGCGCGTTCATGTAGGTGTAAAGGGTTCTCATAGCCTGCCAATCTTGTCCAAACCCACAGGGCTATGAGGACCAGCAGAAGGCATGAACCAATCGAAAACAGGACTCCGCCGAGACCTCCGAGCAAATGCTGTGGACGGTAGCGGAATCGAGTAAGAAAAACGACGGTTGCAAGATCGAGGAGGCCTTTGGGGATACGAGACCAACCATATTTGGAGAATCCGTGCAAACGCGGGTGGTGTTCGACTGCGATTTCGGCGACTCGAAACCCGCGAGCCGATGCTAGCACGGGTACAAACCGGTGCATTTCACCGTAAAGATCGATCTCTTGGAGAACCTCTCGTCGGTAGGCTTTAAAACCGCAGTTGAAATCGTGTAGTGGCAAGCGAGAGAAGAATCTGAGAATCGCGTTGAATACCAGGGAGGGCCAGCGTTTGTGCCAAGGATCTAAGCGCTTTTGTTTCCAGCCGCTGATAACGTCGTATCCTTCATCGAGCTTGCCCAACATCCGAGGAATCTCTTTGGGGTCGTCTTGCAAATCCGCATCCATGGTGATGAGGATATCACCGGAGGCCTCTTTGAATCCCGCTGCCAGTGCGGCAGCTTTACCAAAGTTTCTTCGAAAACGGATCGCTCGCATGGATCCCCTTGAAGCAGCAAGCCCTTCGATGACCTGCCATGAATGATCACTAGACCCGTCGTCGACAAAGACAATTTCGGGCGGCTTTCCTTCGATCGATGCATCGATACGACGCACAAGTTCGGGCAGAGTCTCACTCTCATTGAGCAATGGGATCACGACGCTGATCGAATTCATTTTCAGATCCAACCCAGAATTGACTTTGGAAAAAGTGGTCGGCAGATTTCAAAAATCAACATCCCAGCCACCAAACCCATGCCGTCGGCAAGGATATCTTGGAGATCAAACCATCGACCAACAAGCGGTTGGGTAACCTCATCAAACCAAGCGTAGGCGAGCCCAAAGACAACCGTCGGAAGGATGTACGCATAAAAGCCTCGCTGGCGCAGATGCATCTGAATCGCCAAGGCGGCGAAGAATCCAAGTGCGAGAAATGCCAGAAAATGGAGGGTTTTATCCCCCGCAACAGCAAGCTGCTTGGGTACCTTTTGCTTGGGAAGGTGCGTCATGATGTACATGAAAACAAGATAGCTCAAAGCGATCCATGTGGAAATACTCTTAACCATCGACGTATTTACTTCCATCCGGTGCACAAAGAAGGAAATGTTGGGTCTATGCGTTAAAAGCAAGAAGCCTCGCCGAAAGCGAGGCTTCTTGGACTGGGTTGTATTATAACAATCGCCCGAACTAGTCCCACCACCATTGGCCTTGGGCAAGATCACCCGGGGCGGAAAGTTTTTCGCTCGACTCGTCGAGTTTGGAATCGACCTGGGGATCGGAAGCCAGCTTTCTTGAGGAAATGTGAACGCCACCGATCGGGGTTATCAAAGTGCCTTCTTTCCACATCGCATTGACTGCTGGTTCCACTTGGGAGATCCCGTTGTTTACCTTGGTGGCAAGCTTTTCCTCGTCGGCGAATACACCGAGATCCCAATTGGCTTTGCCATAGAGATCGTTTTGATGCATGAATGCCGCAACGATACTCATGTCGAACAAGTTTCGCATTTGGCTGAATACCGGCATGACTTCTCCAAGAGCTTCAAACTTTTGAGTGAACTCTTTAGCGAAACCAACGGATGCCGCATCACCTGCTCCAGCACCACGCGTGCGGGTTCCATTCTTAGCCAAGTACTCCTTCTCGCTGGTGAGCTTGGCCCCCTGGCCTTTGAGTTGTAGGGCTGTGCGATCTTCGTTGGTCACAACGCTGCTGTAGTCGGCTTCGAAGTACCAGCGTTGAAGAGCGTTGGCGTTAGCACCTGCTTGTGTCCGAACAATCCAAGGGGTGAATGGAATGATTGTGTTCTCAAGCCCCAGTCCGATGAGCTTCATTCGATAATCGGCTTCGACCAAGACCCTTGCGAAGTTCGTTTCTCTAGGCACGCCCTTGATGATCACATTTTGGTATCCAAGGGCTTGTTTCATTCCTGCCAAGACAGCAGGATTGATTTGATTGGCACGTCCCCTGAATTGGTCATTGTACTGGTTCATCCTCTTGATCCCCTCTTGCGTCGGTTCGATCGAGACTGCGATCGATCCGACTGCTTCTGTCGAGGGTGCGTAGATTCGAAGAGCCACGACCAGATCCATAAGGTTCAAAACCGAGCGTCCGGACTTTAAACCAACGCGATCACCGTTTTCGGTAACGTGGATCTTCTCGGCTGGACCCGCGATAACGATGTCGTTGGAGTCTGGAAGGAAAAAGACATACTCGATGCGGGTCAATCCAGCCAGACCGAGAATATCATCTCCGAGCTCTTGTTGCTCGGAGAGTCGCTCAGCAACGACCTTTTCGAGCCGGTTTAGCGAAACTTTGCGTAGCTGCGATGCAACCTGCTCGTCGCCTGCAGCGGTCTGGAGAGCGGCTTTGCGGACTCGCAATGCCAGTGAATTGTCGATGGCACTTATTCGAAGAACCCCTTGAGGGTCAATCTCCACACCGCCACCGTTGCAGGAGTTGTTGTTATTGTTGTTGTTATTATTATTGTTATTATTGTTATTGTTGTTATTGTTCCCTTGTGCAAAGCCCAGGGAGGCAACGCTCACCACGAGCGCTACGAACATGCACGCACGTGTGAGTTGTTTCAACGGATTTCGGAACAGCATCAGCATTCGCCTTGTACTACGTTTTGCGGTAACGGATTTAGCGTACTCGTGGAGTATCGGATCGACGGGAGTCCGAACCGATTCCCAAATACAGCATCTCCTAAGAATAATTGCATCTGGGGTGGATATCAACAATTTGGGCAAAATAGGAGGCCTGGGACGATCCGAATTCCCCGGATTTTTCGTTAAAAGCGGCCTTTTCCCCGGATTCGTTCAAGTTCGCTTGACGGGTAAAGCCCAACGACGCTAAATCCATTCGGGTTGTGGGGCGTCCCCTCAGATTGGCTGCAAACTGGCTAGTTTCCAGAAGACATATCGGCAACCTTTGGATTTCCTATGCAATCGGAATCGAGTACCAAGCGAGTCAATCTCGGTTTCTGGCGCCGATTCTTTCTTCTTGCGATCCTATGGCCAAGCCTCTGGGGGGCAGGACTCGGACAAACTCCCTTTCCCTCCACAACCCCAGGAACCTTGCCGCCAACGGCCAGTTACCCATCCTCCCCAGCCACGGGCGGAACCACCGCTTTCCCCGCAACCACCTTGCCCCCGGTCTCAACGGCACCCCCAGTTTATTCCGTCCCCCCTCCCACGACTTACAACCCCTATGCTCCGACGTTCCGTCCAAGCACCGCACCAACCACGATGGCAAATCCTACGATGGCCCCCGTCGGTACTCCAGCGCCTTCGTCGTTCAATCAGGTTTACAACTCATGGATGGAATGGTTGACCGGTAACCCGACTGCCTACGGCCAACCAACTTACGGCCAACCAACTTACGGCCAAC
>JBJSXX010000359.1:0-14161 GCA_046086605.1 Pirellula sp. | reverse complement strand
ATCGCACTTCTGCGGCAAGCTCGATCTGCAAGCAGGAGAAAGTCAGCCACAAAAATTCGCGAAGAACCTATTATCATTACTAGGCTGACCAAGATTTTTAAAAACATTTATCGCACGCACATCACTACCAACGGTTTTTAGGGTAGGTAATTGGACGCTAGACGCAATGGATTGTTGGTATGCTACAGTAGGGTTTTTCATTTTAGAAAGACCAAAATTGAAGAGTGCAAATTTCAGTTTTATGTATGGAATTCCAATTCCGTCTAATCTAAGATTCCAATATTACATTGATCGTCCAATACGGCACCTTCCAACACCAAGTATCCAGCACTGGGATCGTTGTTTCTTCCGATGTGGAGGAGAACGAATCGGGCGTACCGATTCGCGTGAAGCACTCCGTGAGCATCGAAGGTCGCCGTCGAAACCCACCTGGGGCCACGCCTCGCGATCTTGACGGTTTACTCGCTCAAATGGAATCAGCCTACGGCCTTGCTTTTCAATACGGCAGATTCACCGAGCAACTCGCGATCGAAGGTGGCACCGCGTCCTATGGCGTCAAGGAACTGAATGATGGGCCTGGGGTTCGTCTGCGTCTTCGCACTCACACCCAATGCACTGCCACCCAAAGCGGTTCAGCGATCACGACCCGTGAGCAGGTCTCTGAGAAACTCCTTGCCGAAACACTTCGTAAGAGTCTGTTCAAATCTTTCGAGAAGCTTATGGAGCGTGTGGAGGAAGCTTTCGAGATCTTCAACTCTCTACCGGAAGTCCCTCGAAGGGACTTGCAGAGGGCCAAGCGAGTCGGTCAGATCTTCGATGAAGCTGGCTACCACATGGATGACCCCCTGGCGACTCTCAAGTGTGCCATGCACGAGCCAAGCATTGGACTGTTTGCAAATCAAATAGTGGGCTTCCCATACTTTGGGTCGCACCACAATGTTGATGCTGCCGGTCTCGTCCTCCATGGTCACAAACGTGATCCCCTTGGCCGTTCCGGGTCGCTGCCTTAAAACGATCAAGCCTGCGACACGCACGAGCCGACCATGGGTCATTGAACCCAGATCGCGCGCTGTGCGGACTTGGAGCTCTGCAAGTCGCTTGCGATGGAACTCGACCGGATGACCGCGCAGCGATAAGCCTGTGGTGGCATAGTCGGCAGCGACCTCTTCGGACGGATCCATCGGAATAAGCGCCTCTGGGATCGGATCATCGACATCGACACCTGCGGCCTCGAGCAATGGAAGTGATTTGTAGGTGCGGTCTTGTCCAAGTGCTTGCCAGTAAGCGGCTCTTCGATTCCCTGAGAGCGAAGCCATCGCACCGCTATCGGCCAGGATGGCAAGAACACTTTGGCCAAGCCTGCAGCGCCGCACCAACTGGCTCTGGTCTTTGTAGGGGCCATGACCCATGCGCTCTGCCGCGATCATGAGTCCATCGTTTTGATGGAGTCCTCGAATCATGCACAGGCCGAGTCGAACTCGGTGAAGACCTGCGCTTTGCGATTCCAGCGTGCATTCCCATTGGCTTGCATTGAGATCCACCGGTGCGATTTCGACGTTGTGCCGCTGGGCATCGGCGATGAGTTGCGCAGGGGTATAGAATCCCAGTGGTTGGCTATTGAGCATCGCGCAGCAAAACACATCTGGGTGATGATGTTTGATCCAACAAGATGCATAGACGAGCAACGCAAAACTTGCTGCGTGCGATTCGGGGAACCCGTACTCGCCAAAGCCTCGGATCTGATGAAACACCGTTTCAGCGAACTCTTCTTTGAGTCCATTGAGCTGCATGCCTTCGAGGAGCTTCTTCTTGAACTGATCGATCACACCAGGACGTCGCCAAGCGGCCATGGCTCGTCGCAATTGATCCGCTTCGCCGGGTGTAAAGCCTGCGGCAACCACTGCAAGCCGCATGGCTTGCTCTTGGAAGATCGGTACACCCATGGTCTTGCGTAGGACTTGGGCGATGGCTTCGCTTGGATAGGGAGGTTGCTTGCCAGAGTGTCTTGCGGCCAAATAGGGGTGTACCATGTTGCCTTGGATGGGCCCTGGTCTGACGATGGCGACCTCGATGACTAGATCATAGAAGCAGCGCGGACGAAGTCGTGGCAGCATGCTCATTTGAGCGCGGCTCTCGATTTGGAATACGCCAACGGTATCGGCTTTACAAATCATGTCGTAGACGCTGGGATCCTCGGCTGGGATGGTCGCTAGGCTCAGGGTCTTTCCGCAATGCTCCGAAAGCAGATCGAGGCTGCGGTGGATTGCCGAGAGCATGCCTAGGGCAAGGCAATCGACTTTGAGGATCCCGAGTTCGTCCAAGTCGTCCTTGTCCCATTGGATGATGGTGCGACCGGTCATCGAAGCGTTCTCGATGGGACAAAGCTCGCACAAGTTGCCTTGGGTCATAACCATGCCACCTGTGTGTTGCGACAGATGGCGAGGGAATCCGAGAATCGATTCGACGAGGTACAAAAATCGTTTCCCTTGTTCGGACTCCGGTTCGATACCGACATCGCTGCATCGCTTCGCAAGGTTCTCGATGCCGCTGCGCCCATCGATGATCTTCGAAAGGCTATCGATCCGATCGTTGGTAAAGCCGAGCGCTTTGGCGCACTCGCGGGTGGCCGAACGGATGCGGTAGGTCGTTACGGCGGCGGTCATACCGGCTCGATGCCGACCGTATTTTTGGTAGACGTACTGGATGACCTCTTCGCGGCGCTGATGCTCGAAGTCGATATCGATATCGGGAGCTTCGTTGCGTTCGCGGCTGATGAAACGTTCGAAGAGTAGATCGTATCGGCTCGGATCGACGCTCGTGACACCTAGGCAATAGCAGACGGCCGAGTTGGCTGCCGATCCCCGGCCTTGGCAAAGAATATCCCTCGATCGCGCAAAGCGAACCAGATCCCATACGGTCAGAAAGTAGGGTTCGTAGTGGAGATCTTCGATGAGTTTTATTTCGTGGCGGAGCATTTCCACAACGCGCAGGGGGACACCTTTGGGGTAGCGATTTTGTGCACCTTCCCAAGTCAGATTCTTGAGATAGTCGATAGGTCGCATACCCTCAGGGGACCATTCGGTAGGGTACTCGTAGCGGAGCGAGTCGAGGCTAAAGTCGATGCGACTGCTGATGGCTAGAGTGTTCGCGACGGCTTGGGGCACTTGGCGATAGAGTTGTTCGATTTGCTCGAGTGTTCGGAGCGATCGCTGAGCATTGGTCGGTCGAAAGCGCGCGACTTGATCGATCGTCGTTCCGGTGGCGATGGCTTGAAGGCAATCGTGAAGGATCATGCGTTGGGGCTGATGATAGAGCACACCTCCGGCAGCGACCAATTCGACGCGGGATTGATGGCTGAGCTGAGCGAGCATCTGCAACTTGGCTTGGTCGTTGGCCTGCAGATGCAAGTGACTTATCAGGTACCCTCGATCCTGAAAAAGTTCGCCGAACTGGTTGAGCCACGCAAGCCAGCAGGAGCTTTGCTGTGGGTCAAAAGCATGTCCAACAGAGCACCAAGGTTGCGACGGGATAAGAGGGATATGCAATGGGGTTGAATGGCCCAAGTTCGCTGGATCGTTGGCTAGATCGTCGGCTGGATCGATGTTTGGGTGGACGTTTGGGTCGTCGGGGTCCTGCGCATCGACTTGGCCGAAGTCCAAGATGCGTGAGGCCAGGTTGCCGGAGTCCAGAGCGGGCAGTTGGGGGATCAAGCCCGCCAGCAGGTGCTTGGAGCAAGCGGTGATATCGTGCCAGGAGAGTTGTGAGAGACCTTTGGGGGCACGCAATCGCCCGATGCTCAGGAGTCGGCAAAGATCGCCGTAACCTTGGCGGCCTGTGGGCCACAGGACGACCGGTGGTCCATCGATAGGGTTGATTTCACACCCAACGATGAAACGCAGGTCATGGTCTTTGGCGGCGGTATGGGCTCGGACGATGCCCGCGAGGGTGTCTCGGTCGCTGATCGCAAGTCCTGAGTAGCCTAAGAGTTTGGCTTGTTGGACAAGTTCGTGGGCGTGCGAGGCACCTTCAAGGAACGAGAAGTTCGATTTGCAGTGGAGTTCGACGTAGGGTGCCATAGGGGCTTCAATCTACCGAAGTTCTTAAAATTGGAATACCGACTCGGTGGCTTTGCGGCAAATTCACAGTTGGCTGTTGTTTTTCTGGGGATTTGGAGGTTACAATTGCCTCAGGTGCTGCGAAACGCATCGCAGCGTGCGTATCCGTGCAGAAGGCTTCCGATTCTAGGCAACCTGGAAGTTTTTTTGCCTGGCTCGTTTCGAAAGGAGGTGATTAGTGAAATCTTGTTCTACTAGCCAAAGGGGTGGGGCGTCTTAAGTATGCCGGCGGGCTGCCTAAGACATGCAGCTCCAACCCCAGCTTGTGGATGAAATGTCACCATTTCACCAAAACAGGCTAAACTTGACGGTAACGAGCCCGGATCCTTGCGAAAGCACTGGATCCGGGTTTTTTTGTTTGGGATTCGCCTCCCGTGAAATTTTTAAATTTGCAAATGATTCGGAAGGTTTGAGTCTCAACATGCAGGATTATTGGGTAGCCCTTTTCGTCGGGGTTGTTGAAGGTTTGACGGAGTTTTTGCCAGTCAGTTCGACGGCCCATATCGTCTTGACCCAAGCTCTCTTGGGGATGCGATTGGACGATGCGTTTTGGAAGATGTTCACGGTGGTCATCCAGCTCGGGGCGATCCTGTCGGTGGTGGTTTACTTTTGGCAGAGAATCGTCGATTTCGTTAGTTCTTTTTTTGCAACCATTCGCTCAACGAAAACAGAGGAATCTGAAGCCCCGATCGTGCGATGGCACGAGCATCCGCTTGCTCTGGTTGTGATCAGTTTTGTCGTAACAGCGATACCATGCTTTTTGATGGATAAGTTGATCGGTGAGAATCTTGAAAAGCCACTCTACATCGGCATGGCGATGCTCATCGGTGGCCTTGCCATGCTCTGGATCGATCGCGTGTTTTCGCCTAAGGCCAAGACCGACAAGATGGAGCAAATGACATTGCGGCAAGCGATTGTTATCGGAGCGATGCAGATCTTGGCGGCGGTGTTTCCCGGCACGAGCCGTTCGATGGCGACAATTGCCGGCGGGCAGCTTATGGGTTTATCGCGCCCAGCCGCTTTGGAATTTAGTTTCTTTCTCTCGATCCCGGTGATGCTTGCGGCAAGTGGATTTAAGCTATTGCAGTTCATCATCAAGAGTCCCGTTGAGATCCAAGCCCAGCAATGGATCACGCTAGCAATTGGCTTTGTAACAAGTTTTCTGGTCGCCTTGGCCGTGATTGCATGGTTTATGCAATGGGTCCGCACCAAGGGTTTTGCTCCGTTTGCGATTTACCGGATGGTCGTCGGAGCGGCAGTGATTTGGTGGGCCATTCGATAGATTTTCTCGCTGTTGATCATGGATGGAATCAACACAGCAACTTGCAATTAAAAAATCGTGAAAAAAATTTCGAACCATTTTCGGGTAAGTTTTTCACTTCTTTCCTAAAATCGGAATCGTGTTGCTCGCTGGCCAGCGCAAGACGTTCGGGATCATCGTCTCGGATCGCAGCACTTAGGACAATTTTCCGATAACACCTAAGGAGGGATGCTGATGAAAACCATCAGTTTGCGCTGGCTTCGTCGACTGTTCGGTAAGAAGAAACAGTTTCCAAACACGTTTTCTAAGAAACGAGATCAACTCAGAAAGCTGATCCTCGAAGACCTTGAACCTCGAAAGCTGATGACCTCGGCTCCCTGGTTGATTCCCCCTGTTTCACCTCAAGGACCCAGCAGTTTACCGGGTCAAGCACCCTTTGCAGGTGCCCCGATTCAGAGTCTGCCTTGGATTCCCGTCGAAAACAACTTCTTCGGCCCCCGTGAAATCGTCTGGATCTCCGAGTTTCAACCGACCGTCGAATCCGGTGCTGCTGGATACTTCCGTATCGAAAGATCCAATCCACTGCCACCTCTGCAAGTCACCTTCAATATTCTGGCCGACTCGACGGCTCAAAAAGAGATCGATTACCAAGAACCTAAATCGATCGTTGTCTTCGAACCTGGGGTTGCTTATGTCGATGTACCGATTCTCGCCATCGATGACTCGATTGCAGAAGCGACCGAATCGGTCCGAGTCGTCCTATGGGACACCTCGCGCGTCGGCACATGGGTTCCAGCTCACATCACTTCGATCCTAATTTCCGACAATGATTTTGATTCCAACACAACCAGTGTTGAGCTTCTGCCCCCGACAGACGGCGAAGAGGGTTTTCGCGATGGACGCCTTCGCGCTCGACGAACAGGCCCCCTTTTTGAACCTCTTACGATACCCTTTGAATTGACGCTCCAAGAGGGGCTAGTTGTCGGTCAAGACTTTCTCATCGATCCAAAACGCTGGTCTCCAAAGACCAATCTTGGCCAGTTTCTATTTCCTGCTGGAGAAACGCTTTCCTCGGTGATCGTTTCGGTCATTGATGACTCCGAAGCCGAGAATACAGAGTGGATGAATGTCCAACTCCTACCAAGCCCACTAGGCCAATACGGAATTGCAGGTAAGCCAAACCAAACCCTGAAAATATCGGATAACGATGCCAAGTTCTCCGCTCGAAAAAATCAACCTCGGATCACTCAATTAGCATTGGTCCATGACACGGGCATTTCGTCGACCGATCGCATCACCTGGGACGAGCGTATCGAGGTACTCGTCGATGGAAATCTATCGACCGGGTTTCTCAAGACCGAATTCGACACGACCGGCGATTTTATCCCCGATGCGGTTGAAACGATTGAAAAAACACCTGCGAGATTTCAAGTGGATCCTGGGTCACTCGATCCTGGAACTCCTCATTTTGTCGGACTCCGCAGCCTTCGCTACCGCACCGTATGGTACTCGAAAGATCAAGCGGTAATCGAGCAATCTCCTTGGAACTCGTTTGATTACCAAGTCATCGAGGATCCGAATCGAGGTCTACTACGGCTCGAAGATTTGCGGCTAAGAATCGATACAGGCAATCCGGATGATCGGATGACAAACGATCCGACCTGTATGGTTTCGATCCTTGGGGAGTATCGCAACTCCGAGTCGGGCCAATCCAGGATTCGACTCGAATGGGATCATACCCAAGATGGCATCGCCGATGCCTCAGAACTCTTGGCTTTCAACCAGCGCACCGCGCAATACGATCCTCGCACGATCGACCCAAATTTTGCACGCATACCGGGCCCGAGGACACTTCGTGTTCGGCTCGTTGAGGATCAAACCGGCAAACCTATAGTCCCATGGCAAAGCCTTGAATTTACCATCGCTAATCCTCCGCAGGTTCCATGGATCGTTACCGGAGTTTCCCATAGCAATCCTCCCGATAGTCCTCGCCAATGGACTCTTCGAGGTGCGGTCTCGAATCCATCACTACCCGAAGGTACTAAGGGCAGTTGGTTGGATCCAATTGCATCGCAACTGTCGATCCAAATCGATATCGATAAAGACGATCAACCCAATGCAACGATCCCCGTAACAAGCAACCTTGATTTCGAACACGTTCTGGAAAACCTTAGCCCTGGCAACTACACGATCAAGCTTCGCGTACAGCAATGGTCCAACGATGCCAACGCACTGATCACAGGAAACTGGGTCCAGTACAGCTTCGAAGTTCCCCCATCGGAACCACCACCCGTACCCATTCCACGCTTGCGCAGCGATACCGGTGCATCGAGCAACGATCGCATCACCAGCGACCCGACCCTCTTGATCGAGGTGGGAACCAGCGGACCTCGATTGTGGCTCAGCGAGCTAGAGATCGATACAGGCTCAAAAACCCATTCTATCCCAGTCAGAAAGGCGACCGACAGTAACGCGACAACGATCCTGTTTTTTGACGAAGCGATATTGCCGGGTTCTCACAAGTATAAAATTCGCTCGAAGAATATTGATCCTACAAGCAACTTGCAGACCACTAGCGACTGGATTGAATTTCAATGGACTTACGATCCGCAGACCGATCCATCGATGACGCTGGCTCTGCTAAACGACGATGGCACTTCGAGCGTCGATCGGATCACTTCGATGCCCACGGTGGTCGGTCAGTTGATCGCAAAGCCCGACACCGTTCCATTCGAGTCATGCCAAATTCAAATCGATTGGAATTCAGACCAGACCGCTGACGACTGGACAATTCCACTCCAAGACGGCGGCTTTACGATTCGACCCGATAGGGTACCGCTAGGACAACGCCGCATCGCGGCTCGGATCCAGTGGACTGATCCCTATCGCAATATCCCACTTGTCGGTAACTGGAATTACCTCAATTTCGAATTGGTGGCACCGAGCGAGCAATCCGGTGAAATCAGCAACCTACGTTTGCTCTTCGATACAGGACGAAGCAACGTTGATCGAATCAGTAGCTTATCGACGATCACAGGCTCAGTTGCTAACCCTCGCCAGGAAACTCAAATTCAAGTCGACCGAAATCGCGATGGCATCGTTGATGATGAAGTGGCTCTCGACTCCTCGGGACGCTTTCGATACTCACCTACGGGTTTGCAACACGCAACGCATCTGTTCCATTTCCGAACAATCGGGCTCAATGACCAACAAAATGCATGGAGTTTGAGCCCATGGCAAGTTTTCGATTTCACTTATGTTTCTTCAACTCTTGAACCGCTGGAAATTGAATCGCTTCAACTTGCCAACGACTCGGGAGTCCCTCAAGATCAACGAAGCGAACAAGCGACCATCCTAGGTCGCTTGACGAGTCTTTCAGGGGTCGGGAACTCGATCGTGCTGGTCGATTTGGATTTCGATCGGCAAGCCGATGAAACCATCACGGTCGCGGACGATGGACGTTTCATCTACAAACCAAGCTTGATGTCGACAGGCCAAGTCAACATTGCATTCCAACCGCTTCGGATAGGGCCCCTAGAGATCGAAGAAAATACTCCCGATCGTTGGTACAGTTTTACTTTTGTATACGAAGACCAACCCGATACCCCTCCTGAGCTCTACGAACTTCGTCACAACTTCAATAGCGATACCTTAACAAACGAGATAAGTGGGAAAATTCGTTCGCAGAGCGACATTGATGGGATGACCATCGAGGTCGACACCAACGGAGATTCCAAACCCGATCGAATCACCAAGGCGACTCGTTACGCCGATTTTTCCCTTAAGCTCGACGACCTGACACCAAGCGACTACACCTATCGGTTTCGAGCCTCCGCACCGAGCGATTCATCGGCCTCGATGCTGGTAGGATCCTGGCAGAGCATTTCATTTAAGATTGCCGATCCGAGCCTCCAGCGAGCAAAAATCACCGAGCTCCGCTTACGTACCGATGATGGTCATCGAGAGGATGATCCTGGATCTTCGGATCCCTCTGAACATGATCTCGGTATAAACCAAACCCTAACAAAACTTGCGAGCGATCGTCAGACAATTACCACTGAAAACGAACTTCGAAGTCAGGAGTCCTTCGCTTCGCGATCCCTCGCGATGCGTCAATCAAACTCGGGTTATTGGACTCAAACGACCGCCGCGACGATCGATCTGCAGGAGGCCCAAACCCAAGCCCTGGCTAAACTCCGACAGCATTTGCAGTCGAGCAATACTGCCGAAGTTGACTTGCCTCTTCCCGACGAGCTGGCCATCCTTTGGCCCTCGGACAGCCTACCGAATTTGCCACTTTTGGTTTCCGATTGGTTGCCTGCCGATGAGTTCATGCCTCAGCCACCGGTCTTGCCCCTAGAGCAATCGACCGATCTTACGGTACCAAAAGTCGCTTGGAGCTCGAACCTCAACCAAGCCATCGGCAAGGAGGACCCGAGCGGGATCGGTGTCGACCTTTCGAAGGATCAAGACTTTCAGATTCGACTCGATCAGTTGCGCAAGGAACTGATCGCAGAGCAGCGCTTCGTTGGGCAACGTGCAAGCATGTCCAGTCAGCGAGCTCGGACACTCTACCAGATTGCAATCAACGAAGCCCAGGCAGCTTACCGTGAGTCGATGTCAAAGATCGATTTGGATCTGAAAAAAGTAACGAGCGAGGATTACTCGGATATCTACCAGCAATCTGCGCAATCTTCACAGGATGCTTTGGCGAAATTTCAAAGCGATCGCAGGGGGATCGAAGATCGATACCGAACCATTTTCATGGGGCTTTCCGAAGCTCAAGAAGAACAAATTCGTACGGCACAGCGAAACAGGGACGCGATTTTTGATGCAGCGAATCGCGAGCTAAGGAGCATCCTTGATGCGAGCCAAAGACCGACTGCTCAAGCCATCAAGGCGGCATTGCTCAGACACGCTCGCCAAACATACGATGCACAGCACACCTACGATCAAACGACCCTGGATATCCAGTCGGCGTTTTTCAAGGAGTCCTACAAGCTTCAGCGTGATCAATCGCGTGAGCTAGCAGCCGTTGCGCTCGAATACAACTTACTGGTGGCTCAAATCGATCATGATCGGGAAGTGGCCCTCGCGGAAAAGAAACGCCAGCAAAGTCTGCTTCGTGCCTCGACGGCGGATCACTACGATGTGGCTGTCGAGCTCGCGCATCACCAACTCGAACGGAGTATCGCTCAAGCCCAAGTCGATTTAGACAAGGATCTGGTTCTTGCCGAGAAAGACCGGCGAGTGGGTAATGAATCGGCGCTTCGGCAATACGATTTCTCTGTCGCATCGGCGGTTTGTCTGACGCTGGCTCAAAGGAATTCCATCCTAGGAAGTCCTGAGTCCTTTACAGAGCTTCAGAAGGCCCAGGTGCGACGGGACCTCCTGCGAGCTTGGGAGCCATCGCAAGCGGATCGAAGCCTGCAAGCAGCCGAACTTTGGAAGCAGAATGCTTTAGCGAAAATTACGGCAGAGCATCTTAAGCAACTTGCACGACTCGATAATGAGCACACACTAAAAACCTATCGACTCAAAGCAACCCTTGAATTCCGTAATGAACATGCGCGATTGGTACACTCCCACGCCATCGAACTTGCCAATAATCGCCTCGAATTGGTTCGAGCAAACAAGCAATCCGAATACACTCAGAAACTTGAATCTCGACTCAATGGAATCGACTATCTGGAGGGCGAATCTACGATCATCCAAGAGTCCTATCAGAAGTACCTCAGCGCCATGGTCTACACACCACCGGAACTCGAATACCTCACCGGTGACTGGATCTGGATCGATAACACATTCGTCGGACGCGTATTAGGATCGGGCAGAGTTGCTCCGGTAACCGGATTCCAGATCACTCGCGGTCAATCGATCGCTATGGCCCAACTGTTGCATCAGTTCGAGACCAAGCGCATTTCCATCGACCAAGACTTTTACAATCAACGAGACACCCTCGAAGATTCATGGATCAAGAGTGTTGAGAGCCTTGCGGAGAGATCCAAGGCCAATGAGTTTCAATTGCATCAGCAGTATCATTTAGCAGTTGCCGATGCAGATCATAACGATGCTCTCGCTCAGTTAGATCGCCAAGGGGATTACGACTCGGCCATCGCTCGTGCAGCCAAAGAATTCCAATGCAAATCCAACGAACTGGATCTGCGGGTCGAGCGCCTGCAATCGACAGCTTGGCTGGAATACCAACGATCTATCCAACAGATCGAGGTCAATCGAATCATCACGCATTGGGATCGATACCTTCGAGCCGTCCAGAAATGGCACGATGCCGAAGCCAGCCCATGGACCGATGCGGTTAACTCTCAAGCGATCGCGACTAGGAATCTGAGCATTCGGAAACTTCAGATCGAATTAGAGCGAGCCCGTGAGCAATCCAATCGGTACAATTTTGACCGTTTGGAGTCCCTTGAGGTGCGATTGCAAGGCGTTTCGGAAGCGGCATCCGCTGAAGACGAATTTACGCAGGATAAGATCGCAGCCAGAAAAGAACTAGGCCGAGCCTTGGCTGCCGCCAAGCTTCGATTTGCAACGCAAACTGCTGGAGTCAGCCAACTCACCTCTTTTGGTTTGAATATCTCCAGATCGGATGTATCGACCCCAAGCCTGCTGTCTCTAAAACTCGAAACGGCCAACACGACCGCTTTTGCTGATACTCGCTTGGCACAAGCTCAACTCACCGCAAGTACAAACAGAGCAGAAGCCAAGTACAGCCACTCGTTGAGCGTCAATCAATTAGGGGACGATTACTTGGCCGGAGTGCTGGATTGGGATCAGTACATTCAGCGACTCGCTCTGATCGATCGCATCTACTACGATAGGCAACAGGTGATCGAAGAGAAACTCGTGGAAACCAGTCGGCAAATCGACAACGATCTGCGCGCCAAACGGGCCGAAGTCGTTCGAATGCTCAGTATCGAGCAAGAGCTTGCTAAACCCATCGAAGCCAAGTGGAATTGGTTAGAAGACATCCCTAAACTCACGAGTAGCAATCAGGCTCATACAGAATTAGCCACCGCGACTCAGGTCGCACGGGATCTGTATGCTCGCAGGATGTCCGATTTGGTCATCGCTCACCAAGAGGATGTTTCATCGATTGAGAGCCAACGGGATATCGACCTAGATCGAATTCAGTACGATACACTTCAGAGCGATAACCTATCGTCCGAGAGCGATCAGATCGCGTTGCTTGATGCCCAGGAGACTTTCCGGCTGCAGCAAGTGCAATCGCGATCCGAGTATGAAAAGAGCATGCTGCAACAGCAGGCTTCGGATCTCGAGAGGATCTATCGCAAACTCGATCAAAACACGCGAGTGCTCCTCAAAGAGCAGGCCCAAGCGATCCTGTTGCAGCAATCGAGCTTACACGAAGCTGTAACTTGGAAGGAGTTTTCCAATTCGGTTGCCCGTCGTGCTGATCAATCCGAACTCACTCGACGCAATCGTCAAACGGTCGATCAAATCCATCGCACTCAATTGCAGTTGGAAAAGGAAACCTCGCTTCTGAATAGAAATGCCACGGTCGATCGGGCTCGATTTGAGGCTCAGTGGATGTTGGCTACACAAAAGGCGACCCATGCATTTGACAAAACCGAAGTCCTGGTTCAATCGAGTTATGACCAAAGATCACAAGGTGCACTCGATGAACTGAATCGTCAGTTGCTCGAGCAGCGAACCCAAAGAGCTGAGCAAATCGGTGAGATTTGGAAGTCCTACTACCTGCGAATACACCCTGATTCGGGGATTTTATCAGCATCACTTCGCGGGGAATTGGACAACTGGCTCGGCCTACGGATCCAGGCCGCACCACTGACTGCTGCTGCGTGGCGATTGCAGCCTGCTTTCGATAACGGTCTTATGAGTTTCGGCAAGGAGTCGGCCAATGATTCACTATTGAAAGGGATTCAGGAGATAAGAGCCCTTGAGGCGACCCATCGGACGGAATCCCAAGTTGGATTCGTCACTGCGATCGGTCAGGCGCGGACAAAACGCATCGAGGAAATCTGGGACTCAAACATGCAACGTATGCAATCGGCTACCGAGGCCGACAGAATCCATGCACAGCAACTTCACACGTCGCTGATAACGCAGAAAAACGCAAGCCAACTCTTGCAGGTTCAATTCAGCAATAGCAAAGACCAGTTGGAGTTGGCACAAGCCCATGAGGATCAGGCTCAAGGGATCAATTCCATCGATCAAGCAAACCGAATCGAGCGACAATACCAGTTGCGACTCGAGCAAGCATCGATCGATTACCAAAAGACCTGGGCTGGTGCCCAAGGGATCTACTTGATTGCAACCGCACGAGGCAAAGCGGACCTGCTGCAACAATCAAGCAACGAGGAACTGCGATCGAAAATCTTAGCGGCGCATGCCGATGGATATGCCAAGTGGATTCACCAGGTCGCGTCGGAATACGTCGAGTGGGTCGTTGCCCGTGAGGATGCCCAGTTCAATCATTCGCATCGAATGACGATTCTCGACCAGGAGAGGCAAGTAGAAGTCAAGGTTGCCGAGAACAACTACGCGATCGAAAACGAAATTCATCGACGTAAGGTCCAACGAGATAAAGCGGATCTAGCATTTGAATACTCGATACAGGATCTTCAAAAGCAGTACGAATCGATTCAGCTTCAGCGCGAAATCGACTTAGAGCACCAATTGGCAGTGTTGTCTGGTGAGAGCAAGTTCTTGCAGGCCGTCGAGCACGCTGAGAGCACCGCCCAGTTAATGAAACTCAGAAGTTACACGGGTTTCGAACAAGCTC
>JBJSXX010000358.1:0-2222 GCA_046086605.1 Pirellula sp. | reverse complement strand
GCAGTCCTTGGGGAGAGCTTTCGCGGTGGCGGGATTGGCCGGGATGGTTGTTCCGGGAGTTATGTCGGTCGTTAAATTTTTGAGACAACCTGGGAGGGCAGCCAAGATGAAACGGGCCAACATCACCACGAGCTTGATCGTCGCTTGTGCGATTCTTTCTGCGATCGCCTTTTTACCAGTTCCTTTTTACGTGTATTGTCCAACGGAGATTCAGCCTACGCAATCGATCGAGGTTCGAACGATCGCCGCCGGACAGCTAGTTACTTGGCACAAGCGTCCCGAGCAGCGCGTTGAAAAAGGAGAGGTGCTTTGCGAGCTGAGCAATCTGGATCTGAAGTATCAGAGGACCAAGGCTGCTGGGGAGTTGGAGGTCGCCAAGATCAAGTTGCAGGACTTGGAACGTTCGGCAGCAGCCGATCCGCAGCAGGTCCCTTATTTGCGGATTCAGCTTGAGGACTTCCAGGCCAAGCAAAACATCTTGGACGTGCTCGACCAGAAGATCTCGAATTTGGTGGTACGCAGTCCTATCGACGGATACTTGTTCAAAGCTCCGGCCAAGGAGGAGAGCAAGGCGGCCAAGGCTCAGGAGCAACTGCCCGGCTGGTCTGGCGATCCTTTCGATCCAGCAAACAGCGAAGTCTACTTTAGTGAAGGAGACTTGCTATGTTTGGTCGGACCGGAGAAGAAGATGGAGGGGGTGATGATCGTCGATCAGCACGACCGCGATTTGCTTCAGATGGAAGATCGGGTAAGTTTGATGCTCGAATCAGCCAGGCTTGAGTCTCTCGAAGGAACGATTGTTGGGTTTAGCGCATCGGAGATCAAGGAAGTACCACCGCAGTTATCGATTCAGGTCGGAGGTTCGCTCGATACCAAGACCGATGAAACGGGCAGAACCATACCGATCAGTACCTCGTATCAAGTCAGGGTCGAGTTTGATTCTGCTCAGATACCGAGTCGACCTGGGTACCGTGGCGAGAGCAAGGTGCATTTGGCTTGGCGATCGCTGGGCTGGAGAATCAAAAGATACTTTATGAAAACCTTCAACTTTGAGTTCTAAGCGTTGTCGACAGACGATCACGGTGGGCTTAAATTGGAGGCTGTATCGTAGAAGAATATGGGGAGTTCCCCGGTTAGTTTGTTAGTTGTTTTTTGGAGAAAGAAAGAACGATGTCCAACGAAGTAGAGCAAGAAGCCGGCCAGAACCCAGTTGGTGGCTCGCAAGCGGTCCAGCAAGTTACGGTGCAAGTCAAGGATGAAGACGCGATTGCCTTGTACGCGAATTTTTGCCGAGTGACTGGATCCCCCGAGGAGTTGATCGTCGACTTTGGGCTCAATCCCCAACCGGTTGGGATCCCCAAGGATCCGATCCATGTCAAGCAGCGGATCATTATGAATTTCTATACGGCCAAGCGATTGCTGGCAGCCCTTCAGATGTCCGTACAGCGACACGAGCAGGTTTTCGGGGTGCTTGAGACCGACATTCAAAAGCGTCTGCGCGTCCAGTAACGCAGTTGGTTTGAACCTAAAAGAATGATTGTCATTGTGCCCGTTTGGCGGTTTGCTAAATGGGCACAATGCGTTAAACTCTCAGGCATCAATGCACGTTGCTTATTTCTCCCGGCGCGAACCGTTTGTTTGGGCAGAGAGTCTCTTGATGAGCAAGTTGTTTTTGTTTGACGACAAATCGGGCCGTAGCGCAGCCTGGCTAGCGCGCTACCTTGGGGTGGTAGAGGTCGTGGGTTCGAATCCCGCCGGCCCGATTTTCGTCTAACTGTCCAGTCGCCCTGAGGGCGACTGGACAGTTAGACGAAAATCAGAGAGTTGAGGGGAGAAAGTAGAGAGTAGAAAAGCCAAAAGCCATGGGTCTCATCTTGGAATGCGTGAGTCCAACACTCTAGGTCTGCTTTCTCCCCTCAACTCGGTCTACTCTCTACGTTCTACTCTCTTGGCTGCTCAAGGCAATTTGTGGGTCTTCGGGAATTGTTGTGGGTTCACTCCATGGTAGCGGTTGGGCACAAGCCCAATACCGTCAAATCGGGACATTGATGAATTTGCATTTCCTGGTAACCGGCAAATGATAGCGGAACGGCGCGAGCCGTCCGGTAAGTCTAAGTATGCAACGGTTTCCCGAGTGTTCGAGCATGGAACACGACACTTGACCCTTCACCGGAGGGCTTGCGCCCAACCGCTTTTAATCGCGTGTGGATCCTCCTGTAGCC
>JBJSXX010000357.1:0-5066 GCA_046086605.1 Pirellula sp. | reverse complement strand
AATCAAGGAAAATGGAACGAGGGTCTATAAGCCAAGCGCAATAGCATTTCCTTTGGTGGTCTCCTCTGGAGTGGATCGAGACGACAAAGGCGGTTTTGGATTCGGAGTCCGACTTTTTCATGATTTAAAGGGCGCTTCGGGCGAGCCCAACAATCAAAATTCCAAGTATAAGTTAATTCCTACGAGTGCCTCAGTGGCCGATGTGGTAATGCCAGTACCTTACGATTTACCTGGTTTTCCGCCTCTAATCATATGCGATCCATGGTTTCCCAGAACCGATGCGACACGAAGGCTCGGGGCGATTCTTAATCCGAAGGCCTTCGAGGACGATATCACCAATTACAGCATCAACGGAGCTTACCAATGATCCGTAGAAAACGAACCAAACAAGGTTTGACGCTCGTTGAACTGCTCGTGGTCGTCGGTGTGGTCTCAGCCATCGCTGCTGTCATGCTACCGGGCATCAAGTCGGTGCTGACGGATCGCAAGTCCAGTCAAGCTGCGATCATGGTCAAGAACTATCTTGAAGCTGCCCGAGCTCGAGCCATCGGGCGAAACAGACCCGTGGCGGTCGTCTTTGAAAGACTCTCCTCGCAAGCGATCCCCAATCCAAACCAAAACGCGAATGATCCGCGTCAGTTCATTTCCGGTACCGCGTTGCCTGGGCCCTATCCAACCCCCGATACAAACTTTGTCCCCTACAACGCTTGCATCCGCATGAGCCTTGCCGAGGAACCCTTGCCGGTGACCGAAGCGATGTTGCCCGCACCGGTCTCCTTTCGGGTGCGTGTTCCTGGCGACGGACTCAATCCCCCAATCCCTACCAATGCTCCTTACGTCGGTGAAGATGCGTTGGCAGACTTTCATCAAGGGATGGTTCCTGAGGCGCGAATTTTCGAAGTTATCGCAGGCACCAATATCAACCTTGCATGGCTTGTCGGTGAGTATTTGACCAACGGCTCTCAAATCAGCTTCGGCGATTCATCGCGACGATTCAGCATCGTCTCGCCTAGATCCCCAACGGTGCATGGAAACGCAGGAGGCTCAAGGATTTGGTTCTCGGTCATGAACGAGAAACTCTTTGATGGTCATACCGAACGGGCCAAAGAGCCCTACGTCGACCTGCAACCCGACATGATTTTTACAAAGTTTAAGATTTATCAGAGACCCAAACCGATTTTCTCTCAGACGATTCAATTGCCGCGTGGCATGTGCGTCGATCTATCGCTCAGTGGCTTTGGAAAGAAAATGCCTGGGCATGGAAATCTACCGTCTAACAAGCAACCGGTCTTCGATCCTAGCGGCGCTGCGATGGCCGGCTTTGATTATAGGACGCGATTTGCATCGGACTGGATTAGCAACGGTCCCACGCCTCCAACTCCCGAAGAACTCCGTCCGGTGTACGTCGTCTTTTCCTCCGAAGGACAACTCAGTCATATCTGGGCAAACGAACGTCGAGGCTCAGGAGCGGACCCGAACTACCAAGGTAGTCTTACTCGCATCGATGCAACGCAGGATGTGTTTTTGCACATTGGTAAGATCGAGCGATTGACGATGCCCTTGGATCCCGATCCGCAGATTCTCGGACGAAACGCGCTTGCCTACAACAACGCGGCTGGCTTGGGAATTCAAAACAACTTGACCGACCTGAGCGCCTACATCGTACGACTGAGTCCGAACTCTGGAGCGATTACTGCATCACCCGTGGTCAACATCGATACGCAAGTCTCGATATTGGGATTGAATCCCAGTGGCCTAAACCTTGGGGACATGATCGAGCTATCGCGTCGAGGAACCTACAACTCCAATGTCACGGCTCAGTAAGGCTTCCGAAGCAGGTGCAACCAAGATGATCAACAGACGTAGCGGACTGACGATGCTCGAGGTGATTTTCTCGATGGTCGTTATTTTGGTTGGATTGGTTTCGATCGCCTTTCTGATCCCCCTTGCAGGTCGCCAAGCCGAGGACAGCCAGCAGATCACCCAGGGGCTCGCCGCAGGCGATAGTGCACTGGCCCTTTTCAACACGGCCAACATCGCCCAGCCAACTCTCGAAAGCCCCTGGTGCTTGATCGATGACGTGGGTGTAACAGAGTATTCCGTCAGCGGAATGAAGGACTCTTACAACGCCGTCGGGAGTTCGTTTCCGGTTCCTCAAAATGCAACGCAAGCTGCCGTCGCACAGAATGAGTCGATCGGAATCGGTTTTTGTATCGATCCGCTCTTTTGGGGATTCGCCAATAGGAGTGGAAACAACGTTCCTCAGCCCTTTTTCAGAACGCGTTTTCCGTTTCTGTTCGATAACAGCGACCCGGTTTTATTGGTGTCAGACCCGCAGCTTCGGCGAGCACCACGACTCCTAAGGGGTTCGCTGAGCGATCCGCAGTTGTCGATGCCAGGAAGTTGGTTGCGTCAACCTGCAGCCGTTCGCTTAGCGACCATGTACGGTGGGGATTTGATTCAACCATCTTCGACCAAGAACAAAGCGATAGGTCCTTTGCGATCCGTCTATGTGGGAACCGACGGTGCAATTATCTCGACTCCAAACGCCGCTGCTCAGGCTTCCTGGCTAGCAACGATCACTCCGTCGGAGGATACACCGATCATCTCGCTGGATCGAGTGACGAACATCTTCCAACAAAGTGTCTTGGCTAACCAACCGCTGGACATCCCAAGGCTCTACGACGTGGCTTTGGTCGTGTTCTCGAAACGCGATGTCCGAGAGCTCTCTTCGGTTGCAGTGATCAACCCAGGGAATGCTCAGCAGGGAACGCCATCGGATGTGATGAATGTTCCAACGAACGAAAGAGCCGTGCGGGTTACGGGCATCTCCGACGATGCGATCACCTCTGGAACCTTCAATGTCGTCATCAGTGGTTATCCAACGATGGATTCAAAGATCAAGCCGGGGGATTGGATGATGATGTCCCGGTTCGCCATGAGAGACTTAACTCCGCGACCTGCGAACAATACCAACGTGACGCAAGTGGCTCGGCAAGTCCACCGTTGGTATCGAATCATTGCTGTGACCGGGGACAGCTATCCGTTGACATTGCGCGTTGCGGGTAAGCCTTGGGGTTGGACTGAAGGTGAAATCAGCGACATGCAGGAAAAGGGAATGGCTTTGCCGACCGTTCCTCCTGTTCCAGGTACTGGCGCAGGAACTTATGAAACCCAAGCGGTGATTTTAAAAGATGTCGTACAAGTCTACGAGCGACAGATGGAATTGCGTTAGTTGCTGCGTACGATTCATAGGCTTTGATTACATACACGATCGATCCGAAACAGACGCCACTCTCCAACTCGATACTCGCGAGAGAGGAAAGCTAATCATGGACAATTCGAAACGAAATAGCCATCGAAGACATCGCCGTCAGCGACAAGGCTTGATCCTGCTGTTGGCCCTTGGGATGCTCGCGCTGTTCTCGCTCCTTGCGGTGACCTGGGTCGTCTCGGCGAGTTCCTCTCGCACTGGGGCACAGGCCATGCGTGTTCGAGCCAGCCACTCAAGCGCCTCGGTCAAAGGGATGACCAGCGAAGTGATGAAGATGGCCGTTCGAGGAACCAAAGACCAAAAGAGCGCGTTCTACAAACACGCACTCTTAGAGGATGTCTATGATGCAAACGCGATCCGTGTCCAATTCGGGCATCGATTCTTTGGTGCCGGTATCAACACATTCCAAGACAAGTGGTGCCGCAAGCTAACCCCTTCGGACCGTCCCGGCGTCGAGCTTATTAAAGTCTCTTTGGATCCACGCAATCGAAACAACCTCGCGGGCGGCTATGCGTCCTACCAACTCAGCCCCATCGAGGGCGCCTATAACGGACGCGTTCTGACGGTTCTAGAAGGACCTTTGTCGGGCTATTCGTTCCGCATCTACAAATACGTTGGGTATGTCCGTTCGGCCAACGATTCTGTCGCCGATCCAAATCTCGATGGGAGCATGCCAGGTGCTCCACAAGGCAACTACCCTCAAAACACCTCGATCGATTACGACTATTCCGTGATGATCGATGTATCGAGCATCAAAGGCAAACTCGAGGGCAAGTGGCGAAACCCCAATACCTCTCGTGTCGAGACATTCTCCGGTGAACTCGGGGACTGGCTCTCGTTGCCCAACAGCCAAGGGCTCCGCAATCTATTCTTCTTTTATGAGCCGGCTACCCAGGCCTATCAAGGCTACAAGTGCATGATCAATGGCAATGCATTCAACAATGCAGCGATCGGTCTTGAAACCAATCCTGGACAACCAGGTTATGGAAACATCGACGCTCGGAACTTGATGCGAATTCCGACCACTAAGCCAAAGATCCCACCCGCTCTGCTTCCCAACTACGACTATCTTCAAAACCCGGACCTGATGGCTACCAACGGGGGAATCGTCGGTGTCTCAGGCGTCGGCGATCAAAGTCTGCTCAAGGGACAAAGCAACGAAGGGTACGACGTGGCCGATTGGCGAGACTATTGGCTCTCGTTTACTGACGGATCTCGCATCCTGCCCTCCTTCTATCGACCGGAGTTGATCCATTACATCTCCCACGTCTTTGGTCCACCTGCAGACGCAGCAGAAGCCTCCGAGTTGCTACGACTCATCGATGCTTCTTCGGCTCGAGTGATGAATTACAGTTATCGAACCGGAAACAACAATATCATATCGGTGAACCCTTACTTCCAGCCCAACAGCAGTTTCCCATCCTACCCACGCGAGAACCTAGCGCAAAACGTTCCCCTCAGTAGCTACATCAACCAACTCATCTCAGGTCCTTGGGATGTCGACAACGATGGGGATGGCACTCCCGATAGTGTTTGGATCAATCCGAACTTGCCTGCGATCCATGCACCCGACGGCAGGTTGCTCAAGGCCCTGACGGCGATCATGATTCAGGACCTCGATGGTCGATTGAACATCAATCTGCACGGTGATCGTGTCCAAGGTTCTGCGGCTGCGAACTTCAATGGTTCGGGAGCTGGGTTCAATGCCTTTGGATACTCCCAAGGCCTACACCGATTCGGAATGTCGATCCCTCAAGGTTTCGGATATGGTCCAGCGGATATTTCGCTAAAT
>JBJSXX010000356.1:0-7284 GCA_046086605.1 Pirellula sp. | reverse complement strand
ACGGGTTTGAGCAAACAGTCCGAACTACGACCTTCGGCCTGTTGTGTCGAGCTTCCGTCAAAGCCCCACATAGGTAGATCCGCAACGCTCGTTGGAGCATTGTCGAAGATCTTGGTTTTGCTGCGCATGTTGGGCTCGGGTAGATACCCATCCAACCAAATGTACTCGAGCTTGAATTTGTTATCCGAAGACATTTAGCTAACTCTTCCTTCCAAAAACAAAAAAATAGACAAACCGCCTAAGCACACCTTCCACGCTGAGGTACGGAAGCCAAAAAAGTCAGTCTACGCCGAAACAGTTTTGGTAGCTCGCATCGCGCGGTAGAATCATTCCTCGATACGGCTCCGTCTACCCTTCGTCGCCGCGTTCGATTCGATCCTGAAGTCCTTCGATTGCAATGAGGCTTTCGTAACTAAAGAAATCGAGTCGATTTCACGAAAGCAAACACCACAAACAAGGGCGCAATTGCTAAGCTGATATGCAACCGCAGACTGCATACTGTAGCGAAGCTATGGTCAGGGGCAAGCGACCCGCGAAGTTTCTTTAATCGTAAAACAGACAGGAATCATCGAAGCTTATGCATTCCATGCCGATTCTCTTGGGGATCCTAGCGGCCATGGCGGTGGCTTACCGATTCTACAGTGCTTTTCTTGCCGCCCGAGTCGCCGCCTTGGATCCAAGTCGGGTCACCCCCGCAGTCGAGCTTAATGACGGACAAAATTACCATCCGACGAATCGATGGATCTTGTTCGGCCATCACTTTGCCGCCATCAGCGGAGCAGGGCCCCTAATCGGGCCGGTTTTGGCGGTGCAATTCGGGTACATGCCCGGCCTGATTTGGCTTGTCATCGGAGTCTGTCTGGCCGGTGCAGTCCAAGACTTCCTTGTCTTGGCCGTGAGTCTGCGACATCGTGGCCAGTCCTTGGCGAACATTGCCAAGTCCCTTTTGGGCCCAAAGTTAGGGGTGCTGACCTCGGTAGCCATCCTGTTTATTGTCATCATCGCTCTATCGGGCTTGGGTGTCGTGGTTGTCAAAGCACTCGGTGGGGAACGTGTAGCTCTTTATCCGGGCAGCATTATCGAGGCCTCAGAGACCATAGCTCCCCAAGCTGGAAACTCTGGGCCTGTGACCTATCGCGTCCCAGCAGGCTCGAAGGTGTCTTATCCCAACGGCACCCAGTTGCTACGGAGCGAAGCTTTTGTGGTCGAGATGCCTGAAGCTGACTCGTACCCTCGAACCAACAGCTTGCAGATACCCGAGAAATCCTATGAACTGATCCGAGGAAGTTCATGGGGTACGTTCACGATCGCATGCACGATCCCGATTGCACTTTTTGTCGGATGGTACATGTATCGGTTCCGCAAGGGTCGCGTTGTCGAGGCTTCTTTGATTGGTGCGGCGGCAGTTTTATTCGCGACGGTGGCTGGATCGTGGGTTCAAGGATCTTCGATCGAGCCCTACTTTTCATTCACGCGTAACGGGATCATTCTTGCGATATGCCTCTATGGATTCATCGCATCGGTCTTGCCGGTATGGTTGCTGCTATGCCCAAGGGATTATCTTTCATCGTTTCTGAAGATCGGTACGATCGCACTACTGATGATCGGTGTGCTTGTAGCGAATCCAAAGCTCGAAGCTCCCGCCGTGAACCCTTATTTTGCAAACGGCGGAGGGCCTTATTTCCCAGGCGCGATATTCCCATTTGTTTTCATCTGCATCATGTGTGGAGCGGTCTCCGGATTCCATGCACTGGTCTCTTCGGGAACCACGCCCAAGATGGTCAGTAATGAGAAAGACGTACGGCTCATCGGTTACGGCTCGATGCTCTTAGAGGGTTTGGTAGCCGTATGTGCTCTGATCGCTGCGGCGGCGTTGCCCCAAGGTGATTACTGGGCGATCAACATCGATATGTCCAAAGCCCACCAGTATGCTGAAACGCTAGCCAAACTCGATGCCAATGTGGACCACTTGGATCAAATCGAGGCTCAAGTTGGCGGTGAAACCTTGCGAGGACGAACTGGGGGTGCAGTCACACTCGCGGTGGGCATGGCGCAGATCATGACCAAAGCATTCAGTATCTTTTCGATCGGCTCGGTCGATTCGCTCGTGAAGTACTGGTTCCATTTTGCAATCATGTTCGAGGCCTTGTTCATCCTGACGACGATCGACACAGGGACGCGGATCGCAAGGTTTTTGTTGCAGGAGCTTTTAGGGAATGTTCATCCCAAGTTTCAAAAGATGGATTGGTGGCCAGGTGTATGGCTAAGCACTGGGTTAGTGACACTGGGTTGGGGGAGTTTGATTTGGACCGGATCGATCGACACGATTTGGCCGATGTTTGGGATCGCGAATCAACTCCTTGCCGCGATCGCCTTGTGCTTGCTTTCCACTTGGATTTTCCAGCAGGGGAGAGGACGCTATGCGTGGGTGACGATCTTGCCGATGCTCTTTGTGACAACGACAACATTCACGGCTGCTGCACAGATGTTGCAAACCCGATTCTGGCCAGACTTTATCACCGGATATAACTCTGGCAATTTTTCCCAAACGCTACGAGGCGGCCTCAGTGGCTCGGCCATCATTCTATTGGTCGCTGCCTATACGATCATCTTTGCAAATGCGATTGCCAAATGGGTGTCTGGCAAAAAAGTATAAACTCGTTGATTTCTAAAATTAGGAGCTATGGACGATTCGACGTGCCCACTGCTAGAGAGTGGATTTGAGAAAGTTGAGAGTAGAATATGTTCGATTGGATGTTCGATAAGCTCGGAATCGAACCCATGAAATCATCCATTAGCGTTGATAAGCGTCCATCAGCGGTTTTTTTCTGAACCCCCGATAGACGCTAATAATCGCTGATACCTGAGCCCGAGCAAGCGACTTGTGCCAAGTTATCGATCAACGTCGAGCGCAGCGATGGCGGCATTGTCGACTGCCCGCCGATCGGCGAGGGCTCATCGTAGTAGGCACATTCCATGTGCCGTCCACCGTGTTTAATCAAGTTCAGATCGTACCCTGGCAGACGGCACAGCGGAGTGTACCTGCTACCTTGTGCTAGGTGCCACTAGCTGAGCTAACCGACGGTGAGACCTTGCAAGGTCTCGATGGACTTGCGGTACGAATCTGCGAACAGCGACTTAGAAATGGTCAGATTCCAGGAACCACAAATGGTTTGTTTTGAGTTATAATTTAGGCGTCGTTATTCAGAGGAAAGGAACTCCGCCTTCGATCCACTTTTTCATGATTGGTTTGAATATGCTCAAGCATCGATCCATGCTCCGTCGAACTTATTTTGGACTGCTGGTATGGTCTGCCTTTGGTGGAACCTGCGATTTTTCGTCTGCCCAAAACGAATCGGTCAACACCGAGATCGTCGATAAGATCAAGCAGGAGGGTATGGAGCGATCCAAGGTGATGGAAACCATTAGTTACTTAACCGACGTTTCCGGACCTAGATTGACCGGAGCTCCCGAAACAAGAGTGGCTGGCGAATGGGCCAAAAAGCGACTCGAAGAGTACGGCCTTGAAAACGCTCACTTGGAACCCTGGGGGCCCTTTGGCCGAGGCTGGTCCCTTCAGTCCTACCGGGCCAACGTCACTGCACCGAATTTTTTCTCGCTCATCGCCTATCCAAAAGCTTGGACTCCAAGCACTCCGACCACCGTTCGAGGAGAACCTATCTATTTGGATGCGAACACCCCCGAAGAGCTTGAGAAGTATCGAGGCAAACTCGGTCGCGCGATTGTGCTCATCAGCCCCCCACGCGAGCTTAAACCTTGGTTTGATCCACCCGGTGCAAGACAAACTGATAGCGAACTATTGAGTCTTGCGAATGCCGAGATCGGTGGTTCGCGTCGTCGTAGGCCGCCAGGAGTCGAACCCGGAGCGCCCGCAGGGGGCTTGAATCCCAGCACGCCTAGCGCCGGTACCCCCACACCGCCAACGGGTGGTGCAGCAGAAGGGCAGCCCCCTCGGCGAAACAATGGAGCTGGGATCGGCTCTAGCTTGACAACCGATAAGTGGCAGATGTGTTACGACGAAGGAGCTGCGGTGGTTTTGGAGGCTGGACGAGGCGACGGCGGTACGGTCTTTGTCGCTTCGGCCACCATGCCTCGAAGAGCTGATCCGCAGCGCGAGATTCGCAGCCCCGGCGAAGGTGGTCCCATGTCCAGAGGCGCCAGACCTTGGACGGTCGATTCCCCCCCGATTTTGCCGCAAATGGTCGTGGCCGCCGAACACTACAACCGCTTGGTTCGCATGGTGCAAAAAGGAGTCTTGCCCCAGTTGGAGATCGACATCGAATCGACCTACCACGATGGAGATAACAACTGCTTCAATATCATCGCCGAGATCCCAGGCAACGAGCTCAAAGACGAGGTCGTCATGATCGGAGCTCACTTTGACTCATGGCACTCCGGTACCGGTGCAACCGACAACGCGATCGGTTGTGGCGTGATGATCGAAGCGATGCGAATCCTCAAGTCGATCGGAGTGGCACCCAAGCGCACGATCCGTATCGCACTTTGGACAGGCGAAGAGCAAGGACTATTGGGATCGAGAGCTTATGTATCGGAGCACTTCGGAACGTTGCAAAGCCCGCAACGTGGTGGCGAAGGTGGCCCCAGAGGTGCGATCCTCGAGTATAAACCTGAATATGAGAAACTCTCGACTTACTTCAATCTCGACAACGGAGCGGGTAAGATTCGAGGGATCTACTTGCAAGGAAACGAGGCGGCCCGTCCAATTTTCCGATCCTGGTTAAGTCCATTTGCCGATTATGGAGCTTCCACTGTTACGGCAGCCAACACCGGAGGCACCGACCATCAATCCTTCACCGGGATCGGATTGCCAGGATTTCAATTCATCCAAGACCCCATCGAGTACGATACGCGCACGCACCATTCGAGTATGGACGTTTACGAGCGGCTCATCGAAGAGGACGCCAAGCAATCGTCGGTCATCATCGCAACATTCGCCTACCAAGCCGCAATGCGTGACGAGAAAATTCCCCGCAGGCCACTCGAAGGAAACCCCACGATGCAACCTGCTGGTGAGTGATCGGACAGATCAGACGGATCGGTCAGATCGCAGTTGGCCAATGGCTAAGCCTGAGTCGTTCGGTGGTATGTGCCTGTGCATACAGACTCGATGGCCAGCGCTTTGGAGCCCTTTGTAAGCCAACTCGACGAGCAACCGATTTTGAAACACTCCGCCACTGAGTCCTACCAATTGGTTTCCACCTAACTCCTCAGGTAGAAAACCCATTACTTCGACCATCATCGTTGCAATCGATGCATGGATCCCAAAAGCGATCTTTGCTCGATCGATCCCATGTCGCAAATCTTCGATGACCCTTCTGACGACCGCTCGGCCATCAAACTCGATCAATCCAACTCTCTGCTCAATAGCAAACTCATACCTTCGTTCGTCTTGATCACCGTCGTAAGCCAACGCGAGATCTTCGAGCCTCATCGCCGCATGCCCTTCGTAATCATTGCAATGAACTAAACCCAAGAGGGATGCAAGTCCATCGATCCACCGCCCCATGCTACTGGTCTGGATCGAAAGTGTTGACACGCTTAGGGCTTGTACCAGCGCGGTTTGCTCGGACTCCGATAGCAATCCCCAAGGCGAATCGGTAGGCCAATCGCAGCAGGTTTGCAGGTCCTTGATCGTTATTCCCGCATCGAGAATTAGAGCCAGGGCTGTGCGCCAAGGATTTTTGGCTGCAACATCTCCTCCTGGCAATCGAAAACCTCGCAAGCTCCCTAATCTGAAATATTCGCTACAGCAAAACTCCAGAAGCTCGCCCCCCCAAACCGTTCCATCGGGACCGTAACCGGTTCCATCGAAGACAAAGCAGATCAACCTATCCTCATCGCGGATCCCCGCATCGACAGCCAGGGAACCAAGATGGGCTGCATGATGCTGGATCGAGTGACATAGAACACCAGGTGATCCTTCGCTAGGACTCATGGCTAGTCGCTTACCTAGCATCGTTGTTTCGTACATAGGGTGCATGTCGACCAAGATCGACTCGGCAGGCAAATCGCTCCGCAGAATCTTTTGAATCGATTCCTCAATACGCTCGATGACCGCCGGATCGGAGGCATCTCCAAGCTGTTGCATCAGATAGAGACCTTGCCTAAGGGACATTCCCCAAGCGGCCTTAAGATCTCCGCCCAATGCCACTGCAGACTTCGAACGATGCTGGGAGGAATCAGTGGTCAGTCGGCAAGGCGTATTGCCACGTCCCAAGCGGATCGGAATGAGTCCCACAGGCGTATCGCTTAACACCGGGTCATCCAAAGGTTCGACGATCTGTCGGTCATGCATCAAGATTGCATCGACGAGATCTCCGAATTGCTCGATCGCTTGCCGGTCATCGATGAGCATCGGCTGACCGGAAAAATTGGCGGATGTGACGACTAAAGGTCGACCGATGTGACGAGCAAGCAGAAGTTGCATGGGGCTGTTAGGAAGCATGACCCCCAAGGAGCACTGGAGCTCACAGATCCACCGCTCGGGGGGTGTTGGCCAAGTTGCGCCTGATCTCTTGCGGCTTGCGACAACGATCGGTCGGTGAGTTTGCTCGATGGCAACTTGAGCCTCGGGTGATAGTTCCACCATCCGTAACGCCTGCTCGATCGATTCGAGCAATAAGGCAAAGGGTTTTCGATCCCGATTTTTGATTTTCCGAATCCTTTGCGTCGCTTTCTCGCTTGCTGCATCGCAAAGCAGTTGATAACCGCCGACACTCTTCAACAGGACGATTCCATCGGCTTGCAGAATCTCTTCACACCGCTGGAGCACAGACTCGACGCGTTTAGGACTCGTGCACTTGATCGCCTCTGCATGAATCTCCTGCCAAGTCCAACTCGGACCGCACTCATAACATCCGATCGTCTGGGCATGGAACCGACGATTCTCTGGATCGGTGTAATCGCGTTGGCAGTTATCGCACAGAGGGAAAACGCTCAAGGTAGTGCTGCCGCGATCAAACGGTATGCCGGTCTGGATCGAGTAACGCGGACCACACTGCGTGCAACTGATCATCGGATAGAGATACCGGGAACTCGCTCGATCATAGAGTTCGCGGGTGCAGTCCTCGCAGAGAGCAGTATCGGGCAGCGCATCGCAAAGAGTGGCACCTTGCCCTTGGCTCGAGCGGATCGTAAAGCCATGCAAGTCTCCTTCGGATTGCATTTCGATCGGGATCTGATCGATCTTCTCCGCATCGATGCGGGCCGAGTCAGGTAGTTGCTCGCGCAAATTTGAAATGA
>JBJSXX010000355.1:0-3946 GCA_046086605.1 Pirellula sp. | reverse complement strand
AAGATGTGTCGCATGCGAGCAGAGTCGATGCAACTTGCTGATGGTCAAACGATCGATTCGGTAGTTACCAACGAAACGAATCGCATGGAATCGGAAACAGATGACGGTTTTATCAGCCAGGTTGACCAATCCGCAGAAATCGAAGATTCGCAAGAACCATCAAAGGAACGCTTCGAGAGTTCCCCTCTAGCCGAAGGTCCAGATTTCGGCGACGAAGAACAAAGTAATGGGCTTGATCAAGCGCCCCAGGTCAGTACAAATACCGAGCCCGACTTGTCCAGCGTAACCACCGGAACGAAAAATCCATTCGAAGGCTTGGGCGATTTGCCACTCGATATCGTCGAGGCAGTCGACCCGTTGAAGTTATGTATTCTGAGGTACCGCGCCAATGAATGGAACGGCTTTTCCAAACCTCAAATGCTCGACGTGATCGAAGCTCTCAAAGGCTTCTGCGAATAATCAATCTTTGCCGACAAGCTTGGTGATGAGCGCATCGAGCTCCTTTTGCTGAACGTTCATTTTTGCGGCAGCCACCGCAAAGAGCCGCTTCTCAATCTCATCGAGTTGCCCATCTGCTGCCATGATCTTGATCAGATCCGAAAGCAGTTGCATTTGCTCTTCTCGCACCTTCGGAAGCTTCATCGTCGCATGATCGCTGATGGCAAATTCCAAGGCAGTTCCTAGATCCGCTTCATCGAGTCCGAGTTCGCTACAGCGATCGACTAACCAATCGATTTCGCGTTCCGTCAGGGCGCCATCGGCCGAGGCCATGATGACGAGGTTTTTCAAGTAGTCGATGGGTTTCATAGATTTGCTTGCTCGCAAAGGCCGCAGGAGAAAGGCTGTTCGAAGGAGATTGTGTGCTTATTTAAAGTTTTTGGAACCGGACATAACTCCAGAATTTCGCGCCTCGAGACCGATCCTTTCCTGCCTATACTTGCACGAGGATTTCTAAGTGATATCATTTCGATATCCAAGTTCGGTATTTTTAAAATGCCCAAGGGTGCATTGTCCAGGTTTTTAGTCCATTTAAAAAAGGGCGATTTTTATGAGCGATGAAAAAGTGACCGTCACAGAGAAGCCGTATTTCCCCCCGAGTGGTTGGGGAATGCTCATTGCAGTTCTAGCTGCATTGCTGGCAGTTCCTGCAATGATCGTATACGGAGCTAGGAATCCGCTTTACCTATGGCTTATCCTGCCAGCGGTGGTTTTGGCGTTGGTCACATTGATTTGCTTATTTGGGTTCATTGCCGTACAACCCAATGATTCCCGGGTATTGCTCTTGTTCGGAGATTATCGAGGCACGGTTTCGAAGTCCGGTTTTTACTGGGTCAATCCGTTCTTTTCGAAGAAGAAGGTATCGCTTCGGGTGAGGAACTTTGAAACGGGTTCGACGAATGTCGCTGAGAGAAAAAACGAAGCTGGGGTTATCGTTCAGCAAAAATCTCGAACCGTTGGCCGGCCGTCGAAGGTCAATGACCGCGACGGAAACCCCATTGAGATCTCTGCGGTGGTTGTATGGAAGGTCGTTAACACGGCCGAAGCCCTATTCGAAGTCGATGACTACGAGGACTTCGTCGGCGTTCAAAGTGAATCGGCCCTTCGAAGCCTCGCGTCGCGTTATCCTTATGACAGCGAAGATCACGAAGTCTCCTTGCGTGGCTCAACCGAAGAGATCTGTGAGCAACTCCGCACGGACATCCAAGATCGTCTTGAGAAGGCGGGGGTACAAGTGATCGAGGCTCGGATATGCCATTTGGCTTACGCACCAGAAATCGCTGCTGCGATGCTGCAACGGCAACAAGCAAGTGCCGTAGTAGCCGCCAGGGCCAAGATTGTCGACGGTGCGGTCGGCATGGTTCAACAGGCTTTGGAGCATTTGAGCCGCGATAAAATTGTTGAACTCGACGATGATCGCAAGGCGGCGATGGTTTCTAATCTACTTGTCGTTCTGTGCAGTGATCGACACGCGCAACCCGTGGTCAATGCAGGAACGATTTATCATTAAAATCAACGCCAACTGGCACCGAGTCGGAGTGGTGGTCTCAGAGTTTACCCATTGGTTCCCAAGAATAGTTTCCAAGAAACATCTGAAGCCCCCCGTTTTTTCAGCTTGATGGAATATCAGACGCATGGCCAAGAGAGATAGTTTCCTATTACGGATCAATCCCGAGATGCTCGAAGCACTTCGGGTCTGGGCAGAAGATGAGTTTAGGAGTCTCAACGGCCAGATAGAGTTTGTTTTGCATCGAGCGCTTGAACAGTCTGGACGACTCCCAAAATCGCAAAAAGTTAGCGATGGTGAGAATCCAACCGCAAACAATAGCAAGGCAGATCAATCATGATGGCGATTGCTTGCCGAGTCACTGGAGATACCCCCTCTGCGATCAGTGTGATTGAACTCTCAGGTTGTGGTGCAATCGACTGGATCGAACGGAACTGGTCACCGGCGAACGGTCAAAAAGAGTTGAGAATTGACTCGATTCGCTACGGGAATTTATGCATCGACAGCGATATAGGGGAATCCATCATCGTCTGTCGCACCGCCCAAGATCGCTTCGAATTGCATTGTCACGGAGGAAAGTTCGCCGCTCAGACTATCCTCTCTCGGATGGAGAAAAGCGGAATCACCATTGCAACGCAAGAAGCATGGTGCAAAGGGAATCAGGATAATTCGTGGATTTCCCAAGCTACCCTCGCGCTTGTCGATGCCAAGACACTGCGAACCACGCGAATCCTTCTGGATCAGCAAAAAGGGGCCTCGGTTCGTGCTCTCAAGCAGATTGATTCGGCAATCCGTCATGGAGATATGCCACTAGCACAACAACTTGCTGACAACCTTCGGGCCTGGAATGAGCTTGGCCTGCATCTTACCCAACCCTACGAAATACTCCTATGCGGACCTCCCAACGTCGGAAAAAGCAGTCTGCTGAATCGATTGCTTGGATACCAAAGAGCCATCGTGCATGAACAAGCCGGAACGACGCGAGACCTGCTAGCAGAGGAATCGAGCATCGATGGTTGGCCTGTGCGTATCAAAGATAGTGCAGGGTTGAGAACCGCAATCGACGCCATTGAACAGGCAGGTGTTGAGCGGGCGATTCTCGCAAGTCGCATGGCGGATTTGCAATTGATCCTTGTCGATCCGCTTCAAGGATGGACAACCGAACATCAGCAACTCCTGGATCTGAATCCTAAAAAATCGCTGATCCTGGAAACCAAGTCGGACTTACCAAAGCAGAAAAATATTGGCTACATCGAGCTATTTGACACTCAATTCCAGCCCCATCGAGTCAGCTCGATTTCAGGACAGGGGATTCAAGAATTGCTTGATGCTATTTCGAAACGGCTTGTACCAAAAGTCCCGCAGGCAGGACAAGCCGTGCTGATCAATCCGATGCAGCAGCAAGTCCTTGAGGATCGACTCTGCGACCGCACTACTTCCCACTGAGAATCTTCAGTGCCTTTTCGAGATTTTTCGAATTGGTCGATTCGAGTTTGAGCACCTGGATACGTCGCGAGGGTGCACCGGCAGCTTGCTGATCTATCTTGTCAATGAAAGTCCTGATTTCGTTGGTCAATTCGTTCGGACCTCGTAGCACGATCAAGTTCGAGGTGTCATCGACGGACATGGTCAAAAGTGGACCTGACGTTTGGGCGTTGATCTGCTGCAAAATCGTGGCAACCTCGCTCGATACACCTTCTGGGATATCCAGAGGATCTCTCCCCGCACCGCTAGTAAGCTGAGACTTGTAGACGTCTCGTACCAAATCGGAGATTGTATCGGCACTCGCGCTGGCTATTGGGATGATCGTTGGGAGATTTTCTCTTTGCAGGGCATCGATGGCAAGTCGCTGGAGAATGCGATCGAGAGCTTGTTCAAGGACACCACTGGAGCATATGTCCAATACGACAATGTCAATGAACAGCTATTGGTAACCGGTAG
>JBJSXX010000354.1:0-29712 GCA_046086605.1 Pirellula sp. | reverse complement strand
ACAAACAGGGCGTTATCCCGGATCTGTTCGGCATCGAGGCGCAGTCGCGGGGCTCGAGCGAGCATCCGATTTTCGGGGTCTTTCTCAAGGACATCCGCTGGAATCTTCGAGCTCTGCTTGAAGGTCGCTGAGGTCAACATCAACCGCATGAGCGCCTTGATGTCCCAGTTGGAATCTTCGAATTGGATCGCAAGCCAATCGAGGAGCTCAGGATGCGAGGGCGTTTCACCTTGAGTACCGAAATCACCGCTGGTCTTGACCAAGCCGACACCGAATACCTGTTGCCAGAATCGATTCACAGCCACGCGTGAGGTCAGCGGATGTCGAGGTGAGACAAGCCATTTGGCCAGATCGAGGCGTGTGAGTTGTCCAGACTGTGGCTTCTGGATCGCAGGCAGGATCGACAGTACA
Source organism: Pirellula sp. (assembly GCA_046086605.1). Classification (GTDB taxonomy): domain Bacteria; phylum Planctomycetota; class Planctomycetia; order Pirellulales; family Pirellulaceae; genus JBKCUI01. The sequence continues at coordinate 29,301 of JBJSXX010000354.1, read as the reverse complement.
TCGGGTTGAACCTTTTCACCGGGTTGGTTGTACTGACCACGGAGCATGACAAAGCTTTCGCGAGGCGTAGGATTGTCTTTGTAGATAAACGTGCTCGGGATCGCGTTGTAGAAGTTATCTCGTTGGCCACGTGTCTGATCGAGTTCGCTGACCACCTCTGCCACTACTGGCTTGGTATCGCTGCAAATGCGCGCAAGGTAGTGCTCTTTGAGTCTAGCAACCGAGGCTGCATCGGGAGCCGGATCGGGTCCTGCCTTAGCGATGTTGTTCAGATCGCCAGGAAGACCCGCGGTGTCTTTGCCTTTGGCCGCTTTCCACCAAGCTAAAAAAGAGCGGAGCGGATCGTTGGCCGGATCACTGACTCCGGTGACACCGATTTTGTCCCAATAGACCGTGCCTCCGAATTGGGTGGTAGCAAATCCGGTTAGGTTATCGCCTGCGTTTAAGCCGACTTTATCTGCGGAGACTTCCAATCGCACCCACTCCCCTGTTTTAGGCAGTGGCCCCATGTGGACACGCTCAGGGGTGTTGGCCGTTCCCCAAGGAATCGCATCGTATTCTCCCCAGACGGCTCGATGCAACCATCCGCTGCGATGGTACTGGAGCATGACCGACTTGGGCGGGTTCGCAGGATCGATAAATACGTGTGCGAACAAGGTCGCTTGTACCGGCACACTGACAGGTACCGTAGAGATGCCCCAAACATCTTGGGACAGACCGGCATCGGATCTTTTCAACGCCCGTTTACCGCTGAGCACCTTTTCGCCTTGATCGACCGAGACAAACATGGTCGGATGCCCAGGAGATCCTCCTACATTTCCACCTGCAGGATAGTCGTCATCCATCCAGACAACTTCGGAGGAAGCGGCTTGTGGTTTGGGATCCGCAAGTGCAGGGTCGTTGTAAACGATTTTTGCGACCGATTCATTGAGTTTGGATTGAAGCTCTCCGATGCGTCTGTCGTATTCGGCGAGTTTGGCTTTTTCCTCGTCGGTTTCAAGTTTCAAGACAGGGTTGGTAAGCAGTGCGTTACCATCCATCGCCGGATCTGCAGATGCGTTAAAGAACGCGTACATCGAATAGAATTCCTTCGTGGGAATCGGATCGAATTTGTGATCATGGCATACCGCACAACCGGCCGTCAGGGCTAGCCAAGTTGAAGCCATGGTGCTGGTGCGATCGACTGCATAGCGATAGTAGTATTCTGCGTCGATCGAACCACCTTCGCTCGTTGTTACGTTGCAACGATTAAAGCCTGTGGCGATGAGTTGATCGATCGTCGGTTTTTCCAAAAGGTCTCCTGCGAGTTGCTCGATCGTGAACTGATCGAAGGGGAGATTGCGATTGAAACTCTTAACGACCCAATCGCGGTAGGCCCACATTTGCCGCTCATTGTCGAGGTGTAATCCGTGGGTATCGGCATAGCGTGCGATGTCTAGCCAGTGACGCGCCATCTCTTCGCCATATCGGTTGGATTGCAAGTAGCGATCGACCATTTTTTCGTAGGCATCCGCCGAATCATCGGACAGATAAGCCTCCATTTCATCGACTGTTGGAGGCAGTCCCGTGAGGGTGAACGCTACGCGTCGAATCAGTGTTGACTTGCTTGCTTGATCAGAGAGCTTCCATCGATTGGCTTCGAGGGATTTTCCGATGAAGGCATCGATGGTGTTTTTTCCCCCAGCGGTTTGGGGCGGCACATTGGCAACCAGCGGCGGTTCGAACGACCAGTGCTTTTGGTATTGTCCACCTTCCTTGATCCATCGTCCCAGAAGCTCAATCTCGGCGGGTGTGAGTTCTTTGTGACTATCCGGGGGAGGCATCTTCACGTCGGGATCCGTGGCATGAACCCTCTCCCAAAGAAGGCTAGCGGCTAGCTCGCCTGGAGCGATCGCGCTTTTTCCATCGCGCTTGAAAGTTGCTCCTTCGGCAGTATCGAGCCTGAGTCCTGCTTCTCGCTTCTTTTCATCGAAGCCATGGCAGGCGAAACATTTGTCGGCTAAGATGGGCCGGATATCCCGGTTGTAGCTGATCGGATTTTCTGCACGAAGATTTTGATTCCCAAGGCAGATTAAAGCCGTGCATAGGGCTTGGTAAAACAAGCGATTCATGTTCCGCACCAATCGAGAGGATTCAGGTAGGAAAGAGGGTAGGCGAGCACGCAAAGAATGCCCGTAAAGTCCGAGCAAGTATAACTTATAGCAGGCTTTTCTTCAACGGTCCGTCGTGGTCGCTTGCAACCGGATCAGTAGCTCAAGAGCCTTGCCGAATCTTGGCGATTCCTCGAGTGCTCTTAAGCAATGCCGAAGTGCCAACTCCCGGTTTTTACCGGTTTGATCGTAGGCGATCGCTAGCCGGTATTCGAGATCGGCAGGATCGACCGGTTCGAGATTCGACAGTGCCTTTAATGATTGGATGACCTCCTGAGGTTGATTCAGATTTTGACCGGCGCTTGCAAGCAATTCCAAAACCGAAGTCTTCATCGGTTGGATTTCGAGCATCGACTTGCAATGACTCGCAACTTCACCCCAATTTCCAGCGTCCTGCTGGATCGCTATCAAACGAATCAGTGGCTCGGTTGTATGAGGATCGACGTTCACCGATTGGATAAGCGATTCTGTCTCGGATTGGGTGTTGCCCATCTGGCGATGGATCGAGGCAAGTTTCGTCAGTACGCTGGATACGGAAGAGTCATTCGGCCAAGCCTCATAGAGTCGCTGTGCTTGTTCAAGGCTTTGAGTCCAATCCTTTTGACGCATCTGCTGATCGAGTTGCGCATGCTGTGCATGGTATGAACTTGGATGCTCTTTGAGCCACTCTTGCCATGGAGTTTCTTTGGGGATTGGTTCAAACTCAAGTGTAGGAGCGATCGATTGTCCAAGGGCTTTGGCATGCTTTTCAAACGCTTGATCGAGCCCTTCGACACTTCCGGTTCTTCGGGCTATTGCCTCGGTAATAGGCAAACCATCGTTGAGATCGGCAAGCAGTTTTAAGAGACCTTCGTGACCGAATTGCTCAACCCAGAATTCAACAACAATCGACGCGACGAAGTACGCATACTGGAGATGTTGCGGAGATTTAGGTGCAAGAAACATTCGGCTCATCCGACTCGGAGGCTCGAATTCGCCTTGGCGAAGCCAATGCACATAGAGCGGATTGGGCGGTTCTCCCCAATTGGCTCGTCGTCGTTTCTCCTCGTAAACCGAGATACCTTCGGAGAGCCAGCGAGGCATTTTATTCTCGGTCAGGTTCAGTGTGATGACGTGGCAATATTCATGCCAGAGGACCGATTTCCAGTTGTGTTCGACGTTCAGAGCCGATGGCGAATTGGCTGTGATTACGTTTCCGAAGCAAACGCCGAGAAAACCTTCCCCGCCTGGTAGACCAAAGGTTCGCACAGCAAAATCTCTTTGTTTGGCGAATAACTCGACAAGGATCGGTTCCTGCAATCGAGCCTTGTACTTCTCCCCGAGGACTTCTCGTGCCTCTTGAAGAATCTCTACGACTTGGTCCCCGAAAACCTTAGCCTCTGTCGAGTCCATACGGATGATGAATCCAGGGACTTCGATGCTCGTGTACTTTTCGAGTTCGCTCTTAAGGATTTGAAGGTTGTAGGTCGTGACATGGTAGGGGTCTGCTTGCCGGGCGGACTGGACCATTTCCCAGCCTTCTTGTTCGCGTCCGAGTCTCAGGAGATCTTGAGCCAACTGCGTCTTTGCATTGTGGAAATCTTTGTCCATCGCCAATGCTCTTTGTTGGTACTGAGCACCTTCGGCGAATCGATAGTGCATCGACAGATGCTTACCAATCCTATGATCGACTTGGGGGTTGAGTTTTCTAACGGATAGGGCATTGCTACGGAAATTACCTTCGTCGGCATAATTGCCCTGCAGGTGAGCGATCGCAGCGCGAAGGGCCCACATTTGTGGATCATTCGGGTTGACGGCCTGGATTTTTGAAAGGACCTCGATTGCTTGAGTGTAACTCTCTGCGTCCATCAATGATTCGGCCAGCATGCGCAGTGCTCGCAGATGTTTAGGATTGATATCCAGGGCAAGTTGCAGATATTCACGCGACTTGGCCCGATCTGAATTGCTCCAGGTTTCCGCCGCAAGAACAAGAAGGTCGGGGTCGTTTTGGGTGAGCTTTAGCGCCTTTTGAATCGCTTCGGCTGCAACCTTGGTGTCTGATTTGTCTATAGCCATTGAGGCAATGGCCTTGAGTGCTTCCAAGTTCTTCGGGTCGGATTTCAAGGCTTGGTCGTAGCAGAGTTTAAGGACTTGTTTGGGCTCTTCACCTTGGAGCAAGAAGAACTCGCCGAGCGGGACGAGTTCCGACTTGGTGGAGAACTTCCAAGGGCTGCGTTGGATCTGCAGCGTCAGGTCATCGAGAGCCGATTTGGCTTCAAGGGAAAGATTATTTTCTTGTAAAATTTTGTAGCCAAGAAGCCTCAGTCGTAGGCTGTCGGAGAACCTTTCTTGGGAAGCTTTATAGACAGCAAGTGCATCCGAATACCTTCCGACGGTCATTAGGTTGGTCGCCAGGAGTCGAGGCCAAGCTTCGTTCCAGGTTTTTTTGTCCACCTGCTGCTGAGCTAACTCGATGGCTTTTTCATAGTCCCCAATCCGCATCGCTTCCTCGACGCTGCTCACGTCGGCGAGTTGAGCGGTGAGGTGAGTGGAGACAAAAGCCACATAAAGCAGGGCAAAAGATAAACTTCGGGTGAGCTTGCTCGTCAAACCGCAGAGCATCTTGTTTTTACGCTTTGTCAAAGGAAACCCTTGATGGGGGTGGGGCAAAGGATAATCGTTTCGGTATACTATAGCAGTTTTCCAGGTGGAGAACCGAATAGGTATCGGTGTCACTCAGACGATGTTTTAATGGAGGATGGTATGACGAGATTTTTAGGCGGATTGCTTTTGGCGGTTGCGGTTGCTCTATGTCCAGCTTACGCCGAGGAGTGGAAGTTGGATGCGGAGAAGTCCAAGATTGACTTCGTAGGAAAGAAGCCCGATGGAGCGCACAAGGGTGGGTTTAAGAAGTTCACGACGACCGTTAAAGCGGATCTTGAGAATCCTAACAACGGATCTCTCAAATTGGAGATCGATACAGAGAGTCTTTGGTCGGATGATCAAAAGCTAACCGAGCACTTGAAGAACCCAGATTTCTTTGATGTTCGTAAGTACCCCAAGATCACCTTCGAGACCACCGGTATCGAAGCATCGAGTGAGGACAACGTGCAACTCATTGGCAAGATGACGATGCTCGGTAAGACTGTCGAGATCAAGGTTCCTTGCAAGGCCAGTATCTCGGAAGGTGCTGCGACGTTGACCACCGAGTTCAAACTGGATCGCACCAAGTTTGGGATGGAGTATGGCAAGGGCAAGATCAACGATCAGGTAGAAATCACTGCATCGTTGGCTTTCAAGCGACCCTAGTTCCGATTGCGTTACCTAAACCCCTTATCTGGTTGCTACCAAATCTTCTTCCTGCTCTTGGGCGGGAAGAAGATTGTTGTTTTTCGTCTAGCGAATAATCGTTTTCTTATGCTTGCTCATTTGAACTGATTGACGGGATTGACAGCGGACATTGTTGACGCGAATGACTATGTTGATTGGTTTACATCATTGGCTTTGCCATCAACGAAGTCAATTTTTTCAACAGAGTTGGAAAGAGTCTACACTAACAAGGTGATCCCATGATTGGTGCAATCGCAGGTGACGTAATCGGTTCAGTCCATGAAGGTATTGGAACCAAGACCAAGGAGTTTCCTCTTTTTGAGGAATATTGCCGCTTCACAGATGACACAGTCTTGACTCTTGCTGTCGCCTCTGGGCTATTAACAGGAATCAACTACATCGATTCCATGCACGAATTCTTTCATCAGTATCCTCAGGTTGGTTACGGTGGCAGTTTTATTCAATGGGCCGTGAGTCGATCCCGCAAGCCATACAATAGCTGGGGGAACGGATCAGCGATGCGCGTAAGCCCCGTCGGTTTCGCCTTTGACTCCATTGAACAAGTCATGACTCACGCCCGGTTGACTGCCGAGGTGACGCACAATCACCCTGAAGGGATTCGAGGCGCGCAGGCGACTGCAGTCGCCATTCTCCTTGCCCGCATGCAATACAGCAAATCCCAAATGAAGGAATATTTGGAGCGCGAATTTGGGTACAACCTTAGCAAATCTCTCGATGATATTCGAGTGTATTACGAGTTCGATGTTTCATGCGAAGGTACGGTGCCTCCGTCCATCATCTCATTTCTCGAATCAACCGATTACGAAGACGCAGTCCGTAACGCGATTTCTCTCGGCGGTGATTCCGATACGATGGCCTGCATAGCGGGTGGAATTGCGGAGGCCTATTATGGAGACGTTCCTATACACATCGTAACCCAGACACTCGAGCGATTGGATCTACGACTTTACAAGGTCGTTTCTGATTTTTCGAATAGGTTCGGAAATCGACGAATTAACTAAATCTGTCTATATCATTCGTCCTTCCAATTGACGCGCAATGTACGTGGCCAATAAATCGGTTTCCAAATGAACCCGATCACCCACAACGAGTTCGCCCAAGGTCGTGACTGAAAGCGTGTGCGGGATCAAGGCTACCGAAAAGAGATTGTCATCGGCTTGGACGAGCGTCAAGCTAACTCCATCGACGGTGATCGATCCTTTAGGAGCCATCTGTCGCAATAGAGGCAACGGCACACTAAAGTCATAAAACATCCATTGGCCCTCGGTTCGAATCTCAGAGACTTGTCCAAGTCCATCGACATGGCCGGTCACGAAATGCCCTCCCATTCGATCCCCCACTCGAAGCGAACGCTCGCAGTTGACATACTGACCAACTTGCAATTGCCCAAATTTGGTCTTCGAAAGGGTCTCGGATCCGAGCGCAAAGTGGCACTTGGTTCCATCGATTTCCACCACAGTCAAGCAGCAACCTGACAATGCGATGCTGTCGCCAAGTGCAACAGGTTTGCCATCCGAACCGCACAGTTTCCCGAGATCAAAGACCATTCTTTGTCCTGGCCCGATATCGAGGGTTTGAATAAGTGGGATTTTCGATTCAACTAAGCCAGCAAAGATGCAGTGCGTCGCCTTTATTCAAGCAATTAGTCTCGCGAGGGGATTTGAGGATATGCAAAGGGCCCAGCGAATCGCAGATCTCCGTCCGCTTCGAGATTCTATCGTCTTCTCAAGTCCCTCCTTGACCAAACGAAACCATTGAAAAAACAATCGCTAGGATCGAAATCCTGTTGATCCGAGAAGATCTAGCCTGTTTTATAGAGTTCGGATCCTTAGCAAAACTAGCAAAATTCTGATTTATCGGACAGAATTCGTCACCGCTGGGACAGCCGACGAAAAGCAGTTCAGGTTGAAAACCCGACAGGTATCTGTGTCACTCAGACGATGTTTTAGAAGCATCGAGTGAGGACAACGTGCAACTCATCGGCAAGATGACCATGCTTGGGAAGACCGTCGAGATCAAGGTTCCTTGCAAGGCAAGTATCTCTGAGGGTGCCGCGACCTTGACCACCGAGTTCAAACTGGATCGCACCAAGTTTGGGATGGATTATGGCAAGGGTAAGATCAACGATGAGGTAGAAATCACCGCATCGCTAGCTTTCAAGCGACCCTAGTTCCGATTGAATTAACCACGCCCCTTCTCTGATTGCCACTAAATCTTCTTCCTGCCTTCGATCGGGAATAAGATTTTTTATTTTCGGCGCAGCGAATATTCGTTGAATCCGCAAGGGCTCAGGCCTACTCAGCTACTTATACCCAGGATAACCACCCTCTTCGGCAAAGAATTCAGCCCAGACTGGCAAGTGACTACTGACTTGAGTGGCTTGATCAATCGTCAAATTAAACTTACGTAAAAAGTCGATCACTCCTGCACGTCCTGTGAATTCATCGCTCGTCTGAGGAGGAAAAGCGATCTGGTCGAGCATCTCATCACCAGCTACCGTCGTAGGCATATTCTCAATGGCCACACTCCAGTTGCGCTGAATAAGTACGCTCAGTCTTCTATCTGAACATCCAAAGCCACCTGCCAAAATTACGTCGTCCTCCCCGCGCCCATCTTTTTGAATGCTCTCGGTTAATGCGGGTAGAAGACTGATCTCCCGCTCTAAATGACTCGGAGATAGGTACATGTTCACCAAAGAGAAAGTCAGCGCCTTTTGGGGCGGTACGCCTTTGCTCCGAAACCAACCCACAAGAGGCTCATATTCGATCAGCTCCCCAGGATCTTCAACCGTATAGAGTTGGTAACGATCTGTTTCGATCCTTGCTGTATTGAAGATGAACGCTAGATGCATCGACTGATGAACGGGTCCAACCCTTGGACCGATCATGTAGTCATAAACATGCTTGTCCTGATTAAGGCGATCGATGAGCTTCGGCAGCGTGTCTCGCTGCCGGGAGGTGATGCCTTGTATCGCTATAAGATCAAAGTTCCTCAGAATACGCACCAAAATCTCCTGAACAGCCAGGCTCTCAGCTTTTCGCTCCTCGTAGTTCTGAAGGTCAAAGCTCGCGATCCGAATCGTAGGAGTAATCGGTTTGGCAGGAGTAAGCTCTCCTTGTCGACCGCTCGATGGCAGTACCGCTGCGTTTCCCGCTGAGGTCTCCGAGTTATCGGATGGCTGATGAGTCACCGGAAGCCAATTCCTTGGATCGCTCCAATCCCTGCTCGGAACATCAGGACTCTTGGACTCGATTCTCAATTGATCCAGTCCGCTCAGGGTGTAATGTTGCGAGGCGAAATAAAGTCCACCAGCCAGTAAGCCCGCAAATAGTAGATTGGTTTTGTTGATCAGTCCCATAGGTTCCTTAATCGAACCGCAGACTCCTTGTATACGATGGAACCTGGACAAGCTCCATGAGGAAAAAAACATCAGGTCGGATCTTGCCTGAAATTCCGAATATGCAGGAGCTAAAGAGCCTGAGCTAGCTTGTTGATTGCATCCGGTAAGGCTTTGCGCTCAAGCTCGAAAACGCGTTTTTGGAGAGTTTCTGGAGTGTCATCATCGAGAACTTCGCAAGTTCGTTGTAGCAGGATCGGGCCGTGATCGTATTGGTTGTCAACAAAGTGGACGGTACAACCTGATACCTTCACTCCGAACTCGATGGCCGCTTGATGGACATACAGACCGTACATCCCTTTCCCACAAAATGCTGGAATCAGCGACGGATGGATGTTGATGACTCTGTTCTCAAAGTCATCGGGTATCAGCAAATGCTCGAGATACCCTCCCATAACGACAAGTTTGGCACCCGAATCGCGAACGGCCTGAAACATAGCATCCGAATGCGACTGGCCATCAACGAAATCCTTCTTGCGTATCACCTTCGCCCGAATGGACGCCTCTTGGGCATACCCAAGCCCTTTGGCTTTTGGATTCGAAGAAACAACGAGTCTAAAATCGACGGCCAGGGTGTTTTGGGCTTTTCGGTCGATCAGATTCTTGAGGGTCGTTCCACCGCCGGAAATCAGCACTGCGATTGGTAGAAGAGCGTTGCTCACAGATTCGACTCCAGTCTTCAACAAATTCACTTCGCGAACCGACTCGTGCCAATCCCCTCGACAGCTTGCCCAATCGGCCAGCACTCATACCCGAGTTGCTTGACCATATTCTGGATGCTCGTTGCAAAATAAGGTCGAACGATGAGCACAAAACCTACTCCCATGTTGAACACATGCTCCATCTCCGATTCAGCGATCTGGCCCAGACTCTGGATCCATTGGAAGACAGGAAGAATTGGCCAAGATCCGCGCTCGAAAACCAAGTCGATGTGGTTCGGTAGGATCCTTTCGGTGTTTTCGAGCAACCCACCTCCAGTGATGTGCGCAAGCCCATGCACCACATTTTTTACTTTGTAGTGGCTAAGTACGCTTCTTGTTAGACGACTATAAAGAAGGGTCGGTTCGAGCAAGGCATCTGCAACCGTAGCTTGGAGATCTGGGATATAGCTATCGAGCTGATACTTGCCCACATCAAAGATCGCCTTGCGTGCAAGGCTATATCCATTGCTGTGGATTCCCGAGGAATTCACACCCAGGATCACATCCCCGGCCTGGATCGCTTTACCTGAAATAATGTTCTGCTTATCAACCACGCCGACACAGAAACCTGCAAGCTCGTAATCACCTAGTTCATAATGGTCTGGCATGATCGCCGTCTCGCCGCCAATCAAACTGCATTCGGCATCGATACAACCATCCGAGATCCCTTGAACGAGTTGCTCGAGAAGCGTCGGATCATCCTTGGCCATCGCGACATAGTCGAGGAAAAACAAGGGTTCTGCACCGGTGCACAGTACGTCATTGACACACATGGCGACCAAATCGATCCCAATCGTCGAGTGCTTCTTTGCAGCGATCGCCACCTTGAGCTTCGTACCAACCCCATCGGTGCCAGAAACCAGAATCGGTTGCTTGTAATTGCGGGCAAAAAGCTGTTGGGAAAAATCCAGGGCAAACAGCCCTGCAAAACCGCCGTCGTTCCTTAGCACCCGTGGAGTAAACGTACGATGCATGAGCTTGGGCAGCCGTTGCATCGATTCTTCGTATACCTCTAGGTCCACTCCGCTGTCTTTGTATGTGATTGCCATGCGTTTGCAAAAAGTTCTTGACTATCAGCTTTGAAAAATGAGGCAGCTTTTGAAAATAAGGCGAATGTATGGGAGCTTAAAAGCCCTTTGGCTACGAAACTCTTTCGTGGGGATTATCCACAAAACTACCGGTTTCTACGAGGGGAGATCGGCAGACTCCAGGCGAAAAACTACCCTGAAAGGATCTGCTGGTAGAGGCTCCTGATCTGCCTTGTCATGGATTGATGCCCAAACCTCTCTTGGCAGAGCAGTCTTCCTTGTTGTCCCATGCGATCCCGTAAAGAGGCATCGCTTGCCAGTTTCATGATGGCCAATCCAAGTGGTTCGATCGACTTAGGAGGGAGCAAAATCCCTGTCTTGCCCTCGATGACAACTTCCTTCGCTCCATCAATGTCGTAACTGATCACCGGTTTTCCTGCGAGCAATGCTTGGGGCAATGCCCTCGCAAGGCCTTCTCTTAGGGAAACGTGCAAAAGCATATCCATCGCACCGATGAGCTCTGGGATTTCATCGGGAGGAACCAGACCAGTAAAGATAAAGTGCTCTCGCAATCCCATTGCATCGATGTTTCTCTCGATGGACTCCCGCAAAACGCCATCCCCGACCAGCAAGAACTTGATACGAGGGTTCGTTTGAACAACTCTTTGTGCACAAGCAAGCAAATACTCATGACCCTTGAGATGAAACAATCGTGCAATTTTTCCTACCACAATGCTCTCTGGATCGATTCCCAATCGACTTCGAACTGCATCGCGTCTTTGGTTCGAGTCCAAAAAAGGTTGAATATCCATCCCGCTGTAGATTGTGACGAACTTTGATCGCTCGGCGACCCTTGCATTGACCATCAGATCGGTCATCGCATCGGCAACCGAAATAAGCCGATGGCAACGTCTTGCAGCCCATCTTTCGCATAGTTGGTAGAGCTTGCGCGCTGGCCAGGCTTGATAGGGATGAAAGGGGGCTCCATGTACAGTGTGAACGACGCATGGCGTTCTTAGTTTCCAGGCGACACTACGGCCCAGGATTCCCGCTTTCGCGCTGTGGGTATGGACAACCTCGGGCCTGATTTGAGACAAAATTTGCGTTAGTCTTTTCGATGCTTGGAAATCGGTCCAAGGTCGGATGGATCGAATCAACTCAGGGACGAGAATGACTTTCAAATCTGTGTCGTTGTACTTTTCGAGCAAAGAGCCTTCGGCTCCCAGGCTAGGGCCGGTGACAAGCGTCACATCGTCCCCAAAATCTCTGACAAGATCTAAGCAATTGAACCGCGTGTTCTCTTGAGCACCACCGACGATCATTCTAGTAATGATGTGGACGACTCGCATGTCACACGAATCTCAAAAGCCCATATCGCTTTTTGCCAGCTCGCAGGATCAAGTATTTTCCTGCCAAATCCGATTCGTTAAGAACACGGTCGAAGGCAGTAACCTTTTGGTTATTCAGATACGCGGCACCTTCGGTCACAGTACGTCGGGCTTCACTCTTGCTGTTGGCAAGTCCTGCTGTGCAAAGCGCATCGATGATTCCAAGTCCGTCTGCGAGTCTGCTGCGAGGAACTTCTTGACTGGGAACATCCTCGAAAATCGTATTGAGCTGGTCTTGAGTCAGTTGCGTAATGTCGGCACCAAATAAAAGTTTCGTCGCGTGCTGAACCGCATCGAGTTTGTTTTGGCCGTGTACCAATCTTGTGAGAGATTCGGCCAATCGCGTTTGTGCCGCTCGCTCTTGCGGTTTATCCTTCACCTGAACTTCTAAATCACGATACTCGTCTTGCGAGACATCCGATAGGAAACGCAGAGTCATCAGAACATCTGCGTCGGCCACGTTGATGAAATACTGATAGAACTCAAACGGGCTAGTACGGTGACTTGAGAGCCAAACGGCACCTTTTTCGGTTTTGCCCATCTTCTTGCCATCGCTCGTGGTAAGAAGTGGACAAGTAAGACCATGGAGGCTTCGACTGAGCATGCGCCGCCCAAGATCGATTCCAGCGGTGATATTGCCCCACTGGTCACTGCCGCCGATCTGCAGCAAGCATTCGTGATGTTTAGCAAGATGCACGAAATCGTAGGCTTGCAACAGCATGTAGCTAAACTCGGTGTAACTCAGACCGCTGTCGGTTCGCTCTAAGCGACTTTTCACGGAATCTTTGGTGAGCATCACATTGATTGGGAAATTCTTGCCGACATCCCTTAGGAAATCGAGGAAAGAGAATCCGTGCATCCAATCGAGGTTGTTGACCAGGATCGCTGCATTCGGGCCGGTGAAGTCGAGGAAATGTCCGAGTTGTTTTCGGATCCCATCGACATTGGCTTGAAGAACTTCTTTCGAGAGTAGTTGTCTCTCGTCGGTCTTTCCGCTCGGATCTCCGATCATCCCTGTGGCTCCTCCAACTAGGGCCACGGGCCTGTGACCAGCTTGCTGGAACCGGCGTAGCATCATCAGCGGCAAGAGCGAGCCTACATGCAAGGAATCGGCTGTAGGATCGAAACCCGCATAGACAACGGTAGGTTTCCCGAGTTGCTCTGAGAGTTCTTTTGGTTCCGTGGATTGATGGATCAGGCCTCGCCACTGGAGTTCTGAGAGAATCGGCTGCATAGCTTAGAATTGAACTTTGTATTTTTCGGTCATGGTACGCCGCATATCTGCGATCGATTGTTCTAACCGAGCCATCAGTTCCTTAAAAGACGTGTTTCCACTGGCTTGGCCCAACTGGTAGTATTTCATGGGCGAGTTCGGATCGACGAAACCACCTCCATAGCCGCCGTAATTCCCATAACCATAACCCATCCCAGCCATGGTGCCTCCGGCAGTGGCTGTCGAATAACCAGCCGTTCCAGCGTCGGAAGCCACCGCAGCGGCACCTTGAGCAATGTTGACCAATTGCATGGACATCGAATTGCTCCGCATGGACTTGGCCACCTCGGCACCATACATGACCATCTGCGGATCGACATCCAAGGTGGGAATCTCATCGATGCGATTGGCCATGTTGCTGTTCCACTGAGCTCTTTCTCCTGTGTTATTTGCTGAATAATCCCGCACTCGGTGGATGATGCTCACCACCTTCTTGAAGTACTCCTTGGTGTTGTCGGCAATCACACTTGGGCTTGTGCTGTTGGGAGCCGAAGCGACCGTCTGGATCGGTTTGTCAGCCTTTGTAACACCAGAACTGGCGCGATGGACGGTGAACATCCCTAGCAGGTCATCGAGCGCCTCGGCAGCAATTGGACCGGTAAACTGAAGCGTTTTACCTTCATTGACACTCGTCACATTCCACTGCTCGTACTGGTCCAATTGGATTCCACGTGCGGAAAGTGCTTCGCCGAAGAATGGCTTGGCTACCGAAACAAGCTCAATCGGTGCACTCGAAAAGTCGATCGCAACGGTTGCTTGTAACGCGTCGCCCGCTACCGAAATCGTGACCCCCTGCATCGCTGCGATAGATCTAGCGATCGCGTCGGTATTTTTCCCCTCTAAGGACTTAGCGAGTTTGAGTCGATCCGAAATGATTCCTATCGATAGGACATCCTCAAGATCCACCGCGATACTTACAGCACTTCGTTCGTTGAGTTTGATGGCAGCTTGTTGAAGATAACTGCTGACGACATTGCTGCGGTCTTTCTTAAGCCACTGGCCTGCAAACTTACGATCCGCAGGCCTTACGATCGATACGATGTTGTCTGCAAGGGGAACCAAGTACATTTCGTTGGGAGTCCAGACAATAGAGCGCCCTTGCAACGTATCGACGTATCCCCCTTCCCGCTGAGCCAAGGCTTCGACGGTCGCCATCTTCTCGACAGCAGCGTATCCAATTTCCCATTCAGGTTGAAACGACTTCAAATCAAGTTCCGCAGCAATTCGTACACGAAGAACATTGCCTGGCAAATCCTCATGCAAAGGTGTCCCAAGGGTCAATTTCCTTAGAGCGACCATGTCCCCTTGGACGATGGCATTGGCAGTCTTGGGACAAGACCGCAGTACATCGACCATCGAAGGCTCAGCACACAGTCCCAAATTAGCTACGAACATCCAAGCCAGACTGGAGCAACCAAAAAATCCTGCAATCTTCATCGCACACCTTCTACTTCTGTTTCCTCGTGATGACGCTTTCCCGAAAAAAGACTCCGAGATCTTCTATTGTGACTTGATCTGGTAGGTTTTGCCAGCGACCTAGGCGATTCCGACCTCTGTTTTCACACATAAAGTGAATCAGAGGCTAGAATGATGGCCGCATCAAGCCTCCTTCTGATTTTACAAGTTAAGAAATGCAAGCGATTCTCAAACGTATCCAACACTTGTTTCACGCGGCATTCGGCACAACAAACCTCGAAGACCGAACCAAGGATATTCAGAAGCAAGCCAACGCAGTTGCAAAACATCGAGACCTTGATCAACTTCGCCATGAAGTAGGAGACCTTCTTGCCAGCACTTTACAGCTATGCAACGAATGTGGTTGGGAACCTGCTGAGCTGGTAACTGAGGCACTAGACCGAATCGAGCGTCGCGTTGAAGTCTATAAAAAACTCAATCGGAAACAACGCATCGGTTTGTTAAGAGCCGATTTCGATCCAATTCATAACCATCATCTTGCGATGATCGAAACGGCACTGAAGCTCGATTGTGTCGATGAAGTTTGGTTGATGCCAACCTTTCATCCGATGAGTTCCGATGGGGCGAGTAATAAGGATCGGATTGCCATGTGCCGACTGGCTGTGGAACGCTCAGAGCATGTCCACGTCTTCACGTATGAGCAGGAGAACGAATACAGTTCTGATGGATACCATTTGGTCAAACGACTCCTAGGCGAAACATCCTTCCGCGACCGAATTGAATTCTGCCTGATTCTGGAAAGGTCTCTTGCCGATGAGATGCACCGATCGACGACCACCGAACGGATCGAGGATGCCATTCCAATCCTCATCATCGATTCGAAGCCACCGATTCCGGCTCCTGAGAGTGCTTGGTTTCGCAACCCTCCTCACCGTTGGGTTCAGGTCGAATCGAGCCTTGAAAACATCACCACCCAAACCGCGATACGTGGGTTGCTAGAGAAGCAGGACAATACGGTTTGGAGGTATCTACCCCCAGAGATCGCAGAATACATTCGCAAAGAGTCACTCTATCGAAAACCGATCGATTCGGATGCGATTCAGATCCCCAAATTGAAGATTGCTGTATTTTCAGACTCCTTCTCTCCCCCTACCTTGCACCAAAGAACCCAGGTGGAAAAGTTGCTTGAACAGGGGTTCGACAAGGTGATCATACACCCGCGCGGTGTTCGTGCCGATCGCGGCGAGCACGAGGTGGCCTTGCCCCGACACCGCGCCGCCTTGGTCTCGTTGGCTTTCAAGGACATTCCAAACGTGGAGGTCAACTACGAAGATATCAGCAACGGAACGAACTCTCCGCTGATCGATCTGACGTATAAGTACGAGAGCCAAGGAGAGGTGTGGTTGGTGGTGCCTCAAGCGGATGCTACCAAAGCTACCTCGGGTAGGCCCTCGGCGATCGAAAACTACGAACAAGGGCAACGCCTTTGGCAAGAAGCCCGATTTGCGGTTTTGGTCGATACTCCATTGTCAAAGACAGAAGAGCTACCGACGAACCACTGTGTCGTAGAGGTTCCAAAAGCCCCATCGCCAGCAGACCTTCGCGGTGAGATTTTTCACGGAAAGAAAATCGATATCCATCTTGATCGTGACATTGCCGACTACATCCATCGGCATCGGCTCTTTGTGCCGGGCACGCCCGGACGAGATGCGTTCTTCAAAATCGATCGCCCAGAACTTTTTATCGTCCACGACGAGCGAAACCCAAGGGCCGTTGAGATTGCTCAATCCTATCAGAGATACCAGTCGAGCACCCCGAACCTAATCCTCGTTATCGGTGGCGATGGCACCATGCTCAAAGCGATCCGAGAACATTGGAGGCGACGGCTACCTTTCATAGGCCTGAACGCAGGGCACTTGGGATTCCTCATGAACGCCTCGCTCCCAGGGGATCTCGCAGGCATAGAACTGATTTCGCAGTCCCTGCCATTGCTTCGGGTCGATGTGCGTTACCCGGATAACAAGACCGCCATGCACCTGGCCTACGGTGACGCCTGGATCGAAAGAGCCGAAGGCCAAGCAGCTTGGTTGCAAGTTCGAGTCAACGGCGAAGTTCAATTAGAGAAAGTCGTCGGCGATGGAATGCTCGTTGCCACCGCCGCAGGTTCATCAGCCTACGCTCGTGCAATGGGAGCAGTCCCGGTCCCTCTTGATTCTCCATCATTGATCCTGGCAGGTTCAAACATATTCCAACCAAGATTTTGGAAGCCCATGAATCTACCAGGATCGAGTAAGATCACTCTCACAAGCCTCGATACTCGAGGCAAACGACCGCTTCGAGCGTTCGTCGACGGCCAAACACTTGGAATCGTCCAAGAACTATCCGCAAAACAGAGCTTAACGGCGGCTGTCGAACTAGCCTTCACCAAGGAATATGATCCTTCGACCAAGCTGCTTAAATCTCTGTTTCCTAGCGATCTCAGTTAAGAACATCATCCGCTCTTTCTATTTCGTCAAAAGAAGCTTGCCCTGCTTGGTGCAACGAAGACGATAGAGTTGGCCTTGGTGCTCGATCCAAACTTCATCCCCGCACCGGCATAGATCTCTAAAGGGAATGATCTTCGGCAGCAACCTAGCGGTCGCCGGCACAGACTCTGTTGGCCCCCTCTGATCTTGATCTTTTTCTATCTGCGATTCTTCGCTTTCGTTCGACACGATTGCATTTCCTTCTTGGTCATGCGACGCAACGATTTTTCACAACAAAAAATGCGAAAACTACGACAGACGGATTGTAATGAGACTGAGTCTCAGTAACAATAGGGGGATAAGCAAGCCATTGGGCAGAGTCTGCAAGACAAATCAGCCCTAGCCAGCCAAAGATTTCTGTTTCGTAAACCGTTTTCGCTGACTAAGGAATTTGGCTATGCACATCCTCAAACAATCTTTTTCAAAGCCCACCAGGGCCAAAGGCTTCACGCTCGTCGAGCTTTTGGTGGTTCTGGCTATCATTGGCATCCTGGTAGGACTTCTGCTTCCTGCCGTTCAGGCTGCTCGCGAAGCTGCCCGTCGCATGCAATGCGCCAACAACCTCAAACAAATGGGGCTCGCATTGCATAACTACGAGAGCGCCCATCGGACTTTTCCGCCTGGTTTCATCTCACGCGTCACTGGAACTTGGTCTGGCCAAGGGAACGACCCGATACCAGAAGCCGGACCCGGTTGGAGTCTCTTTGCGATGATCTTGCCCAACATGGAGTTGTCCACGTTGCATGGATCCATTGACTTTAGACTACCCATCGTGTCGCCTACAAACCAAGCGGCTCGCAGCACCAAGATCCCCGCTTACCAATGCCCATCGGATGCCTGGAATGAACCGGTAACACTCTGGCCTAATTCCCTTGGCATCAGCGATCTTGCCCACTCGAGCTACATCGGTTGCCTTGGAGGCGGGAACCCGGCTAACGCCCCTCGCTACACCGCGTTGTACGAAGAAACTCCCTTCAACGGAATGTTTCATAGAAATCAACCGGTCAAACATGCGCACATCACCGACGGAACCTCAAACACCATAGGAATCGGAGAGCGCGCGAGCATGTTCGCACCCAATGGTTGGGCAGGAGTGGTTCCGACTGCACAAACGTATTTTTCTCCGATGATTGCCCTGAGTCGAGGCCAAACGGTTGGCCAAACCCTACGCCCTGCAATCACGATGGCCACGGTTCATGTCCGTAGCGGTGGGCCGAATGCACCAACTGGTAGCCCAGGTGGATTCTGGAGCCCCCATTCAGGCGGCTGCTTGTTCTTGCTCATGGACGGATCGACTCATACGATCGCGACGACCGTCGATATGCAAGTCTATCGCGCCATGGCCGGCCGGAACGATGGCCAAATTATAGAATTACCATAGGACCGGCCAAAGTGGCCTTACGGCCTCGGCGCTGAGTGTGTTAATCACCGATTAGGGCGCAATTCAAGGCTCGTAGATGAGTGCGGAGAAATCATCTACGTTGAAATTCCGACATTAAAAGCTCTTCGACCCGCTGGTCGATCATCTCGATCGACTCGCAATTCTCGATCCCCTCAGGATCAGCGCTGAAGGTGTACCTAAGTACTCCATGCCTATCATACAGCTTGTAAAACGGTACATCGCCACGAAGATCAAAGGCTTCGAGAAACTCAGAGCCTGCGCCATAGATCGGAAGAAGATTGTCGACGTCAGCTTTCTGACGCACCAAAAAAGCAAGCACCGACTCCCGCTCCTTGGGCTCATTCATGCTTACCGTTACTACCGCAAGCCCCCGATCGCGAAACTTGTGAGCTAACTCAATCGTATGTGGAAACTGCTTGACACATGGTCCGCACCAAATCGCCCAAAAATCCACGAGAACAACTTGACCTTGGTGACCCGATAAGATCTGAGCGAAGGACTCGCGATCCCCTTCTTTGAGTTTCACATCCAACGACGGAGTCTCAATGTCGGTCGGATCTGTCCGAGCATCTCGAACCGAACTCCTATCGCATCCGACGGCAAGAGCAAACGCGATTAAAAAAGCCAGCGACACCAGGGCCGCTGGCCTAATGGAACTCAACATGGTTTGAACCTAGCCCTTGTTCGGCTTGATCCCACAACCGAAGGGACGAGTAGACTTGACCTCTGGTTGATTGCCTTGCATCAAGGCTTTGACCGCGTTCTCCACGTGCGCCTTGGTCGGTCCATCTTGCTTGTCGTCAAAGGAACCTTGATAAGCCAATTTCCCCTCACCATCGAGTACGAAAATATGAGGTGTCACTCGGGCACCGAATGCTCGGGCTGAATCACCCGACTTGTCGTAGGCGTACGGATAATTGATCCCCTTTTCCTCAACCCGCTGCTTCATCGCTTCGATATCCTCAGACGAGTTGACATTGATGGCAATGAACTTGACATCTTTGCCCGCATATTTCTTTTGGAAATCGATGAAACGGTCCTCATAGGCGATAGCCACTGGGCAACGATTGCAGGTAAACGCAATGACGGTTGCCTTGGCTCCCTTGGCCTCCGCCAAAGTGATCTCTTTTCCATCGACTCCCTTGGCTTTGAATTCCGGTGCCTTTGCACCGATTTCAAGTTCAGCAGCGTTGGTATTGCCACCCAAAAGAACAACTGCCGATAGGAGGGCTAAGCAAATTCTGCGATTCATTGTGACTGAACCTTTCTCGCACAAAGCGAACGAAAACGAAACTCTACAACTAACCCAGGCACATCTGGACTCGGCCTGAATTTTAGCAGAAATCAGGACGCACTACCAAGGGGTCTATCGCCCGGCAGCCGATTGCTGTCGATAAGCATCAAGTGCTTGCTGGTATTCCTGAACCCCCTCAGCCGACAGGATGCCACGACTGCGACTGAGTTCGGTCTCAACACGATCGATGAGGAACTGACGCTCCTGTGCCGTAGGGGCGATCGGCTTACCAGGAACATCCACCCAAATGGGAGCCGAATGGGCAAATCGCCAACGCCCAGGAGCAGGCTGCTGCCAGACTCGTGCTGCAAACCAAGCTGTCGACTCGGACTTAGCAACTCCCACTGCTCGGAGCTTATAAGATCCATCGGGTTGCTTGGCTTGAGACTCGACAGGCAACTTTTGAATCCTCCCATTAACGATCCATTCGAGCGACTCGATCGGGCCATCGGCATGGACTTCGATCTTTACGTTGTCGCCCTCCCTAAACAACTTGAGCATCGGGCCCGTTGTTACAAAGGATCGGCCTTGACGAAGCCCCTCGATCCAATCCCGATAGTTCAAGCCGTTTGGCAAATGCACATACACCCGTCCGTATCCGACTGGTACTGGGTGGACGCCCGAAGCCGTCCCGGCAGAGGGTTGCAGCCGGTAACCGCAATTGAGCAAGCACCAATAGGTGCGATGCACGAATTCCATCCAGGCTTTTTCACCATCGAATTGCTCGTTTCCAAGTTCCATCCAATCGGGAGAGGGAGTGGACCATTGCCTGAAAGCAAACTCGGTTCTCCACATGTGATTATTCGCCAGCTCGTAGGTTAGGCGATTTCCAAGGACTGGCGGAAGTACCATGGCAAACGGCCAATCATGCTTGTCCAAATCCAAAATGGCATTCTCGCGATCCGCTTGATCGATCACCTGCTTGATCGGAGGAATCCCCACCCCAAACGGGGTTTGATGATTGATCGCAAAAAGCGCACCGAGCGTGTGCGGTTTGCCTTGGACACTGAATATCTCCCATTCGGTATTCTTCGGCCAAATCACGTGCAGTGGATCGGCGGCAATCAATGCAGGTGGCAAACGAGAATCGTCTGGATGCGTGCGATCCCCAAATTGCGCCGACCGATCGCTTCGTGTTGTCCAGTAAACCATCGGCAACGCGACATTGACATCATCTGCTTGAATCGGCACCTTGAGCCGTTCGACCGACATATGGACATGCGTGTCACCACTGTACCAACCTTCGGCGGCCATATCGATCCAGCGTTTCAATCGAATTTCAAGTGGCTTTGGCTGATCTTCAACAACCAGCGTCTGAGTCCAAGGGAAATACTCTTTGCCTCGCTCCACCGTTAGATTGTATTTCCCTGGCGGCAATCGCAACACAAACGGATGGGCTGAAACGGCCGTGTGAAATTCATTCGATTGCGCGTTTACCCAATTCTGCTTCTCATAACGAATGGTCTCGCCTTGCGAATCATAAGGCTCCGCGAAATACCACTGGCCGGACTCCTCCTGCAGATAGATCCGGCTTGCAACCGCCTTTCCGCTCTGGTCATCCACCACTTGACCAGCAATTACCCGCTCGTCGACGGCATTCCATCGCGTCTGGATGCGAGCAAGCTCTCCGTCGATATCTGTTCCACTGTAAAAGGATAGCCATCCGTGCACGTACTTGGTTTGACCGGGCTCGAGCTCTGGGAAGATTGGGTCAGAGTGAAGGCAGGGGCAAGGTGCATTGCCCCATGTTCTATGGTTGGGTTCAAAACCGAGGATCACCCATCGATCGCCTGACGAGTTGCGACAAGCCGCCAAAGAGCCTCGGAAAATCTTATTGTCATTGGTTTGCTGGTCGAAATCCTTGCACCCTTTGAGCATCGCACACATCTGGACACGCAAATCCGAAAGCTTTGCGCTGGTCCCGTTGGTCAAGGACATGCGAATGGCCAAGTGGTCTCGATGCGGGGTTGCGAGCACCTCGTAAGCGATCTTATTGGGTAACTCTCGTCGTAGGAAATAACTGCCATCGGGTTTGTAAATCCACTCCAAGGGGTCAAGTTTGATCCCTTGCTTGTCCCATACCGTTTCGATGTGTGTATGGGCCAAATAGGTTAAACCAAGATTCGACCAGATCGCTTCTGGAACATCCAAGACCACGTAGCTCGATGGATCCCAGGGTGTGAAGATACTCAGTTTTGTTTCACGTTGCGGCTCGATCGCTCCATCGAGAAACCCGATGCGAGGGTGACGACCGCCTGGATAAGGCAAGACAAAGATGGGAGGGTCTACCTCCGCGAGCGGTTTGGAATCCGGTGATATGTTCAATCGCCTGAGCGCTTCATCGAGTTGGATCGGATCTAGTCCAGTGACCTGCAGGATCTCTTCGCGTTGAAACCCATGGTACCAAACCATGTTCTCAAGCCAGTGTCTCAGTTCAGTCTCATCCTTGCTGATCCTAGTTTGAGCGGTAGGAGGTTCTTGCCCAAAGGAAACCGATGAAATACAAGCGATACTAAAAAATGCGAATGCAAAGCAGGTCACTTGGGCTGCGGCTATTTTCGGAATCATGGATCAATTGGAAAAAAGGGGGAGGATCACGGCTCACGTGCCATTGAGTCCAAGGCCAAGAGAGTCTCGCAACCTCGGACGCGTCAGCATATCATTTTATCGCGGCCACCGGGGGCCACAGGGCCACAGTCGGGGTGAGTAAGGGTTGCTGTAGGGCGGGCCAGGAGGCCACCCTACAGCAACCTTTGCTCTTTGTTATCAGCATGAGTGCAAATGATGTGTGTAAATATCATTCAAGTTCTATTTGTGTCGGTCTTCCAAGCCTGATAGGCAATCAGCAATCGCAATAAAACACAAGTTCCTAATTGGCCCAGGTCTAAAAAGCCAATGGAGCGCAGACCAAGGCGCAATCTAGATAAAACTCTTACCGGCCATCTTTATAAAAACGTCCTCCAAGCTTGGACGCCCTATCGTAATGCTCGTAGCCATCGATCCGAGACCCTCGTAGAGCTCCATCGGCGATACGGCACTCTCTTGCATCACTACCCGAACCAGCCCATGATCACTAACCCCGCTGAGCCCATACTTGGTCGACAGAAGTTCGATCACTCTCGTTGGATCCGAGGTTGCAATCGTGAAAACCATCTGACCGGTCCTCGCGCGTAAGTGCTCCGGAGAATCACTGACCAGTAACCTCCCCTGATCCAATATCGCAACCCGATCACACTTCTCGGCTTCATCGAGCAAATGGGTCGTCAAGACAACCGTTGTCGAATGCTCCTTTTGCAAATCCACAAGCGATTGCCAAAGCTCCAATCGCGAAAGCGGATCCAGGCCTGTGCTCGGTTCATCGAGCAACAATACTCGCGGTCGATGCAAAAGTCCTTTGACGAGTTCAACGCGTCGCCTGAGCCCCCCTGAAAGTTTATCAACCCTCGTATCAAGATGCTCTTGAATCGCTAACGCTCTGGTCAGCTCATCGACTCTTGCGATTCTTTGTGGTTTGGAGATTCCATATAAAGCGGCTTGAAATTCGATGTTCTCTCTTGCCGTTAGCTTGCGATCCAAGCTCGGCGATTGGAAAACCACACCGATTTGCTCTCGAACCTGTTGCTGCTGTTGATTTGCATCGAGCCCACAAATGTGGATCTGACCCGATTGAATCGGGACTAGCGTCGATAGGAGTCTAAACAACGTCGACTTGCCACTACCATTGGGACCCAAGACCCCAAAGATGGTTCCCTGCGAAACCTCCAAGGACAGACCGTCTAAAGCCACCTTGGAACCATACCGATGCGACAACCCAGCAACGCTGACGGCAGAGCCTTGAGGCATTAAAGCAATCCCCAGCGGATGACCACTAGCAAGAAAACTGCCGGCAAAAACACCAGCGATGTTCTAAGTAACCTTCGAGCTGTTTGAGTGTCCCGTTGATTGAGAAACTTAATCGAAGCGACCAGTTGATAGCCCGCAATCACTACGGAGATTCCAGTAACCATCCAACTTGCGATCGACACCGGCTGCAGCACAAAGAAACACAACAAGCACAGCATCGCCGCTGGAACCACCGCGTGCCAACCGGCTGCAAGCCCAGAAGGTTCCTCGCGCGTGAGCATCCGAAAACCAGCTTGAGTGTATTGGTCTTTATACAACCAAGCGATCGCCATGAAGTGAGGAAATTGCCAGAGAATAACGATGCTCGTCAAACCCCAGGCTTCCCAAGATGTGATCGTCCCGCCGGCTGCAGTCCAACCGATCATCACAGGAAGTGCTCCGGGCAGTGTGCCCACAGCAGTATTCCACCATGACCATGCTTTCATCGGTGTATAAATCCAGCAGTAAATAAACCACGTTACAAAGGCGACCACCGCAGCCGTTGCATTGGCTCCAAAATAGATCAGAAGCACACCTACAAAAAACAGAACCCATCCGAAGAGCTTTGCTTCGATCATCGTCAGTCGGCCACTTGGAAGCGGACGATTTCGGGTTCTGGGCATAAGGAAGTCGCGATCTCGTTCGTACCATTGATTCAGCACGCTCGCACTTGCAGCAACCATGCTCGTTCCAATCATCGCACTGAGCCAAACCAGCGGACTTACCGAGGCGTTCAAGAGCCTCGAAGCAAACACCATCGCTACGGCGACAGTCAATAGAATCATTACGGTGATTCTCGGCTTGGCTAACACCAAGTAATCCCGCCAAGTGGATCGTTGCCAATCCAAGAAGGTGTCTGAGGATTCTCCCGTGGTAGCTACAGCGGTTTTGGTCATATTTCTATATGTCGATGCTTTGGAAGACTCGGCTTTAGCTAACGGAAACTGGCCGAGACTTGGGACGCTCGAGGTCAGAGGGTTTCTCTAAGGATAAAACTGGATCGTGAATCGTACGGGAGTCTGACTTCTGAACAAGTCCGCTTTGACGCCTTCCGACGCGGCAAATAAGCCAAGTCGATAGTGCAATCAGCAGCGAGCCGGTCGCTTGATGGGCCGTCACAAGCATCGATTCCCAGTACCCTTTTGCCGAAATCACATAGCGAGCCAAACTTGGCATCGTCTCACTCCAAGGTAGCGCATAGTTGACCATCCACGTACCGATCCCAAGCGCCAATTGCAAAATCAGCAATCCCAGCAATGTATTGGCAGGAGTTCTGAGCCTGGATTCGGATGCATAGGGGTGCCTGCGTACCAAGAACCCAACTGCGAGAATCACTAGCGTCACGACGCCAGCAAATGTTAAATGCAGATGCACCATCGACATAAATCCAACGGGACTCGTCCCAGGTAAGGCATGTCGCAACTGGGCACCTAGGACAAGCTGGGTTACCGTCGCAGCAAGCAATACCCACGAGAGTCGCCACAAGCCCTTAGGTGCGATGCTCGCCTTGGCATGCTTCCAATCCGACGATGCGGCAAATGCTAAGAAGGACGCGTAGCCAAAAACCAACGGGCCACCACAGCCATGGATCATCGCAATCGTACGCTCGTCAAGAACCACCCTAAATCCCCCAAGTAGACCTTGGGCAATCACCGCACCGAGCAACCCGATACATGCCCAGCGGTACCATGATCGGGTCTCCGATTGCCAAGCTGAAATGCAAAGGAAGATGACAAGCAACCCAACCCAAGAGCCCAGCAATCGGTGCCCATGCTCGATGAGCAAATCGAATGGGCCATAGAGCCAAGTCGATATCGGGTAGAGAAAAAGGTTGTATCCATAGGTACCGGGCCAATCCGGAACAGCCATTCCTGCGTCATGAGTAGTGACCAATCCACCGACCCATATCAAAGGGAAGATGAACATGGCAGCCATCCATGCCCAGAGTTTGACCAAGTTGAATTTTGCTTCTGAGCCCATCAGCGATCCTCCAAGTGCATTACGTAGTAGACCAGCTCCCAAAGCTCTTGATCGGTTAAACCTGGATTGCCGTTATGGGACCTAGCCACCGGTGGCATCGGAGTTCCTTCGATTCCCAGTACAATCCTTTTGAATATTTCGCTGGGTGATTTGCCGCCATGATAAGCCCCCCATTGAAAATTACGAGGCTTGGCCAAAACCGGCTTGAGCGCCCCATAGACCTTCATCTCCTTCCAATCCTTGGGATGCTTCGGGTCGATCCCAGCTAGAATTGTCCAGTCCTTGGTCCAATCGTCATAGTCTTGAGAGCTACCATCACCGGCACCCGTCGCACCATGGCATTTAACGCATGCAGTCAATTCGCTCTCAAAGTGCGCCTTGCCCTTTTGCATCAATTCCAAGTGCTCATAAGGATTTTCAATCGGCTTGCCAATGAACTCCGGATAATCAGGAACCACAACTTGCTCACTGTTTGCGTTTGACCACTTCAGAACAACTTGCTTGAGGATCTGTTGAAGCTGCTCCGAGGCGACATCCAGGTCGACTCCATCGCGGACATGCGCGGTAATCACTCGACGCTCGACCTCCCCTCGAATCGCCAAGTATCGCACATACTCGACAAGATCATCGACATCCTCCGAAAACTCTTTCGATTCTTCCAAAGCGCGAAAAGAGGGCATCGCCGTGCCGGGAATCCCTTCATAGAGGGTTCGATGGATATCCTCACGCGTGGGCTTTTGTCCCACCGGTGTTGATTTGAATTTGAAGGTGCCGCGACGAAAGTCTCGAGGGTAGGGTTCCAGAAGCATCGCTGCCGCACCGAGTCCGTCGCCACTGAGTCCATGGCAACTGACGCAGTGTTTGCGAAACACCCCTCGCTCGACCTTGTCGGCACCTCGTCCTACCGGCCCCGCGCAGCGATTCACAGAATCCATGTGGACTGCCTGCATGTCTGGGCCCAAAACATCGCTTGGCCAAAGGGGCTCATCGAGGGTGCCGAACCACTTCTCGATGAGAACCGAAGCTTTCTGTCCGACGCTACGAGGATCAAGATCCGAACCTTCGCGCGTCAAGCTAGCTGCATGCAGATCGTTTGGCCTGTACGATAAGTCGGATCGACCGCAACCGAACATCGCACTGCATCCGAGTGCCAAGAGCAATAGGCAACCGCAAACCTGGAAGTGGGCCTTGGGTTCCTGTTGGCGAATTGGAAAATTGGTTCGAATCATCAAAGTTTCGGATTCGTGGGACGATCGGCAGCAAAGAAGTCGATTACTCTAAAGACTATAGCTCTATGGGAAACCGCAAATTGGCTTGACAGTTTCCCAAGAAAACCCGACGTTTCGTAGTGTCAAAACGCCGCACGAACCTCGCAACCGCGAAAACCAAGCAAATCTCCTCAGATTTCTCGGAATAGTCGATAACAACCTATACCCAACAGCCCCTTTTTTCTCTGCCTGAAAGACTGGATTGCCTATCGATGAAGCTCAAAAGCACCCCCGAGGATTTTCGGGTCGACGAGATCACCTCGGTACGGCCCTCGGGCGGAACCCACGGCTTGTACCGTTTAACCAAGGCCGGTCTTGGAACACCTGAGGCGATCGCCGAGGTACTAAGCCGCTGGAACATTGAGAGGCGACGCATCAGCTACGGAGGTCTGAAGGATCGGCACGCGACGACTCTTCAGCACTTCTCGATAGCTCACGGCCCAAAGACAGGATTTTCAGACCGTTCGATGCAAGTCGAATACCTTGGACAGATCCCTAGGCCTTTTCATGCAAAGGACATCCAAGCCAACCGTTTCGAAATTCGCTTGCGAAACATCGCAGCATCGGATCGCGATCAACTCGATAGGAATGCGGATTGGCTGGGTCGATTCGGAGCGATCAATTATTTTGACGATCAGCGATTCGGCTCCATCGGTCAATCCGGAGAGCTCATTGGAGTGCATTGGTGCAAGCTCAACTATGAGCGAGCTCTCTACATCGCCATGGCCGAGCAGAACCCGCATGATCGGCCTAGGGAAAAAGAGCAAAAGGAGATTCTAAGAACCTACTGGGGCCAATGGGAAAAATGCAAAGCCATGCTCGATCGATCGCATCGTCGTAGCATCGTTACTTACTTGCTAGATCACCCAGTGGATTTCAAGAGAGCATTGGCACTTGTACGACAAGATCTGCGCAGCATCTACATCGCAGCCCTCCAAAGCTGGGTATGGAATCGATGGGTATCGAAGCTCATCGAGCGTTTCAACGACCAAGCAACCAGTCGCTATCTGCCATCGAAGTCTGGGCCATTGGCACTCCCAGAGCTTGCGACCGAAGCTCGCCAGCAACAATGGAAGAGCGATTGGAATATCCAACTTCCCTTGCCATCGGCGCGTCAGCATCATTGGCCCGATGGGACACTCGAGGCGCTCGAAACTGTCGTAGCAGACTTGGGTCTTACGGTTCGGGAGCTGCGTTTAAAATTCCCACGCGACACCTTTTTTTCGCGAGGGCAGCGCGATGTATTGCTGTTTGCGAAAGACTTCAGGGCCAAGTGGGAAAACAGTGAATCCAAGCAGAATCAAAGCGATTGGGTGCTGGGATTTGAATTGCCCAGGGGGGCTTACGCAACCATGATCATTCGGCAGTTGTTTATCGAGGGGATCGAAATAGAATCAGCGGTCGAATCCGAAGACGAAGAAGGAGAGGAGTTCCATGAGACGATTTGATGGCGTAATTTTTGATCTAGACGGAACCTTGATCGATTCGCTTGAGGATATTGCCAACGCGGCCAATGAAACATTGCGGCAACTGGGCAAACCAACTTGCACGCTCGATTCTTTCAAAAAACACGTTGGAGATGGGGTGAGCGTGCTGTTTCAAAGGGCCCTGCCGGAAACCTTGAACGACCCAGATCTTTTAGCCCAATGCATGGCAACGTATCAAGGGCACTACGACGCTCGTTGGGATCGAGCCACCAAACCTTATCCGGGCATCACCACAATGCTCGACGAGGTTCTCAGGAGTGGCATGCGGTTAGCGGTTTTATCCAACAAGCCTGATCATTTCACGAAGCGTTGTGTAGAGCGTTTCTTTCCAGGCATCGCGTTTGATCATGTTCTTGGTCACAGCCCGCGATTCCCTCGCAAGCCAGATCCGACCTCGGCTAAGTGGATCGCATCAGAATTGTCGCAGGATTCATCGCGCATTGCTTATGTAGGCGACACCAACACGGACATGAAGACGGCCAAATCAGCCGACCTTTATGCGGTCGGAGTTGCATGGGGATTCCGCGATGTCGAAGAAATCCGACAAGCAGGTGCTGAAGTGATTTGCTACACCGCAGAAGATCTACAGCAACGATTAATCTCCTAACTTTCCACAAGTTTCTCCTGAACGTTCAACGGTTGTCCTCAACCGTTGGGCGTGCAGGAGATGTTCAACGGTTGTCCTCAACCGTTGGGCGTGCAGGAGAGATGTTCAACGGTTGTCCTCAACCGTTGGGCGTGCAGGAGATGTTCAACGGTTGTCCTCAACCGTTGGGCGTG
>JBJSXX010000353.1:0-15121 GCA_046086605.1 Pirellula sp. | reverse complement strand
ACCACGGTTCGCTTGCCCCTGCAACCCCCAATCATTTAAAAACCCTGGGTTTTTCCTGTTGCCAGGATTCGCCGAGTCGATATATTACCCATCCCTGGAATCTGACCTAGGCCCGTTATTCCACTGGTAACACCAAAGTTTTGGAGTTCGTCAAAATGAAAGTTGTATCCTCAATCGGTGCACTCAAGTACCGACACGCAGATTGCCAAGTCGTTCGTCGTCGGGGCCGAATCTACGTTATTTGCAAAAGCAACCCTCGTTACAAGGTGCGTCAAGGCAACGCGAAATGCAAGCGCCGAAAGCGATAGCCGATCTGTTGACCGTTGACTTCAATCAAATCCGTATAGCTGAGCCTTGCCCGGCACATGGGGGGCTTGCTCGTCAATGAGTCTAATACCCGATGATTCGCTGTTTTTGAGGTTTAATACAAACCGCATATGATTCCAGTTTTCCTACGCTGATGAATTTGCAGTCCGCTCCTGAGGCTATTATGCAGAAACTCAAGGTTGCGGTTATTGGACTCGGGTCAGATTGGCAGCAGCGATATCTTCCCGCTCTACGCGCGCTCCGAGATCGATTTGTGGTTGTAGGAGTCTATCACAGCGTTTCAGCCCTCGCAGCGACGGCCTCCAGAGAACTCGAATCAAGCGGTTTTGATAGCTTCCGATCCCTTATCGCTCACCCTTCGGTCGATGCCGTTTTGATTCTCGAAGACGATTGGTATCATCTCCAACCCCTCTGGGCCGCTTGTGAATTTCAAAAAGGAGTCTTCTGCGGATCCGAAGTAGATGTTCAGTCTATCAATTCTCAGGGACTACAAGTTGCAATTGCCAACTCAGGTATCCCTTTCATGAGTGGATTCTCAAGACGCTATGCGCCTGCCACCCTACGGTTCAAAGAACTTATTGCAACTCGCCTGGGGCGACCCCGACTACTTTTTTGCCATCGACGACTACCCAGCGAAACAAACGATATTGCGACCACTAACTCTATGGAACGCAACTCAAGCAGGGAACTACTTGAGCTGATCGATTGGTGCAAATACATCGTCGGCGAAGAACCTAGCTGGATCCAAGCTATCCGGCACCTGAGCCGCCCCAGCCCGAAAAACGCCGACTATCAGATCCTGAGCTTGGGCTTCGGCGACCCGGAATCCGACCCCAACGCGATCTTGGCGCAAATCAGTTGCGGTGCCTACATCCCATCTGTCTGGGCCGAAGCTATCGCGTTTCGACCACCGGCTGCCGTCCAGGTATGCTGCGAACGAGGTCTGGCCTTCCTCGATCTCCCCTCGACTCTCGTTTGGTTCGATGACGCAGGCCGACATCAAGAAACCCTTGACACCGAACTCCCTATCGGTCAGCAAATGCTCATTCAGTTTCACCGAGCCGTCGCATCCAAATCAAGCCTAGTGAGCGACTTGCAAGAGACCAACGAAGCAATCGAAATCCTAGAAAGAGCCAAACAAAGCACCCTCACCCACCAAAGGGTTGTACTCTCAAACCCGCCCCGCTAAGCAACTACCAACGGCAATCTGTAACGATCGTACCGATTCGACTCATGAAATCGATCGTCCCGCGCCGAAACCACCCGAAATGCTTCAACAGCTCAAGCTCCGGCCAAACGCTAGCAAACCGGTGGGTGATTCGAATGGTGGAATCGTTCTTTGGACTCTCCAAGCGGCCTTTTCAAGTCGCTCCCAATCCGGACTCCTACGTTCCCACAACTTGCTGCAACACAGCCATAGAAAACTCTGTCCGTTGCGTGCTTCGAGCCGAAGGCCCATCCTTAATCATCGCCGGTGCGGGTTTGGGTAAGTCGATCTGCTCGATGATGATCGCAAGCAAACTCAGCGCCTCAATGCAAGTCGCACTCCTTGCAAGCTCTCAGATATGCACCCGACGAGCCCTCTTGCAGTCGATCCACTACCACCTCGGCCTTCCCTACCAGGAAACCAGCGAAGGCAAACTCAGACTCAACCTACAAGAGTACCTAAGCCAACCAAAATCTACACCGCGCAGAGTCGTCCTCGTGATCGACGAAGCTCAAACGCTCTCAGTAAAACTTCTCGACGAATTAAGACTCTTGACTAACTCTGTTTCCTCTGGCCAACCCTGCGTCCATCTGGTTCTGGCCGGAACGCTCAAACTCGAAGATACTCTAGCCCACCCTCACATGGAGTCGCTCAATCAACGGATCGTCTCCAGGGAATACCTAACCCCCCTTAGCCATTCCGAAACACTGAACTACATCCAAAAAAAGATCGTACTTGCCGGTGCAGATCCCTCAGCCATTTTCGAACCCGCAGCACTCGATGCAATCTTCCGCGCAAGCGATGGGATCCCTAGACTCATCGAACAACTTGCCGATCAAGCGATTCTTCAGTCGGGAACACAGGCCCAAAAACCTATCCCAGCCAGCCGAATCGGTGCTGTATGGACTCAACTGCACCAACTTCCAAACCCTTGGTCCGAACCAGAACTCACTCGCCACCCCCAAGCGGTTGCAAGCCCAGAGAATTCACCTGTCGCAACAGAACATGACCAAGACGCTCAGCCCGAAGGAGTCATCGAGTTTGGATCGCTAGACTCCCAAGACTCGCTGGTTGAAGATCCACAACCTGTGAGCCTCTTCCAAGCCTTCATCGAGGATACGCCCGAAGAACAAAACACCAATAACAAACTCTTCTCATCGACCTCACTCGAAGCATCTTTCCTGCAACTTATCAAGAGCCTAAACCTGGCCGCAATTCAGCTTCAACCCAGCAAGCATGCGTTCGCAAAATCGGAACAACCGACCAAGCGAACTCCAAAATCAGTTGCCAATCATAGAGACTCAAACGTACGGGCTACCAGTGGTCACCTAGTCGGAGTCTCTGTCGATGGGGATGATCGGGACATGATCGTACTGATCGAAGAACACGATTGGGTAAGCCCCTTTGCGGTTCGCTAACGGGTGTTCAAAAGGTATCCGTCAAATGATTTTAAATCCATGCATCCCAACCGATTCTTTTTTTGAGTCTCTTCCAAAACGTTCGAGCGTTTGTATCGGATTTTGTTCGAATGCATTCGCTCATCTCGACTTGTCCTCCGATCCAAAACGGGATCTTCTTCTCCAACTCGCTTCGCACTGGAGCCTTCAAACGCATCGCAACAGTTGCGTGATCACAGGCCCATGCAAATCCGAGGAACATAGTCGATCAGGCCAGCCCAATCCAACATCGATCCACTGGGATTGGCTCGAGCCTACCGGCCAACCCTTGGAGAATTCGCCCAAAGCACTAGCTCGGGACATCGCAACCTTGGGTCACCTGCGTTCCGAAAACGGTTTGATCCTGATCGACCTTGGGCCTCTAGGCCTACCCATTGCCAAAACAATCTCAAAGCTCTGCGATGGACTTGCACTGCTCCTAAATGAAAATCAGGAACACAAAAGCTCAAATCCACATAGTCTTCGACGTATCCTTGGGACGCTCAAGTCCTATCAACGGCCCGACTGCCGATGGCTTGGCTTTTGGCAAGTTCAATCCCAAGGGCTTGGAGTCTAAGCTTCAAAGGGAAGGATTTTAAACGGTATCCCTTTGATCGCAGCGCCGGGATTGTAGAACACTTGGCCTTGGTAGCTGATCGCATCGACAGGCCTATGGGTGTGCCCAAAGAAGACTTGCTCTGCCCCTGTCTCTGGAGTTTGCTGCGCCCACTTCAGGTAGCCGGAGACTTGATCGAGAACTTTCTGATTCGAGTTGACGACATGCGCAACGACACGGTGAATACGTGTCTTGACGACAGCATCGTAGAGAAAGTGTTTCATGGGAGCAGGCCGAGGTCGATGCTCGTGAGCCACCCGCCTTGCATCGAGCAACTCATGGAAGTCGGCATCCAACGGGATCTTTGCATCGATGATATCGCCGTGGAGAAAGACCGTGCGGTTTAGCCGAAGGTAATGCTTGTGCCACTGTAGCTGGGGGTTGGCCAAGGTCAGTTGATGGAGCTGCTCGGTGAAACCAGGTAGGGCATCGTGGTTCCCAAGGATGTAGTGGAAGTGGCAATCAGGGTTGACCGAAATAAGACCTTGGAGCCATCGGACACTTTGCTCGATCGTTTTCTCGTGCGATTCAAGCTCGCTCCATCGGAAATCGAAAATGTCTCCCCCCAAAACAAACGTGTCAGACCGAGCCACGGCTGCCTCGATCGCACGTTGGACTTGCGGCCCAGAACTACGCTTCGAAAACAGATGCAAATCGGAAACAAAATGAGCTTTGGGGAATTTCATCGAGCAACCTAAAAGATCCATTCTATCGAAGCCAAGTCAATTGATATTTTAGAGCCGATCTCTTTCCTGGCCAGTTGGATACCTCAACTCGATCAACCACTGCATTGTAAGCCCGATTCCAAAAAGTAGCATCGTCCATTGAAAAATCGTTAGTCCTAAAGCAAAGTTAGGCTCAGGGCGAATTGACTCGGTGATGAATCGGTAAATGCAATAAAGAATCAAATAGAATTGCAATCGATGCGTCGCAAGTTGTCTCGATGCAGTTAGATGCCAGAGAACCAAAGCCATCGAGCCATGGAAAAGGACTTCGTAAAGCTGGGTTGGATGCACAGGACCGCTCCCCCCGAAGTCGACCCCCCATGGCAATTCGGTCGCGATCCCATGACAACAACCATTAAAAAAACAACCCATACGTCCGATGGCCAATGCGACCGCTAGAGGCAACGCAAAACTGTCACCAGTTTTGAATCGAATCCCTAGAAAAAACTTGACGATCTCGACGCTCAAATAAGCCCCAACCAATCCTGCGGTAACAGTCTTACCGTCAGCAGCCCAAGCTAACGGCCCCGTCGATTTTCCAAAAGATGCTACTACGAAGGGGATCTTTGCACTGATCGCGCCACCGAAAAAAGCAGCCATCGCAAGGAAAAACCTCTGCCAAAGATCCAACCTTGATAATGGCGAACTCTCCTTGGGTAGCATTCCACGCACCCATAGAAAAGACCCCAAGGCCATCGCCATAAAGACCGCGTAAAGCAATCGACCCGTTTCAAGTCCGCTGCCGTTCACCGGATACATCCGCAGGTTTGAAGTATATAAATCACGGTGGCAACAAACCACATCACGATAAACAGGCCAAGGAGACTGATAACCTTCAGCAGTGCTAATGTCGTTTGAAGAAAAATCCCCAAAGCAGATCGATCCGCATCGGACTTGCTAGTAGCAACGGTAAACATCCCGAGGATCACCAATACCACAGTGATCATCGCAACGACAAAAATTCGCGTGAAGATCTTGTCTGTCGAACCTGCCCAAGTCAGTCCACCACTAAAGAATAGATAAACAAACCCTAAGGCTAAGGAGTAAGCGAGGATCTGGATTAGGACACCTGTGTTGCGGAGATCTTTGTTGGCTTGCTGATAGACAACCTGGCGATCCTCTTGATCCTCTCGACTCAGCTCAGCCGGCATGGACATATACGGGTTATCGAGCACTCCGTCGACGGACTGACCGCAAACAGGGCAATGCTTCCAATTGGTCTCCATCCCACTGCCGCATCGATTGCATTTGAGTTTGTTAGCCATCGTCGATTAAACTCCCGGACGATCGATGTTGCCAAATCTACGGGCTTGGCGAATCGTCTGCCCCACCAGCAATCCAGTGGTCAGCATCGAAAGAATGACTACTGCAAAATCTGTCGTTCGAACCTGAATCGCAGAATCACTCCAGTACTTTTGTGTACCGACGTACCAAAACACATAGAAGACCAAGCTGCACACGTAGGTTCCCATGGCCACTCCAGTTGCAAAGTAAACAAGCCTCAGCGAGTGCCTCAAGACTGTTGCCGTAATCGGTAACAGATAGATCATATTCCAGACACCGAGGTAGCCCTCGGTTAGCTTAACCGTCGCGGCGATCATCAAGATGTCATACGCTGTGGCGACGTATTTCAAATAGGGAGGATAGTTTTGCTGTTTAGCCAACACATACACGGCAATCACTAGCAAACCCCAGGTCAGCGAAAGAAGAGTAACACGCAGATGATAGCTCGCATCGTATGTCGATGATTCGGTGATCAAAACTTGGAGGACATGTTGGCCGTAGAACATCAAGATTGCGACGAGCCTGATGAAATTCACCCTGATTTCACCAGCCCAAGACTCCCAATCAAACTCGTTGGTCAATTTCGGTTCGATTACCACCGACATCGTTCGCTCCTTGGTATGAGTTCATTCAATATGCCACGCGTGATGTTTACTAGTCCAAACATAATAAAGCATCCGGCCAGTTTCCACTCGCGATTCCGACGCTAATTGAGCTGTTTTCCATCGACAATCCTCTGAATCCAAAGCCCGAAAGTCACTTCTGCGAACTCTCCAAATGCCCAATTCAGATGCTATACTGTCTGCCTTGCCAGATAGGAAAACTCCTGTTATGGCAACGATCGTTTCGTAAGTCCTCTTACACGCCAAGCAACTCCCGAAAAAACTATGCGAATCGCAATTTCTGTTTTTTGCTGCCTGATCCTCTGGAGTGCTCAAGGACTTTCTCAATCTCCCGAGTCCAACGGGCTGACTTTATCAGGGATCAACGTCACTCCACACCAAGTCTCCTCGGAAATGCAATGGAGACGACCTCCTGAACCGATTCTCTCGGCACGCACCGAAATCTTTTTAAGCAACAATTCGCAAGAAACAAGACGCATGGTAGGACCCTTGCGTTTCGACAACGCCACCCCAAGCGAACTAGTCACTGCTAACGCTTGGGCTTGGCGCGACCCGTCCTGGGAAAATGGCTTCGAGCTCCCTGCCGGGGCGCTTCGCGTCCTCCGCTTCAACGGTAAATCAAGCGAGTGGGGAACCGAATCAAACCACACGCTCAGCTTCAAAACCGCAACAGACAGCCCCTGCGAATTGCCCTTCGACATCGATTCTCCCAAAGCTTGGATCGAATCGATCGGATTTCTCAACACCCCCGAGTCGTTTCGACCCACCAAACTTGTAGTCACCCTGCGAAACCAACTCGATGAGAACCTCACACTCAAGTCATGCAGGCTATGGTTGCCTAAAGACAACGACTCCTACCACACCCTGTTCCCATTCAAAGCCTACGAATTTCCCAGCTCAAGCGACCTTCAGACCTGGACTGGCGACCGAAAAGTACCCGCGAAAGAATTGTTCGGATTTGCTCTCTCGTGCGATCCGCTCTTACTGACCTACATGGCCCTCGAAGTAGTCCTCGAACGAGACTCTTCGAGCGAGCCTATGAGTCTATGGGCCAGCATGAAGGTTCGGCCAAATACCTTCGACATCAGCGGTGGCTGGACCGCCAACCAAGTCAAGAACAAGATGAGCATGACGAACGAAGAGTACCTCAAAACACTGGCGCTGCTGCACGTCAACACCGGACAAATCGAGGAAGTCGACGGCTTTACCAACAACGCCGAATTGTATGCCAAGTACCCGATGAAACGCTTCAATCGACTCGCAGATCGCCAGCGATATGATTCCGAAGCACTCTTGCCGACAATCCATGCCGTCGAATTTCTCGGAGAACCGCAATACGGTGGAGGCCGGCCAGTTGCCCCTCAAGAGGTCTTTGACAAGTTAGCACCCTACGAAGCTTGGAAACTCCCAACGAGTGTTACGCTCAGTGAAGAACGGACTTGGAGATACTACGTGGGCCTATCGGATTACCCCCACTACGATGCCTACCGAGTCATCGCCCCTGCCGCCGACGCTTGGACCAAATACGATCGATGGAACGGTGCATCGATCCGTTGGGGAGCTCCCCTTGAAACGATCGGCACGATGACGCGAAGCCTCCGCGAGCAGAGTCGACCAGCAAGCATCGCTTATTGGTCTCAAGGTGCCCATGACGGCTGGGGCGGCTTGCTCAGTCCCCGTCGCGGTTCGCCAACAGCCGATGAACTTCGTTCGCAGGCTTGGCACGGTCTAGGAAATGGGATCATGTCGCTTTACTGGTTCAATCTGAGCATGAAGTCTTTAGCAAAGTTTCCTGATCTACTCGATCCGATCCGACGCGTTGGACGTGAGATCCAGTTGCTGCGACCTATCCTCGAGTCAGCCACAGCGTATCAATACGAACGAATCATCGAAGAAAGCAAACCCTCGTGGGATCTTTCGTCGTTGGTCAGCCAAGACTCGGCACTCCTTGTGGCAAACGATATTGCCTATGGCATCGATGAGAAAACCCGAACCTTCCAGTTCTCAAACCGCATGGCAAGCCTATCATTCGAACTTCCTGTCTGGCTAGCCAGTCCCCAGAGTCAAACCAGCCTCGATTGTTTTGAGATCGATGCCGATGGTCCAAAACCGATCGGCTATAAACTCTCTGGACAACAAATCACCATCGAGGCCAAGGAGCTTAAGGTTGTCGGTGTCTACGTCGTGACCCGCGACAAATCGCTGCGTCAAAAACTCACCGACCATTCTCAAAGGCTCGATGAGCGTGAGAAATCCTTGGGATTCGACCCCATCGGCAACCCCGAGGATCGCAAGCGTCTCCAAAGCTGGGTCGACTAAAGCGATAGAAATCTCAGATGACAGATTCGACCAATTGACTACCATTACAGGCGGTGTGATGCTCCTATCGCACCGACTCCTACCCCTGATAGATCCTACCTGATTTCCTATGCAAAAAAGAAAACTCTTGGCCGGCCTTGCGGCCACCTTGTGCTTGTCCCATTTCTATGCCATTGCCCAAGACCCCGCTAGCAACCCAGGCACCGAGCCAAACTTTGTCTCGGGGATCCGGCAACTGACCTTCGAAGGCACCCGCGCCGGCGAAGGCTACTTTAGCCGTGATGGTAAGCAGATGGTTTTTCAGAGTGAACGCCAGCCCGGTAACCCCTTCTACCAAATCTATCTGCTCGATCGCGAATCAGGGGACATCGAGCGAGTCTCACCCGGTCATGGCAAGACGACTTGCGCCTGGATCCACCCCGATGGAGATCGGGTTCTTTTCGCATCAACCCAGTTCGATCCTGAGGCGAAAACCAAACAGCAAACGGAACTCGACTTTCGCGCCTCAGGTCAGCAGCGACGCTACGCATGGGATTACGACCCCCAATTCGAACTCGTCGAATGGAATCGCAAGACAGGGACTTATAAAAAGCTGACAGATGCAAAGGGTTACGATGCCGAAGCCTCGTACAGTCCCGATGGCAGTTTGATCGCCTTCTCGTCGAACCGAGAGGCCTATTCCAAATCGCTAAGCGATCGTGAAAAAACGCTCTTCGAGAATGATCCTGCCGTCGCCTTGGACCTCTACATCATGAATTCCGATGGAACGAATATTCGCAAGATCACGGATGTCTTTGGTTACGATGGAGGGCCGTTCTTCTCACCCGATGGCAAACGGATCTGCTGGAGACGTTTCAGCGAAGACGGAGCGACTGCCGAAATCTATTCGGCCAATGTCGATGGATCTGACCCGAAGCAGATCACACGCTTGGGAGCAATGAGCTGGGCACCCTACTTTCATCCTTCGGGCGACTACATGATCTTCGCCACGAATCTCCAAGGCTTTGCTAACTTTGAACTCTACATCGTCGACGCTGCAGGAACGAAAGACCCTGTTCGTATCACCTCGACCGATGGATTTGATGGTCTTCCAGTCTTCTCACCCGATGGCTCTGAATTGGCTTGGACCAGCAATCGCACAGCAGACAAAAAGTCACAGATCTTCATCGCAAAATGGAACGACACTGCGGCTCGCAATGCCCTCGGACTCGGCAAAGATTCGCCTGACGCGGATCCCGATGCTTTTGGTCAAGTGTCGAGCTTGGCCATGCAAAACGCCAAGGCCAACGACAACGATTACAAGCCGTCGGATGTTGGACGCCACGTCGATTATCTCTGCAGACCTGAACTCGGAGGTCGACTCACAGGTACCGACGGCGAGCGACTCGCAACAGCGTATGTGGCTAGCTACATGTCCCAATTGGGACTCGTTCCAGCCGGAACCGATACCTTCACGAGCCTTCTGGAAACCATCCGATCGGCAACACCCCAAGCGTCTGTCTCTGGCGTTAGCAAACTAAATGCAGTGGAACTCGATGAGTACGGCAAGTACTTCTATCCGTTCCCTTACACGGCCGGAGTCGAGCTTGCAGGTAGCAACAAACTCTCCTCAGGGGACAAACTTCTCAAGCTCGATGAGGACTGGAGACCGCTTGCGTTTTCCAAGTCGAATGAAATCGAGCCCACCGCAGTGGTCTTTGCCGGTTACGGAATCGTAGCACCGGCCGATGGGGATCAAAAAGAGTACGACTCCTACGT
Source organism: Pirellula sp. (assembly GCA_046086605.1). GTDB lineage: Bacteria > Planctomycetota > Planctomycetia > Pirellulales > Pirellulaceae > JBKCUI01. The sequence continues at coordinate 4,826 of JBJSXX010000353.1, read as the reverse complement.
TCACTTGGATGTTGAAAACAAATGGGTCATGGTCCTGCGTCAACTACCCAGCGACGTGAGTCCCGAGCGACGACAGCACTTGGCTCGTTACAGTTCGTTGCGATTCAAAGCCATGGTGGCCCGGGATCGAGGAGCCAAAGGGATCATCGTCGTTAGCGGTCCCAAGAGTGGCGTGCGTCAACAACTCGTCCCCCTTCAAAACGATGGATCCCTCTCGGGCACAAGCATTGCAGCGATCAGTGTCAGCGATGCAGTCGCCTTGGATTGGTTCTCCAAGAGCGAGGATAAACTCGAAGATCTTCAAACCGAACTCGATAAAGGCGAAATGATGATGGGGTTTGAACTCCCTGAGGTTCAAGTCGCGTCGTCGATCCAAGTGCAACCGATCAAGCGAACGGGGACGAACGTCCTGGGGATCTTGCGAGCCTCAGACGATCCCAATCAAGCGGCCAAGTCGGTGATTATTGTGGGAGCCCACATCGATCACCTCGGTGCAGGTGGCAATAGTTCGAGTCTAGCTCGCGACGAAGAGCGCAACGGGATCCACCGAGGTGCCGACGATAATGCATCGGGTGTGGCCGCCATGCTCGAGATCGCGCAGTCGCTTGCAAGCCAAAAGAAGGCGGGCAAATTGCAACTCAAACACGACATTCTCTTTGCTGCTTGGTCTGGGGAAGAGATGGGCCTGTTGGGTTCAGCTTACTTCGCTGACCATTTTCATGACATCTATCCGCACTTGGAAAAATCAGAGGCCAATAAGCTTTATCCGACCGTGGCCGCATGCGTGAACCTCGATATGGTCGGTCGACTTCGAGAGAACCTTGTTCTCCAAGGCATTGGCTCTTCACCTTACTGGAAAGCAGAAATCGAGAAGCGCAATGCAGTCGTTGGGCTTCCGATCACGCTGCAGGCTGATAGTTACCTACCGACCGATGCAAGTACGTTCTTTCTCAAAGGGGTACCCATTCTATCGGCCTTTACCGGTTCGCATTCGGAGTACCATACGCCGCGAGATACACCTGAGCTACTCAATTACGACGGAGCGGCTCAGATCGCTAAGCTCATGGGGCTCATCACCCGGGCTTTGGGAACTTCCGAAACGATCCCCGAGTACACCGAGCAAAAGGCACCGGAGAATCAAGGCACCCGAGCCGCGATGACCGCTTACCTCGGGTCGATTCCTGATTATGCTCAAGGGGACATTCAGGGCGTGTTGCTCTCGGGTGTATCGAAGGATGGACCGGCGGCCAAGGCTGGGGTCAAGGCCAAGGATGTCGTCATCGAGCTAGCGGGTCGCAAGGTTGAGAACATTTATGATTACACTTATGCGATCGAGGCTTTGAAGGTTGGGCAGGAGACCGAGATCGTGGTTCGGCGCGGATCCGAGACCCATCGTTTCAAAGTCACTCCCCAATCGAGGCAGTAAAGCGACAATTCAACGATTGAAAACACAGAGACTCTGTGCTCTCTGTGACTCTGTGTTTCAACGGTTCTCTACTTTTTGACTCTACCGGTTTTTGGATCGACATCGATCTGAAGCGATTCGTTCTGATCGACGTAGAAGACAAATCCGTTGAACATCTCATCGACCGTTTGAGGGCCATACTCGACGGTCGCTTTGGGATCCGGATTGTAAGGATTCAATGGCGAGTTATCGAAGTGGGCGATCGCCTCGATCTTGGTCCCTTTGGGCAAGAGTTTCGTGCCTGGCGCAAGTTCGTAACCGAGTTGCCATTCGAAGTTGTAGTTGGGAATCTGCAAGAGGGTTTCTTTGTCGCCCGATGGACCGATGGCATAGAACGTCATATCGCGCCCTCGAACATGCATGTGGGTGAAGAGTCCTAGCAAGTCTGCGTCCCGTTTGAGTTCATGGTTGGACGTGATGCGGAATGCAGGATCCCCTGGCGGAATCTTCCAACCGCGCGGGTCCAAAACGAAATGATACAGTTGCTTGCGAACCTGCTCTTTAGGAAATCGCAACCCAACTTGAATTCGGCACTTCTGCTCTTGTCCGGTCGTTGTGTAGTGGATTTGCAAACCTAAGGCGGATCCTGCCGGGAGTTTGTAAGCCACCCCGTTATCGAATTTGGTTAGGTCCATCGGCTGACCACCTGGTACATAACCGGTGATAAAAGTTTCTTCGCTGGCACCCTTGCTCGTGGCATAGGCCATATTGCAATGGTGTACTACAGCGGGATTCAATGGTCGGATTTCAAAGGCGCTGACCCAGGTATCGCTCAAGAAGACATGAGGCAGGACCACGTACTTGTAAGGGACAAAACCGGTGGCAGGGACAGTGTGCTGTTCGAGGGTGGTGATGATCAGGTCCGGAGTGCCAATCCGCCAAGGAGTGTCATCGAACTGAGGTTGTGCTGGCGCGGCATCTGCAGGTCCGATCGATCGTTCGGAGGCAAGCCATTCGAACAACATCTGCTTGTCTTGGTCGCTCAAGGATCGGTCGTTTTGGAACTTGCCGTGATGCTTGTTGGCATACCAAGGGGGCATCGTTTCATCGCGCACGACTTCTTGGATCATCTCCGCGTGGGCCACGACGTCTTGATGGGTTAGGAGCGAAAAGGGAGCGGCGGTTCCTTCGCGGTGGCAATGGGTGCAGTGCTTTAGGATGATCGGTGCGACGTGTTGTTGGTAATTAAGATTCGATTGGATTGGAGCCGAAGGAGCGGGATTGGTTGAAATCGCGCAACCATCTGCAATCGTTTCGGGAACACTGATGTTCTTGCCTGCAAGCAATTCTTCGATGGCGAGTTTAAGATCATCTCGGGAAGGGTTTGGTTTGGAACCTCCCAGACGGAATTGATCATCGACTCGGCCTCGGTAAACCAACTCGCGGTTCGCGTTTAGGACAGCGACTTGGGGTGTACGAGTGATGCCCAGAGTCTTGGCGGCTTGTGCATCGTAGTCTTTTACAAAGAGCCAGGGGGCTTGGAATTCGAGTGCTTGGCTTGCCACATCTCGAAGGGTGTCATTGGCTCCTACATTGACACAGACAAACAAAACGTCTTGGGTGTGGTAGGTGTTGTAAAGATCGAGGAGTTTAGGGAGTGTCTTTTTGACGATTGGGCAATCGGAGGTCACAAAGACAAAGACGTAGGCTTTGTGGGAACCGAGTTCGCCCAGATCCCTGGGGACACCCCGGATATCCTTCACTTGGATGGCCTCGATCTTGGAACCGATCTTAACATCCCCAGCATGGAGCGACGGGACAAAAACGCCGAGACTCATGCACAGCGACAAAGCAGAAGTGATTGTGATCTTAGAGTATCTTCTCATTTGAAAAATCGTTCTTCGAGATTACATCTTACCCAGATTCGCTACACGCAGGACTTGGTCCGAATTTTACCCTGCGAATCGTCTCTGCGCAAAGGGTGTCTTTTGACTTTTCGGCATCTTGTAATTAGACTCCGCTCCCTTTGAAAAGCACCTTTGAGTACCTGGTAAGCGATTTGAAACCTGATGGACAATGTTGATTTGGCACCGCTCCAGCCTTTATCGGAGCCAGCGGCGATTTCGGGAGAGCGTTTAGAGAGTTGTTATTACAAACTGCCTGGGGAGCTTGCGAGCCGACTCGATAAAGCGAGCCGCAATGAGGGGGTCGACGCGTCGAGTTTTCTGCTAGCAGCATTCACCGTTGTTTTGAATCGGTATGTGCATGCAGACTCGAGTGGGAAAGCAAATGCAGCCCAAACCTTCGGAGGTCTTGCTCGCAGTTTCTCCGATGACACGTCCGTACATTTCGATGGCAAGTGTATCGACCGGGAGGTTACTGTCATCTGCTGGGATCGATTGTTGTTTTGCGCCAAAGAAGCTATTTACAAGGCTTGGTACAGCATCACCAAACAGTGGCTGGACTTCAGCGACTGCCACATTGTTTGGGATCCTTGCCAAATGCCCAGATCACTCGCATGAGGGCTGATTTGCGGGGATTTTGTGGCCCATTTGAAGCGATCTTGCAGGGTTGATCGTCGCGAGATCGATGAATTTCAAGGCCGTTACGTAGCCAGTACGAGTCACCTTGCTACTTTGGTCCAGGTCCGTTAGCCCACGCTTGATTGTCCGACGATTTCGGACTTTTAAGTCGTCTTCGCGCTGATCCAATCCATGCTCGACAGTACAATCGGAGACAGATCGCCCGGTTGTTCGGAGCGATCCAAGGAACGGCTTTTCTAAGGCGGGCGCACTTACGATCATGAAAAAGTTCTTGAGCATTGGTCTATCTGGTCGGTCGGTCGGCATGATGATGGCAGGGGCAGTGGTCGCTTTTGCATGTTCTGAGGCTCAGGCCCAACAATCCTTCAGTTTCAGTTTTGGCTCGTCGTCGAGTTTCTCCTCCGGCAGTCAGCCTTCCAAAGAACTAAAATCTCCAGGCGAAGAGAGCCCAGGTGATTACCCGTCGACTGCTCGCAACGGCTTTCGAAATGGAATGAGCAAATCGGTCACCAATGTCAATGGACATATCGTCGAGAAGTCCTTCGAAGATCGAGATGGAAAAATTGTCTCGACAACACGAGTACTCAACGGCAAACAAGATGTTTTGATTGAAGAATCCGATGAACTTGGAATCAAAGTAACGATCAAAGAATCCGTGCGAGGCAAAGAGAAGAAGTCCGAGTATCAAGCCGATTCGCGCAAGGCTCTTCGGAAGAAACATCCTGGGGCTTTCGAATGGGTGCGCAAGTATGCTTCAGAGCCCAACAATGCAAATGGTGCAGGCGCAATGCCAAACGGTGGCTTTGCGAATGGTGGTTTGGCCAATGGGGGGTTTGGAAACGCTGCCGGTGGTGGCAACGCCCAAGGAGGAGCATTCA
>JBJSXX010000352.1:0-7195 GCA_046086605.1 Pirellula sp. | reverse complement strand
TACACCGCAGAAGATCTACAGCAACGATTAATCTCCTAACTTTCCACAGTTTCTCCTGAACGTTCAACGGTTGTCCTCAACCGTTGGGCGTGCAGCAGAGATGTTCAACGGTTGTCCTCAACCGTTGGGCGTGCAGAAGAGATGTTCAACGGTTGTCCTCAACCGTTGGGCGTGCAGGAGATGTTCAACGGTTGTCCTCAACCGTTGGGCTCTTTTGGATATAGCCTATAAAATCCGTCCCTCTATCAACAAAGACTCGCAACTAGCTTTAGAATACTTCTCCAATTCAAGGATCAGTGAACCAACCAGACAAGATGTAAAACCCATCAGGATGGACAGGAACAAAAATGACAGGATTCCTCTTCGGCGATGACGCAGATGAGTTTTTTTCGAAAGACAAGAACGCGTCGACTAAGAAATCCATCGCAAAAGACGATTCGCAAAATGCACCTGGAATGTCCGATGAAAGCCCTCTTTCGGTCTCCCAACTGACCGCTTGGATCAAGCGCACTCTCGATCAAAACATCGCTAGTTTTTGGATCGCGGGCGAAGTCAGCAATGTTACCAAAGCCACCTCCGGCCACGTTTACTTGACGATCAAGGATGCCAACAGCCAAATCGGTGCGGTCATTTGGAGATCAAGTTGGGAACGATGCAAATTTGACATCAAAGAAGGAATGGCAGTTCTGGGAATGGGCAAACTCGATGTCTATGGACCCAGAGGGACGTATCAGGTCGTTCTGCAAAGGCTAGAACCACAAGGCTTAGGTCCTCTTCAAATCGCTTTTCGAAAGCTGCATGCGAAGCTTGCTGCCGAAGGCCTCTTCCTGCAGGATCGGAAACGGCCGTTGCCCCGATTTCCGAAACGGATCGGGTTTGTCACAAGCCCTCAAGGAGCAGCGATTCATGATTTTCTTGAAGTGCTCCGAAGGCGATGGCCTCAAATGAACGTCTTAGTGATACCCGCAAAGGTACAAGGCTCCGGTGCAGCCGAAGAGATTGCCCACGGTATCGATTTGGCAAATCGAATTGAACCTCCTTTAGACGTCTTGGTGGTTGGTCGTGGAGGTGGATCGATTGAGGATCTATGGGCTTTCAATGAAGAGGTCGTCGTTCGGGCCGTTGCGGCCTCGAAGATCCCCGTTGTCTCGGCGGTTGGTCACGAGATCGATGTGACACTGTGCGATCTTGTTGCCGATGTCCGGGCACTTACACCCTCCGAAGCCGCTGAGAGGATTGCTCCCAGCCGCGACGAGATCCTCGAAATTCTGCAATCTTCTCAGGTACGATTGACATCGATCGTCGCAAGCAAACTCAGGGAGCTTGAATCGCGACTAACTGGAGTGATCCGCCGACCGGTGATCGAGCAACCAGAGAGAATGCTTGATGTACTGGTTCAGAAACTCGATGAGAGCGACCATCGCCTCAGCGAGTCGATCGATCGACGGATTGAGAAAAGGCAGTTCGAGTTCGATAAACTTGCCAGTCGCCTAGAAGCGATCAGCCCACTGAAGACGCTTGCAAGAGGCTACTGCCTGACGACAGACAGCAAGGATGGAAGCATCGTATCAAAAGCTTCTCAAGTTCGCGTCGGCCAGCGTATCGAAACCCAACTCTCTGAAGGTCGAATCACCAGCGTCGTCGAAAAGATCAATCCCACCCAAAAATGATTTGTGAAACGGCTATCCCCAGACTTTTGGCTACAAAAGTCTAGCACCCCGGTGGGTTTTGCGGTCCGGTTCCATGAGCCGTGTCAAGATCGAAACAGGTTTAATTTGCCACAAAATCCCACACTGGATCGAGATTGGACCGCTGCACCACACCCTACAAACAGCCGAACGATTGAGGACAATCGTTCAACCATTTGCTTATCAGCGGTTCCGTGGTTAAAACCGTAGCCACCTATTTATCCTTTTGGTCGTAGCGACTTTTGCCCAAAGTCTTGGGCTTTCGCACCTTGGAACTGTAAATTGCCGACATCTCGGCAATCTGTTCGGCAAGGATTTTTCTCGCACTTTGCGGCTCTAACAATTCAGCAGCAGATCCGAGTCTGAGTATCTGTGGGATGACTTCCAATGGATGAAATGCCGGCAAAGTCAAAATCGCTGATCCATCAGGCTCCATCTCCATCTGTTGCTCGGCATGCCATGGCTCCTCTTGTACCCAGCGCACCGCTTTGGCTGTCAACCTTATCTTGTAAATCTGCGGCTTGTCGCCACTAAAAATCCCACCCGAACGCCCTAGATGAACGTCCAAATCGATATCCGGATCAGGCTTGAACCAAACATCCAAAGCGTGTGCGGACTGGAAGCGATCCAGCTTCCAATGCCGCAGTCTCTCCTCTGGCTCTAAATCAACATGCTGCCCTGATTCCACAGCTACCAAATAGATACTTGATTGGTAGATAATAAGTCCATAGGGCTCGAGTAAGCGTTGCCTTGGTGGACTTCCGGTCGATTCATACACCGCGTCGATCTTGCGATGCTCCTGGATCGCGCGATTGATCGTCTGAAGCATCACTTTTTGCTTCTCGTACGTCTTGGGCACCACTCCGATGACTCGCAAAGTCCTGCGATAACGCTCGTAGTGATCCCAAACTCCCTCGGGCAGTAACTCCTTAACCTTGTGCCAGAACCCCTCGATTCCTTGCCAGAATTGTGTGCCTGCAAGTGGGATCATCAGGTCGCGTCCCATCGATAAGGCGATCAATTCGCTAGCGGAAATGGCGATCTTATGGATGCCCGTATCGCTGCGATTGAGTTTCCATGCTCGGCCCCGACCGGTTTCTTGCGAGGAGATTGGCATCCCAGCAGCTTGGAGAGCCTCGACATCTCGCCGAATACTGCGGATGTGAAGACTCCCGAGCCCGAGCTCTTCAACAACCGAATCGCGAATCTCTTCGAGTGTCGCTCCATATCTCCTGCGTTCAAGAACCTGGAGAATCTTGTGCTGACGGATCAGTTGTTCGTTGCGTGCCAAGGTCTGGAATCCTTTTGCTCAGCGTCCTAATGTCCTAATAATGATCAGTCCAAGTAGGTTGTCCACGAAGCAGCCGACTCATAACGCTGGGCTAACTGCTTTGCATCTTGATCGGACAACTGCCCCCCGGTCACCATGGACTCAAGACGCTTTTGAAAATTGTCTTGCAGACCGATCACATCGTAACGAGCAAAAGACACCATATCCTGGATCTTGCTCCCTGGTACAATTTTCGCCACATGGAAACGACCATCGGATTCGATATGAATCGAAGCCTCGTTGGGTATGCCAAAAAGATTGTGGTACGAACCCATGACCTCTTGATAAGCCCCAATCAAAAATATCCCTAAGAAATAGTCGTTGCCCTCTTTCCACTCGGGCAGCTCCAACGTCTCTTTGACATCGCGCAGATCAACGAACTTGTCAATCTTGCCATCGGAGTCGCAAGTAACATCGACCAACGTCGCGAAATCGATCTTGGCATCTTGGAGCCTGTGCAATGGAACCACTGGGAACAATTGTCCAATCGCCCAAGAGTCTGGAGCGGATCGAAAGAGCGAAAAATTGCAAAGGTACTTGGCAGCCAAAATCCGTTTGACATCTTCGAACTCTTCGTTCGGATTACGTGTCTGCTCGGACTCCTTGAGCGCCCTGGCGCACAATTCCCAGTACAGAACCTCACCCTTAGCCCGATCCTCAAGCGATACTAGACCGAGATTGAACTGGGTGTGGAGTTCGTCCTTATGTTCGACTGCATCGTGGTAATACTCGAAGTAGTTTTTACCGTTGATATCATCGAGCAACCACTTCATCTCGGTGATCACTTGAGGGTCGTCTTCGTCAATCGTCACCTCAGGCAGATCGTCGGCGAAAGTTTCGATTTCCTCGCGGATCGACGTGACCAAAACCGTGTGATACGCGGTCATCATCCGACCGCTCTCGGTCACAAGGTTCGGATGCGGAACCCCCTCTTCGTCGCACACGGATTGCACAGTATAGACAACATCGTTTGCGAACTCTTGGACGGTGTAATTCATCGACGATTCGGTGCGGGTTTTCGACCCATCGTAGTCGACCCCCAACCCACCCCCAATATCAAGGAATTCGACAGGAAATCCTAACTGATGAATCTTCGAATAGACGCGAGCCGCCTCCTTCATCGCATTCTTAACCCGCTTGATATCGGTGATCTGACTACCGATATGAAAGTGCAACAGATGCAGCAATTGATGCTTACCGCTTTCCTTCAATAGACGCAGGCATTCAAGCAACTCCGATGTGGTTAATCCAAATTTGGCCGAGTCCCCACCGGAGCTTGCCCACTTCCCCGATCCCTTCGTATAGAGCTTGGCCCGCAACCCTATCCCAGGATAGACACCGCTTTCGGCGCAGACTCGAAGCAGGATCTTGAGCTCATTGAGCTTTTCGATCACGATCACAACCCGCTTGCCGGCTTGGACCCCTAGGAGCGCAAGGCGACAAAACGATTCGTCCTTAAAGCCGTTGCAGATCAAAAGCGATTCGGCGGTTTGTTCCTGAGCGATCGCCGCATAAAGCTCGGCTTTCGATCCGCATTCGAGCCCCACTCGGTACTTACCGGTATCTTTCAAAAACTCCTCGACGACCTCTCGGCGAGGATTGACCTTCATTGGGAAGACCGGAAAGTGCTTGGCCTTGTACCCGAACTGCTCAATCGAATCGCGATATGATCCGGTCAAGAGCTTGAGCTGATTGGTGAGAATTTGAGGGAACCGCAAGAGGATCGGCAGTTGAAGTTTTTTGTCTTTGACCAGATGGTCGACGACGTTCTTTAGATCGACCCAACGCGGATCATTCATCGCCGGGTGGGCGATCATGTTGCCCTGATTGTTGACGCTAAAATACCCCGCAGACCAGTTCTCAATTCCGTAGGTTCTCGATATTCGTTGCAGGGTTTCGTCGTTCATGTTGCATTCGGTTTCCTGGAGAGAGAGGAAAGAGGGGCCTTTGAAACTCAGCATTCTAACGGGAAAAGCAAATTTTTTACAGTAACCGACCGCAGCCGAAGGCTTTCAGGAGGATTATTTGCGACTTGGGGAGGCGGTCCAAGGGTCATCGGGCCACGAATGCTTGGGATAGCGTCGCTTGAGTTCCTTTTTCACTTCCGCGTAACCACTTGTCCAAAACGACGCGAGGTCATCGGTGATCTGTTGGGGCCTGCCGCTGGGAGCAAGCAGATGCAAAAGGAGGGGAACTCGCCCGCGTGCGATTCTTGGCGTTTGTTTCCAGGAGAACACCTCCTGGATTTTTACGGCCAATACAGGTGGCTTGCCAACCGCGTACTCGATTCGTAACGAACTCCCTGAGGGGACTTCGATCCGCTCGGGGGTATCGTTTTGGAGGCTTTGAGCCTGCTGAGGTGTTAGCAGATTTTGGAGCCAATCGACCCACTGCCCCTCCCGCACCTGATCCAAACTCCTCTTTCCTAGGCAGATCTCTTGGGCCGCACGATGAAGCATTGGTAGATCCACTTCGGGCAGTTCCAATTCTGGAACCCATTGCCTTAAGCATCCGACGCGCTGGATCCACTGCATCACCGCAGGCTCATCCTTGGGAAACACACTGTCCCAATTGGATTTAACGGCCTGGTACAAGCACTCTTTGCTTGCCTCTTCATCCTGGATCGCCATCGGGGTTTCGGCCAAGCACAAATCCATCCAGTAAGTGCGACGTCTCCCGACGACCTGTTTTTGCGTGGGATGAAAGAACATCTCGTCTCGAGTCTCAAAAGCATTACCTCGCAACCACTCAGGCTCAATCGAGCTGGCCTGTCGAACAAGTGCCTCGCCGCCTGCTCCATCAACTTCGATGCACAGGAAAAGTTCGGCTTCGCGAACTCCTGAATCGGGACTAAGTTTCACGCCTTTGCCTCCGACCATCAACCCCTGCGGCTTACCCGCCGATCTCCGCTTGGCCAACCGATCGGGGAACCCTGCGAGAAGGCATCTTTGCAACCGTGAATCTTTGCTGCCCATCTTGTTGTCGATCGCTGCATCCTGCGAAGAATGCTTGTCTTTCCCTTGCATGACATCTTTACAGACTCGCGAGATCTGTTGCGAAGCCTGCTTGATCGTGTTGTAACTCCCCTGATTGATCCAACCAAAAGGTGTCGGTCGATCAGAGACAGGTCGCATGAGCCAATGGAGCCTTTCGATGCAGTCGCTTGGCCAAGCGTTGGTTGACCTTATTGAGTTGCCAACATTTCGATCATACGGGTCGCGTTCGCTCAGCAGAGCGCAGAGCAAAGATGCTTCATCGAGGCAATCGTAACGGATCGATTCGGCGCATAAGCGAGCAAGTCTTGGATGAAGCGGGATTTGACTTATCTGTTGACCGAGCTTGGTGATCGATCCATTGCGGATTGCGCCCAGTAGTTGCAGAAGCCTGCCTGCCGATTCCCAAGCGTCGCTACGAGGGGGTTCGATCCAGGGAAAATCGTCCCGATCGCCCTCGCCCCAAGCATGAAGTTGCAGTCTTGCGTTGCACAAGTCGACTCGTCGGATCTCGGGCTCGAGGAACGCCGCGCGTGCTCGATCGGATGCTTCACTCCATAGACGAATGCATAGTCCGGGTGCAACGCGTCCGGCACGCCCCGCGCGCTGGGTAGCCGATGCGGACGAGATATTCTCAAGCACGAGTCGATCGAGTCCAACGTCGGGTGAGAATCTCAGGACTCTTGCCAGCCCACTGTCGATTACTGTCTGTACCCCTGGAATCGTCAAAGAAGTTTCCGCGATGTTGGTAGCGACAATGATTCGGCGAGAAGAGCCGACTTCGATCGCTCGGGATTGTTCCTCGATCCTCATCGAACCATACAAAGGAAGAACATCGAGGCTTTCGAGCGATTTGATGCGTGTGAGCATTTGGCAACAACGCTGGATTTCACCCGCACCCGGAAGAAACACAAGCAGATCTCCGGATCGCCCCTGTGCAACTTTGCTGGTTACCTGTGCGGTATGCTCGACGATATCCAGGTTGAGTCCTGGAGGTTGATACTCGATTCTGACCGGATAGCTCTTTGCCGAAATCTGGATTAGCGGAGCATCGGGCAAGGCTTCGGCAAGCCACGCCTTATCGAGCGTTGCAGACATGATGAGGATTCGAAGGTCCTCGCGAAGCTCGGTTTGAACTCTGCGGAGCATCCCTAAAAGCAGGTCACCATCGATGGATCGTTCAT
>JBJSXX010000351.1:0-5614 GCA_046086605.1 Pirellula sp. | reverse complement strand
GAATCAGGATTTGAGGCGTGGTTGCAGCCGCGCCACTGGAGCGATCCCGCTTGCCATCGGCGTTATCGGCAGGCAAGCTCAGTTCCGAGCCAGCTTGCTTGGCCTGATCGAGTTGAGGGTCGTAGCGGTTGGCAAAACGGCCCGAAGCATTTGCGTTTTCATAGTGTGGCGCGCTGAACTCAGCTCGAAACGTCGAACCCTCGAATTCCGCACCCGAGGTGATCGGATCGAGCCCTTCATTGAACTCCTGAATATCTACGGTCGAGTATAAGTGTTGAACTTCGTCGACATCGATCGAAAAGACCAATCGATCACCGGCGTAGAAGTTCTCGAAGTTGAGCACCAACTGCATCGAACCATCGACGACATCGGCCCAGACACGAGCGTTGGGGTCTTTCGTCTCGAGCGATTCGATCTTGAAACCGAAGGCATGATCGGCACCTCGATCTGCCTCGATGGTGTCAAAGAGGTTGTCGGCAACGCTATAGCCTGGGGTGTTTTGATCGGTATTGATGACCAGCTTCGTGAGCTTGGTGTTGGCTACCCCACCTTCAAACGTGACGTAGAACGAATCGCCATGGGCGTCTGTACCCGAGTCTTGTTCGACATAAACACCACCGACCCACAAGGGCTTGGACGCAACCGGGTCGGCGTTGAAGACAACGCGTGGTTCGAGTTTCTCAAGTCGGCTACGTCGCAGCCAGCGAATCATCGGATACGCTCCCTGGCGCTGGAGTCTTCGTACTGAGCCGACACGGGATGGACAAATCGGCCTTGAGCATCGGCGCTCGATAGGGCCGAGGCGATGTCCCAAGAACGTATCGTGGTGTCAAAGGACCCAGAGAAAAGATGATCCCCGCTGGCCCTAAGCACAGCGATCGTTCCATCGTGTCCGATGAGTTTGACTCCAAGAATTTTCGTCTCCTGTGGCTCGATGGTGCAGGGCTTAACCACACGGATTGTGTTGTCTGAACCGCTGACCGCGTAGCGATCTTCGGCGAGCCGTTCGATAGCCATCAGCCTTCCGGCCCCCAGATCGTTTTGGTACTGAACCGATTGGGTTTTCAGTTCGATACCGACCAAGCGGCGATCTTCGCCGACACTGTAAAGCATCGATCCATTTTGGGAGAAGCACAGGCCTCGAACTCGGTGGTTGTGAGCGGCGATCGCAAAGCCAACCTCTTGCGAGGCTTTACCGGTCGAAGTCAACGGCTTGATACGGACAACCCCATCTCGACCACCGTAGGCTAGGTAGCTCTTATCGTTCGAGACGGCCAAGGTGCGAACGTCGGCTGATTGGCTTCGGTGATCGACTGTCCATTGCAGAGTCTCTAGATCCAGTCGATAGATCGATGGGTCAAACCCAGCGACCAGTAGCGCCTGGTTATCGACAAACGCGAGACTAAAGAGCGCATGAGGAACATCGATGCTCCAGAGTTGTTTCCACGAACCTACGTTCGTCTGAGAATCGCTTTGAGCGGTTTCCTTTTTCCAAACTTGAAGTTTGCCGTCCTTGCCACAGGTCGCAAGCAGTTTACCGTCGGACGAAAACTCGATGCCTTGTACCCAGTCGCGATGTCCATCGAGCAAGGCGGATTGCGGGAATGGAGAAGCGATATCGTTTAGGCTGAAGATTCGGATCACGTGATCGTCCCCTGCGGCTGCCGCATAATTGCCACTCGGATCGATGGCCAATGCGGTAACCACAGGGCTATCGGCGGTTTTGCTCAGGGGTGCAAGCCTCAAGACTGGCGGTACAATCGCTACAGGTGTTTTATCCGGCGACTGTTGGGCGAGCGCGGTGGTAGCCAAGACCCCGATCAAAAGGGGCCAAAGCAGAACGATTCGGATCCAATTCACAGGGGAAACCCTGGTTTGAGGCATGCTTAAGGGACTTGCAACGGGTCGCGAAAAATCGGGATACAATTCCGGCTTTCTTGGATATCGACGACCCCGCTTAGGCTCTTTTGGGAAACCAAAGCTAGAATCAAATGCCGTGAAGAAACGATCCTGTTAGGCAAGTTATAATGGTTGGAGCGAAGGCATGAATTCATCGTTGAGGAGTCAGTTCTTGATCCCCATCGTTGCCATGCTTCTGCTGATCTGCACGGCCGTGACTGCCGTATCGTGGACGATCGCCTCGCGCACATCGCGGACGGCTACCGAAACGCGACTCAGGAATCTGCTCCAACTTTGTGCGGTGAGTAAATTCCCACTGACCGAACCTGTGCTCGATCAAATCGGCGAATTTTCGCGATGCAAGATTCGTGTGGTATCCCAGGTAGCCGTTACCGATAAGCTCTTTACATCCGAAGAGCTTGCGGGCAACTTCGATTCGCTAGCGATCCGGTTGGATCGAAACCCAATGCAACCTGAGACCGCAAGTCCCAATTACTTGCAGGCTCTTTCGGATCCCAAGGAACGGTTTGAAAGGACTACCCAAGCCTTTTGGTTACCGATGGCAACAGGGGTTCTTTCAACTCTCGCTTTTTGCGCCATAGCACTTGGGATCGCCAATCGCATTGTCAAGCGACTTGAAATATTGGAAACCCAAGTCAATCGGATCGCCACAGGAGAGTACCAAAGCGTGGCTACTGTCGATACTCGCAGTGTCGATTCGATCGGTTCGCTTGCTCGTTCGATCAACTCGATGGCCCAGCAGCTCGATAAAGCCAAAGAGGAGATCGCCAACTCGGAACGATCTCGACTGATCAACATGATGGCAAACGGCATGGCCCATCAACTGCGAAATAGTCTCGCCGGTGCAGTTCTGTTGCTACAGACCGCACTCAAGCGCAATGCCGATGGGCCAGCCCATGAGATCCAGTATGCTTTGGGCCAAATCCAATTGGCTGAGGAGTCGATCCGACGACTCCTGACGGTATCGAGGCACGGCCAATCGGCCAACGAGCAATCGCTAAGTGTCCAGGAGATCCATCAGCAAATCGATACTTACACGCGCTCGATGGCCGAGCATCATCAGATCGATTTGCAAGTCGAGTGTAGCCAAGCCGATGGCGCTAGGATTCTAACTGCGGGGAATTCGGTGATCAGTTCCTTATTGAACTTGGTGATCAATGCCATCGAGGCAGCAAGTTCTAGGAAATCCGATTCACAGGGAATGGTGCAGTGCCGTTACCAGTGGGATAGCGTGAACCTTTTGCATCGCTGGCTCGTTAGGGATAATGGATCGGGACCTGATCCGTCGATCAGCCAAAAGATGTTTGAGCCATTTGTGACCAGCAAGCCCGAGGGGATAGGATTAGGCTTGCCCACGACCGCGTTGCTTGCGAAGCAATTAGGGGGATCGCTTCAGTGGCATCGGTGTGGAGAATGGACGGAATTCGAATTGACGATTCGCGACTCTAGCCAGCAGGGTAAACCATGAGCCAAATTTGGATCATCGACGACGAACCGGCGATCTGCTATGCCTTGAGAACCAATCTCGAGGAGGAGCGACATCAAGTTCAGGTCTTCTCCTCGGCTGAGCCAGCCTTGAAGGCTTTAAAGAAGCAACCACCGGATTTGATCCTTTTGGATGTGCGACTTCCGGGGGCAAGTGGTTTAGAGGTTCTTGAGAAACTCAAGGTTGAGCATCCTGGACTTCCGGTGATTCTCATGACGGCCTTTGGGGATCTACAGACAGCGGTACAGGCAGTGCAAGGAGAAGCGTTTGAGTATTTGACCAAGCCCTTTGATCTTGAGACGCTCATGCAGGCCGTGCGCCGGGCCCTGGTGCAGCGGCAGATGCGCGCGGCTGCAGCGGTAACCAGTCAAGAACCGGCCGAAGAGCCGGAGCTCATCCTGGGCAAGTCGACTGCGATGCAGAGTGTGTACAAGCAGATCGCTCGAGCGGCATCGATGGACTCGACCTTGCTGATCGAGGGGGAGGAGGGCACGGGCAAGAATCTCGTTGCCGTCATGGTGCATCGCTTTAGTGCGCGTCAGAATTTACCGATGCTCAGCACGACGGCGATCCCGGGCAAGGATTTAGAGTTCGAGATTGAGCTCTTTGGGGCTGGCAGGCCAAGTAGCGATGCGCTTCAGCCGCTTCGAACGGGACTCTTGGAGTTGGCTGGCGAAGGGACATTGCTGATCGATGAGGTTGGGTCAATGTCGCTTGCCAATCAATTGCGGCTGATCCGAGCCATCGAGAACCAGTCCTTTTGCAGAGTGGGAGATACCGAGTCCAAGCAGCTTCGCTGTCGGATTTTGTTCACATCGAGTCACAGCATTTCCAAGTTAGTGAGTGAGGGGGAGCTTGACCGGCGATTGGCATCGCACTTGGAGGTATTCAAGATCTCGTTGCCACCATTGCGCGAGCGACCAGAGGACATTGTACCGATGGTGCGAAAGTTCTTGCAGAGCAAGACATTGCCACAGGGGATCCAGATTACCAAGTCGGCGTTGGAAGAGTTACAGCGTCGGAGTTGGCCTGGAAATGTGCGGGAGTTGAAGCTGACGATTGAGCGATCGGCGTTGAAGGCTACGGGGGGGATCATCCAGTTCGAGGACTTGCCCCTGGAGTCGAGGTTATCGGGCTTGGAAGGTCAAGCAAGTGAGTCACAGGGCGAGTTAGAGTTAGCCGTAAGGAATTGGACATTTGAAAAGTTGCATGAGGCGGCCCAGGGGGGGCTTAGGCATGGAGTGGGAGAGCAAGAGGATTTACCGGGGACACTGTACGAGGATTTTTTGAGTGCGGTTGAGCCGAGTTTTTTAAAGACGGTTTTGGATCATCATTCAGGCAATCGCGCAGCGGCAGCGAGCATCTTAGGATTGCACCGTTCGACGCTTCGTCAAAAGACCCGTCGCTATCGCCTAGAGCCCGATAAGTAAGTTTCTTTAACCGAATCCCAGTGCGCTAAACATACGGTAGTGGATCATACGGTAGTGGATCTTGTGGTAGTGGATCTTGCTAAGACGCGCCCGACAAAAGCCCTAACACCCTATTAGCTAGCACAACATTTGGTGGCAGCAAATGACCCAACCCTACAGTGCGTTGTAGTAGCAAATGTGCAATAAGCACTTTTGTCTGGCGCGTCTTAGCAAGATCCACTACCCTCGATGATCGTACCCAGGGCGGTGCTACGCAACTCGTTTGATGTTGGCTTCAGCCGAGTTGAGTTTGTTGTAAAGGGTTTTGATGCTGATCCCAAGTTCCTCAGCGGCGGCGGCTTTGTTGCCGTTATGACGCTGAACGGCCTCTTGTACGGCCAGGACCTCGAGCTCCTTTAGACTCCTGGGTTGTTCTCGTACCGCTGGCATCGCGGGCTCCTCGGTCGCTACCTTGATGTCCCGACGAAGCTTGCGCTCGACCAAGTGCCTTGGCAAATGCTCGGGCAAAATAGGCGGATACTCGCACAGAATCGTCGCATGTTCGATCACGTTGGCTAGTTCCCGCACATTCCCTGGCCAAGGATGATGCAATAACAGCTCCATCGTCTCTGGCGAAAATATCGATGCAAGCGAAGCGTGCTCTGGATGATGCCTAAGATACAAGTACCTGGCTAAGGCTACGACATCCTCCACCCGTTGTCGAAGCGGTGGTACATGGATCTCGAAAGCATTGATTCGAAACAGAAGATCCTCTCGGAAACTGCCCGATTCGACCATG
>JBJSXX010000350.1:0-6013 GCA_046086605.1 Pirellula sp. | reverse complement strand
CGTTGGTCGCAAGAGGATCCGATCGATCCGAGCCAATGGTCCGAGCTGTTTGTCACGAGTTGGAGTACGAGAAATCAAAAGGATCACCCGTAAAGCAAATCGAACCACCGGTTTTGAAAAGGAGAGGTTCTCAACTCTCCGTGCTCTCTGTGCCTCTGTGTTTCAAAAAGACTACTTCAGGAGCTGCACGAGAGCATCGAGCAACCTGGACGATTTCGAGCCCACTCGGGTCGCTTCTGTGCATACCGCTCCATCCCCTTTTGTGCCTTGTAGGGATTTCTCAAGACGTCCAACAATCGCATGATATCGCTCGGATCTCCGTGCTCTTGAGCCTGGTCGATCGCTTCTTGAGCAAGGTAGTTTCTAAGCACATACAGGGGATTGGCCAGCTCCATCGTCGCTTGTCGCACGGTCGCGTCGGCATGATCCTCAAGGACTCGCCGATCGTAACGATCTAGCCAAGCGATCAATCGCGTCATGTAAGCCGCGTCGCATTGCTCGGGACGATAATAGGCCTCGCGGAAATGCCGCAAAGCGGTCTCGGATCGATGCTCGGACCGTGTTGGATCCGCTTGATGTACTGGCCAAGTTCCAAGCAAACGGTAGAACCAAGTCATGTCGGTTTCCGCTGCTCGCAGTAGATCAAACAGCGATTCGATCAAGGAGTCTTCGGCTTGCGTCCATCGCAAGAGTCCAAGCTTGGCCAGCATCGTCTCTTGCCATCGGCTTTGCATTGTCTGAACATAGAGTTCCATGGCTCCTTCGAGGGCTTCTTTGTCTTCGACGCAAGCGTAGATGGCGTTGGCCAATTGGGCTAGATTCCAATAGGCGATTTGAGGCTGCTGACCATAGCAGTAGCGGCGTCCCTCTGCGTCCGTCGTATTGGGTGTCCAGGTCGGATCGTAGTCTTCGAGCCAACCGTAGGGGCCATAGTCGATCGTAAGTCCTAGAATCGACATGTTGTCGGTGTTCATCACACCGTGGACAAACCCTACGCGCATCCAATGGACAATCATCACGGCGGTGCGGCGACAAACCTCTCGAAACCACTCGACGATCACCTGCGAGTCGATCTGCTGTTTTCCATCGAGCAATTCAGGAAAATCGGTACGGATGACGTACTCGATGAGTCGACGTAGGTTGGGGATGTCTTGGCGTGCTGCGAATATTTCAAAGTTGCCAAAGCGAACGAAACTAGGGGCGACTCGGCAGACGATCGCACCTGGCTCGCGTCTCGGGCGACCATCGTAGAACATATCCCGGACCACCAAGTCGCCGGTAGCAACCAAGGACAAGGCGCGCGTTGTGGGTACCCCAAGGTGATGCATCGCCTCGGAACAGAGGAACTCTCGGACGCTCGATCGCAGGACAGCAAAGCCGTCGGCGTTTCGAGAGTAAACCGTCGGGCCGGCACCTTTGAGTTGGAGCATCCAACGCTGAGCGTGTCGGTTGATGACTTCTCCAAGGTTGATCGCGCGACCATCACCGAGTTGTCCAGCCCAGTGTCCGAACTGATGCCCTCCGTAGCACATCGCAAAGGGCTGCATCGAATCGAGCAACTTGCGTCCGGAAAAAGCATCGAGGAACCAATCCGATCCGATTTCCGATTCGGTCACGCCGATCAGTTCGGCAACCTCTGTCGCATAGGCCAAGAGTTTCGGATCGCTGGGTACAACGGGCATCGCCGGCGAGTAACAAGCACCGAGCACCTTGCGGGACGCTCCGACGGAGCCTGTTTCACCAGGCAATTCGCGGACAAAACGGTTGTCGAAGTTTAATGGCATCCGGGGTGTCCAAGCGTTGAGTGCACGAACGAGAGCTTGAGAGTCTACTCGAGAACCATGATTTCGACTTTGCGGAAGTCGATCGGATGGCTTTCGGATTGCAACGAGATGGTACCGCTTTCGATGCGAACATTGCCATCGCGTATGAGCGGTTTCGCGTTTGCATCGTTCGGATCTAGCTGTGGTCGTTGGTATTCCAAGACGACTTGTCCATCGATGATGTGTCGGATGACTTCGTTGCCCATGACCTCGAATTCAGCGGTGACCCATTGGTCGCCATGATAGGTTTTCGACTTGGAGTTCGTGCAGTGAGGTGTAAAGAGTTTTCCGCCGATCTCGACATGGGTACCTGGGGTGCAGAGGTTGAGAGTTGTTCGGGCGTCGGTTCCGTTTCCACCAAGGAATTGGGCTTCGATCGAGCAGGGGAAATCTTGATCGATGGTCATGGTTTCGGGGCGTTGTCCGTGGAGCATCACGCCACTGTTACGGATTGCCCAGCCAGGACCGCCAGTAGCTTGCTGGCCGACGAACCGATACTCGATTCGGAGTCGGTACTTCGAGTACACACCCTCATAGAAAAGGTGGCCAAAGCGTTCATCAAATTTTTCGTAGCCGTCGTAGCGGACTTGGATCATCCCATCCTTGACGCGGAAAGTATCGCCATAGTTTTCACCGAGTTTGAATCCACGGATCTTGGGAGTCCAACCCGTAAGGTCTTTTCCGTTGAAGAGCGAAACCCATTTCCCTTTTTGTTTGTTGGGGGATTCCACGCCGACGAGATCCTTTTTGAGCGTATCGAGGTGGACTCTGGCGACATCACCCATGTATCCAGCGACTTTCAGGTCGACGCATTTCTCGATCCATTCGAGGGCTTTGACGCGGTTGCCGATCGCATCGTAGTACAGTCCGACGTAGAGATAGCCGTAGAAACGGTCGTAGTCTGAACCGTCGACGAGCTTGCGGTTCTTTTCGGCGGCCGCGACGACTTGTTCGACGGTGGCTTTGCCTTGGATCAACTGCTGGACTTGCATCATCGGAACGCGCTCGTCCTTGCCTGAAAGCAGCACGTCGTCTTGGGCCGCTTTGAGGCCTTTGATTTTCACAGCGCACAGAAAGTGCCAAAAGGCGTTCTCGACATCGTTGGGATTCACATCGCGATGGACTGCAAATTGATC
The DNA here is from genome assembly GCA_046086605.1 of Pirellula sp. Taxonomy (GTDB): domain Bacteria; phylum Planctomycetota; class Planctomycetia; order Pirellulales; family Pirellulaceae; genus JBKCUI01. The sequence goes on along the minus strand of JBJSXX010000350.1, from coordinate 3,054 downwards.
GAGGCCTTCTTGGAATTTACCCGCGTAATACAGAGCGATTCCTCGCTGCCAGAGATAAGGTTTCAGGGGGGGATCGATTTCGATGACTTTGTCGAAATCGGGTAGGGATTCATCGATTTTGCCACTTCGAAAAAGCAGCGAGCCACGGATCAAGTAGAGCTGCGATAAGTCGGGCGATTTGGCGATTGCTCGATTGATTTCAGCCAAAGCCTGATCGGCATTGCCGTCGCGCAAGGCTTGCTCGATGCGGTTGCTCCAACCTCGGGTATCGGATGGATTGGGTTCTTGGGCCCAAAGATAGCCCAGTGATTGGCCCAGCAGGACCAAGAGCAACGGAAAGCAGACGATCAAAGGTTTAAATTTTACGAACATGGAAACAGCTACCTTTAGCTTTTTTGAAGTGAACTCGATCGACTCGCTATTCTAGAGGATTTAGGGATAATTGTTTAGCAACGTGCGCGAGGAATTTGGTACTCGCGCTCGAATGGAATTGTTGTAATCCCGTCGACGAATGCCATCGAACTGCATCGATTCAGGCGTTTCGAGTACGAGCACGAAAAAACTCAACTTTCTTGATCCGTTTTTTAGAGAGTCTACACCCATGGTAACCCGGACTGTGCAAGGTTCGACGCTCATTCGCAACGCCCAAGTGGTTTTTCCGGATGGGGTTGCAGTCAGCAACATATTGCTTAGCGATGGCAAGATTGCTTCGGTAGATGCACCAGCGAGCACCACTGCCGAGCAGATCGTCGATGCCCGGGAATTGGTTCTATTCCCTGGCTTGGTGGACGACCAAGTCCATTTCCGCGAGCCGGGACTTACGCACAAAGAAGATCTTGCGACGGCCAGTCGAGCTTGTGCCGCCGGTGGTGTAACGAGTTTTTTGGAGATGCCCAACACCAAGCCGGCTGCGATCAATCAAGAACTCATCGAGCAAAAGTACTCGATCGCTGCGACCAAGTCGCTGGTCAACTACGGTTTCTACATGGGAGCCACCGCGACGAACATCGAGGCGCTCAAAGTCGCCACGGGGGTTCCAGGGATCAAAATCTTTATCGGATCGAGCACCGGTGATCTTCTGGTGGACGAGCAAGAAGCACTTGAGCGAATTTTCGCAGAAACGAAAGTACCGATATGCGCGCATTGCGAGGACGAGTCGACCGTTCGCGCGAACCAAGCTCGATTGGGAAGCACTTTGACGATCCACGATCACTCGCGAATTAGGGATTACCAAGCGGCGATCATCGCGACAAGGCGATCGATCGATTTGGCCGTCAGGCACAAGCATCGTTTTCATGTGCTGCACGTGAGCACTGCCGACGAGATCCCTTTGTTAGAGTCCCACGGTGGGCTGATCACCTCGGAGCTATGCCCTCACCACTGGTATTTCAACGTAGAGGATTACGATCGACTCGGGAGTCTCATCCAGATGAATCCATCGATCAAGGCGGCTAGGGACAATAAGCTTTTATGGCAAGCGTTGGTCGAGGGGAAGATCCAGGTGGTAGCGACCGATCATGCGCCGCATACGCTTGAGGAAAAATCGCAGCCTTATCCTCTGTCACCTAGCGGACTACCTGCTGTCGAGAATTACTTTGCACTGCTACTGGATCGAGCTTCGCGAGGCGAGTGTACTTGGAATCAGATCGCATCATGGACTGCTGATGCACCGGCTCGGGTTTGGGGGATTGTTGGCAAAGGGCGGATCGAGGTCGGTTACGATGCCGACGTGGTTTTGGTCGATCCGAAACTTTGCAGGACGATTGAGAATACCAAGCAGTGGACCAAGTCGAAGTGGTCACCTTGGCATGGAACGACCCTTCAAGGTTGGCCGATCAAGACGTGGTGCAATGGTCGATGTGTTTACGAGTTGGATCCAAGTGGCCAGGGGATCATGCACGATCAGAGCGTAGGCGATGGGGGACCTGCCAGGAGGCTTGTGTTTGACCACTTGAGGGGAGGTTATTGGAACACTCCTGATGGCATCGGCATATGAGTGAAATCGAGAGCAGCCTCGCAGAAGATGGTTATGAATGGGATGAGGATTCAGAACATCGAGTTTTAGAGCGATCGCTTAGCCCGCGTAAAATCCAGGTGCTCTGGGGTATCTTGCTCTTGATCTTAGTGGTTCTTGGAGATCTTGGGGCAGCATCGTTAAAGCTTGGGGATGGATCCTTGGCTGGTTTCGTCGTTGGCCTATGGCTTGCTCAGTACTTAGCCTTGTGGCTTGTGATACACAGTTACGTCAAAGGCAGATTGAGGCGGCTCTTGCTAGGGGTGATTCTTTCTCTTGGTATCTCGACGATTGTGATCCTTGGTTTCAACATTGCATGGACGCCGGGAGTTCCTATCGGTTTTGTGGGCCTGATTGAGTTAGGGAGTGTAGGGATCTATCTATTGGCGGGTTGGCTTATGGGCTTGATGTTTTGGCGGAGTGATTTTTGTTGGCTACAAGGCGATCAACCTAGTTCGAGGCAATATTCGATCCGTACGATGCTTGGGGTGACAGTCCTTTCGGCGATATTTGCGTTAGTAGCAAAGCGGATTGTTGTGGCACCCAACCCAGGTCGATCTTTAATGGTCAACGACCTTATCTCTATTGGAATTTGGTTTGGTTGGATTGGCTTGTCCGTAGGGCTTCTGTGCTTCCTCCAGGTGGGGGCATTGCGCAGCAAGAAGCGGTGGTTTTACGTCTTGCTTTTTGGGTTAGCGTTGCTCATAGGACCGTTGGTGTTTCAGGCGGTGGGATCTTGGGTCATGAGTCTTTCATCCACTTTTAAATTTGTTCAAAGAACAGAGCACTACAGGGTGGCTTACACGATCACGCTTGGTTTTGTCGTGGGCATCGCGATGGTGATACCGCTGTTGCCCAAGCGCGCTGGAAACCAGGATTTTGAAAGCGAGACACAAGCGTAGTCGTCGGCTGTATTGAAGTTGTTGCATGCTCATTGTAAAACGGTTGAAGACAAACGTTTTACTAAGAAACAGCCTCCAGCACGCTTTGCCCCCTCCACCCCCGAAATAGGTTTTCTCCACTCTCTACTTTCTACCCTC
>JBJSXX010000349.1:0-4505 GCA_046086605.1 Pirellula sp. | reverse complement strand
TCCACCCGCGTACCATCGATACTTAAAATGATATCGCCGGCTTTGAGACGACTCTTGGCTTTATCGCTCGGACTCTCTGGCAACACGTCGCGAACCTTCAACCCCGGGCCAAGGTGGCTCGCTTCAAATCGAGCACCAAGATGAGCCGTTGGATGCTCGCGTTTCCGTGGTGCGTCAGATTCGACGGTGCTACCGATCGATGGTGTAAAGCCCAAGTGAGAACCGTTGAGTTCGCCAAGCATCAATTCGATGACTTCGGCAAGACCCCGCTCATCGAATGACCTCGAAGCGGCATCAGCATACTTGCGACGGACTTGCTCCCAGTTCCTGTTTCCCATCGCTGGGTCGTACCAGATTTCATTCATTGCCAACCACGCAGCATTGAACCCTTCACGGAAGCGACCCGATCTGGAACGATCATGTGTCACGCTGAATCCGAAGCCTGTTTCCTTCTCACCGTTTTCCAGTTTCGTTGGAGTCCCTTTCGATAGCCCTAAAATACTCCCTGAGGATTTTGTCCAGCGAGCATCACTCAAGACGGTCGAACTCATCAGTTTCGGAGTGAGTTTGTCTGGGAACTCGACACTGTACCATCCGGACTTACCCTCAACACTGGCTGAAAACGCGAGCTTCTTCCCGTCGGGAGAAAAGATCAGGTTGGTCTCTCGGGTGTCTTGAAGATTGATCCTTCGAAGCCTTTGATGGATCTTTTCAAAGTCGATCCGAACCAATTTCGTCTCAGGTTCGGTCGCCTTCTCGGATTTCGGTTTCTCCTCGGTGTTCTTGTTCTCCGCATTTTTCGCATCTTGAGAAGCAGCATCGGCTTTTGGTTCGGTCGCAGCCGGCTTGGGCCTCTTCTTCTTCATCGTATCGAGGGCCTTTTCAATCGTTCGATCGCGAGACGACTCGTCATCGAATTCCTCTTGTAGGTATACATAATAGATGTCGCTCTCCTCCTTGGATCTTCGCCCCGTGAACGCCAAAATTTTTCCATCGGGTGAGAAGACTGGGGACTGATCATTGTCTGGATGGCGCGAGACGTTGACCGCTGGTGCGTGCTTATCGAGTGGCATGACCCAAATTTCGCTATTGAAATCATTGTCTTGGGAATCGTAAGCGATCCAGCGACTATCGGGAGAAATCGAAAAACCAGGTTCGCTGAAACTCTCGACAAGGCTTGTGATTTCCTTGGTATCAAGATTCATTGCCACCAAATTGCCACGACCTTGGATAAACAGCAGATGCTTGCCATTGGGTGTGAAACGCAAGTTCGATTTTGAACCTGCAGACTCGCTCATACGGGTCTCAACAAACTCCTTTTGTTGCCACCAGTATTTGGTTGGCTCTTTGGGTTCGACTTTCCACAGGTCCACTTGTCCGTTCTCTTTTCGGGTAAACCAAAGAGATTTTCCGTCGTTCGAAAAGATCGGAGACTCTTCATAGCCATCGGTGCGTGTTACTTGAATGGGCTCTTTGAGTTCGGTGTCCATAAGCCAAAGATCACCGTTGAGGGTAAAGGCGATTTCAAGCCCATCGTCGGTGAATGCGACCTGATCTGCTCGATTCACCGTATTTCTTTGAAGGTCCTCCGGCAAATCGGTATCTGAAGCGACCTTCAGGTCTAGTTTGACTGGTTGGTCATCTTTGCCTGGATGCAAAACATAGGTGTCAAAAAGGTGTCGAAAGACGATCGTCGAACCGTTGCGTGAAATCGTTGGCTCGGCGATCGAGTCGTCTTGGAACCCCCAAACCTTGCGTTGTCTTGCGGGTTGGTCATCGGAGGCAAACCGGTATCGCCACAGATCCAGTCCGTGATCGGTTCCCTTTGCAAAATAGAAACCCTTTCCACCTGGCATCCATAAGGGCCACAGGCATTCGACTTTTTCGTGGAGCAGTTCGCTTGTTGCACCGCTTTGCAAATCGAGCATCCAGATCTGAGCAGATCGCTCGCCTCGGTACCCTTTTCGCCACCAGCGCTCGCCCTCGCGCGTAAACAGTATTTTCTTGCCATCGTTCGATAACTTTGGGTTGGCTGCCGCATCGTCCAGAAGAACCTTCTCAGCCGATCGCTTGGTCAAATCAATTTGCATCATGCGATTCGATCCTCGCCAGAAGTGGTCTCGGCTCGCAACCGCTAGAACGCTGTTGCCATCAGGAAACCAATCGGCCAGCGAGTAACCTTCAGAGTGAAACGTTTTTTGCTGTGGGATCCCTCCTTCGGCAGGCATTACATAGATCTGATTCGATCCGCTTCTGTTGCTGATAAAGGCGATCTGCTTGCCGTTGGGAGAGAATCTTGGTTGACTCTCTACGGCAGGATGGTTGGTCAGTCGCTTGATCGATCCGTTTTGTTCGACAGAGGTGGACCACAGTTCGTTTGCCCAGCGAAAAACCAAAGTTTCTCCATCGGGAGAAAGGGCGAAATCGCTGGCCATCCGAATTTCGATGGGCTCTTGAGCACGTCCCTCTACGGATAGGCCAAGCAAACTCGATGTGGCAAGCGTTATTAGGACAAAGGCGCGTTGGGTAAATTTCATGATGACGGATATTAAAGAGTCTTGGAGAAGCACTGAGGTAGAAACTCGGTTAGTTGCCGATTGAATTGATCGGGTTGTTCAACATTCGGGACATGACCACATGATTCGAGGAACACAAGCTTCGAACCTCGGATACTCGATTGAAAATGCCGTCCCACTTCTGGCGGCGTAATTTGATCGTTCATTCCCCAGACAATCAGTGTTGGAGTGTTGATTTGATGTAGTTCCTGCTGAACGTTTCGATCTCTTGTGGCCCTGGAGATCCGCAGGATGAATCGAGTGTAATTTCGATCGCTCATCGTTTCAAACCAGTCCTCGACAAGCTCATCGGTCACCAAAGCCTGGTCATAAAAGATTCCTCCGATGACACCCCGAACGAATTCCCGAGTCGCCTTGGGTTTGTTTCCGTCGGTCAGACTTCTTTCTTGCAACCCCGCAGACCCGGCCAGCACTAGTCCACAGACTCGCTCTGGATATTTGAGTGCATAGTCAATGGAAAGTAATCCGCCAAGGGAATTACCGACCAATACCACAGGATGATCCACCTTGGCAGCCGCAAGAGAGCGATCGACCATTTCGGTCAATTCTGCGATGGATTGAACCCCATGATTTCGCCGATCCCCTTTCCGATCCAAGGGCAATTGGATCGCGATCGAGCGATAATCTTCGGCAAGATGTTCCATGGTTCCTGTCCAGTGTTCGGTCGATCCAAACAAACCGTGCAGGAAAACGACAACTTGAGAGCCTTGACCAGCTTGAACGAAACTCTCTTCGATCGAAGCAGTCGCGAGCGAGGATTTAGGGGGAAAAAGGCTGAATCGCATCCGATGAAACTCTATATTGGGAGTGAGGAAGATCCTAAGAGCAGGCGTAAAAAAAGCGATCTCCTTTCGAAGACCGCTTTTTGTCGTTCGTTCTTTACCGATCGATCATGAACAACTTCAAGATCTGCATTGATCGGTTGATAAGTTCGAAATTAGTTGCATCCGCAAGCTGGAGTTGCAACTGGAGCAGCATCGCAGTAACTCGATGCTGCTGGAGCACCACAGCTAGAGCGACGGCTCTTGCACTTGGCCATCAAACCCGAAAGCAACTTCGGACGATCTGGCTTGGCACATGGATCCGCTTCGCAGCTTGGTGCTGGAGCGGCACATGGTGCTGGTGCTGCACAAGGTGCTGGTGCAGGTGCTGCACAAGGTGCTGGAGCGGCATCGCAGCAAGCAGCCGGAGCTGCATCACCGCTGCAAGCCTTCTTGCGAGCATGCAAACGTGCCAAGAGTCCTTCTCGCTTCGGAGCAGGTGCACATCCGGTGTCACAAGCTGGGGCTGGTGCTGGTGCTGAAGCACAAGCGGAAGCAGCAGGAGCACTGCAAGCAGCCTTGCGTGCGTGCAAACGGGTCAGCAGGCCTTCTCGCTTTGCAGCTGGTGCACATGCACTGTCGCAAGCTGGTGCAGGTGCTGGGGCTGGGGCACAGCAAGAAGCGGCAGCACCGCTGCAATCCTTGTTGCGGCCAAAAATACCAGCCGAAGCGCTAGCGGAAGTAGCAATCGAACATCCAACGATCGCCAAGGCAATAATCAATCGACGCATTTCAAATCTCCAAAAAACAAAGGGTATACCACGACCAGCGTCACTGACTCCCTGACAACAAACTCGATACAGAGCCGTGCCTACCGACAACTCACAAGGCTATCGATGTCGACGCATATTCCATTACGAACAAGGTTCCACATAACTGCGTTAAAGCGAACCCAGTCCGCAAAGTTTACCGAATAGACTTCACTAAGCACGTCCTATTTTGCCCAAAGCGCCGAATTTACCACCTCTTTTAAGCAAAAACCCCTCCTTTGGGGGTGGCCAGGAACTCTTCGGGGTTCATGGATTAAAAAAACCGGGTCTTTGATCGAACCGAATCCAAGCGGTATGCTTTGAACTTCAACCTAGCCCACCAAAGCAACCTTTTTTCG
>JBJSXX010000348.1:0-8674 GCA_046086605.1 Pirellula sp. | reverse complement strand
GTTCGTCAAATCAAGTCTAGAGGCGTGGACCAAGCGCTGCGATCAAACGCAAGCGGCAACGCCAGGCGGGTTTGCCGGAATGCCTGGCGCTGGTGGTGGCGGACCTCCCGGAGGCCCCGGTGGTGGAGTCGGCGGTGGCCTTGGTGGTGGTAGCGAACCCGAAAGCGGTGGACCTGGTGGCGGATCAGCAGGTCCACCCGGCTTCCCAGGAAACAATCCGAAACCCAAGAATCCGTTCGATGATCAACCTAAAGAGGTCAAAAATGCGAGACGCTTCTTGCAACAGCGGCTCGAACGTGTGCACTATGGTTTGACAGGGACTGGACGCAAATCCTCGGCAGCAACGGCTCCGACCGATGCCAAGGGCCTCATGTCGCTCTTGGATGATGCAGGTAAACTCAAGCTAATCGACGTCGTCAAGAAGGTCGAAGGTTTGCAAGACGAGCTCAACAAAGAGACGCTCACGAGCATCGATGCGGTTAAGCTCGGTACGCGACGGCCTGTCTTTGATCTCAAGCAGGCGATTGCAGCAATCATCGGCGAGGACGGATCGAAGAAAGAGCAGTTGCCCGATGAGCCCGGCAAGGATCCGGTCGATGATGGATTCGGCGGAGCGGGTGGAAACTAGCCGATACCATGGCTTCCTCCAAGGAAGATCCTGACAAAACAGAAATCCGCGCTCGTGGGACTCCAAGCCAAGAGGCTAGTGTGCAGTCCCCTGCGGATATCCAGTCTCTAGTTGGGTCGTTACTAGATCACTATCGAATCGAGTCGCTTGTTGGCCAGGGAGGAATGGGTGCTGTCTATCGCGCGATCGATCAACGTCTCGATCGCGTTGTGGCTGTGAAGGTTGTTCCGATACTGCATCGGAAAGCCGATACGCTGCGAAGGTTCCGTATTGAGGCTCAAAGCGCAGCGAAGCTTGATCATCCCAATATTGCTCGTGTGTACAACGTCGGAGAGACCCAGCAGTGGAACTACATCGTCTTCGAATTCATCGAGGGAATCAATCTTCGGCAACTCGTGCTCGATCGAGGACCATTGAGTGTCGACGATGCAACACACTTTGTCTGCCAAGTATCCGACGCGTTGCAACACGCTAGCGAACGTGGAGTGGTGCACCGCGACATCAAACCCTCGAATATCCTTTTAGCAACTGACGGCAAGGCCAAGATCGTGGACATGGGCTTGGCTCGCACAACGGCCTTGGATCGATCTCAAGGGGATCAGACAGCTAGCGGTACGACACTTGGTACTTTTGATTACATCTCTCCTGAACAAGCCCATGATCCTCGGGATGCGGATGTCCGAAGCGACATTTATTCGCTCGGTTGTACGTTGTATTACTTGCTTACCGGGCAACCTCCGTTTCCAGACGGGACCGCATTGCAGAAATTGCTCATGCACGGGAGTAAGATGCCTGAGGATCCTCGCATCTTTAGAGATGATTTGAGCGACCCACTGATTGCCATACTTAAGAAAATGATGGCCAAGAAACCTCGTGATCGTTATCAAACGCCTGAAGATTTAGCCAGCGATTTGCGGATGCTCGCAAAAATCGACAACCTCGCGTGGAGCTCGGATTTAGCGGAGTTTGCGTTGGTCTCCAGCCAGTCTCGCAGATCGTGGTTTGAAGCGTTGTTGCCGATGATCTTCTGCATCGCCCTGATCGCTGGAGTCACTTTGTGGCTTGTGAACGCCAATCAGAATGACGCGGTGTTTTCTATTCCCAAAGTGGAAATTGCGGATGTATCGCTCACATCCAATTCCCAATCGCCAGATGTTGCCCCCGATGAATCCGTCGCTCAACCTGCGTCGGTTGGCAAATCAGGGAAATCAGATACCAATCCAGGAGATAGCAAAGAGCAAGGCTCCTTGGTGGTCGGCAACAGGGAGGGGCAATCGATCCAATGGATCGTTAGCTCTGACCCCGATCAGATACCTTCACGGAGAGATATCTTTGGCGATGCGAGCCCCAAGAGTTTCAAGAGTCTCGATGATGCCTTGGCGGAGGCCGCGAGCTTATCAACCGCATGTCGCATTTGGATCGCACAGGACTGCGTGATTCAAAAGCCTTGGCCGTCGGCAGGCGTTGATCGGGCATTATCGGTCGAGATTCAATCGATTCCTGATCACCGATATAGCGTCCGCATCGATGACTCAGCCGTTTCCGGAAAATCTGGCGAGTACCAGAGTTGTTTTGAGCTCGATGGAGGCCAACTGAATTTGTCCAATATCGATGTGCTTTGGAACATACCTGTTTCGAGCGTCTCGCCTAAATCACTTGTATTGGTAAAGCCTGGTAGCAGGTGTGCATTGGAGAATTCCACCTTTACCATCATCGGCCCATCGACAAGCGGGATCCCTAGCCTTGTTGCCATCGAGGCCCAGAGTCGAGACACCCCGGGTGGCTCTGCAGCAGGGAGCAGCCCCAGATTCACAGAGGTACGAATCGACCGCTCCTCGGTACGAGGTCAGTGTGATCTGATTCATGCCGATTCCTCGGATCGACTGGAGTTACGTATTCGCAAGTCTTGGTTTGCGATATCTGGATCTATGGTTGTCAGCGAGGGGAACCGATCCTTGAATCGTTCACCAAGAGTTCGCATTGAGATTTCCGATTCAACGTGCATCACGCTTAAACCCTGGCTTCGGGTAGAGCTATCCAATGCGATGCCTTACCCGATCGCGGTGGTTCGAATTGCCAATCAATGTGTTTTTGCGGGTGCCAGATCGATTGTCGAATGGGATGCAACCGACTGCACCGACTGGGTCTTTTCCAACCAAGTCAAAAAACTCGATGATCTTGGCCGTTGGATCGATTTTCGAGGTGTGGACAATGCCTACGATGGCGGAACGATCGAGGAGCTCATTCGAGTACAAATGTCGATGTCCAGCGAGGAAATGCAAATCGATACCGACTCGAATCTTCTTCGCAACGAATTGGGAATGGAGGTATTAGGGATATGGCAACAGCAAGCTCCCTGGGATCCGCTCAATATGCAACGGGCAGTGCCTACGGCCATTCCTCCTGGGACGCTAGGTTTTGACATCGGGGCGGCAACCGAGCAACTACCAAGTTTTCCAAGTCCTTGAGCTATCGGCGGAAAATCTGGACATCTGGTACACTCCGAGGCCGAACGGCCATCTGTATGGAAGAACTTGTTTTTATACGGATCAGATAGTTCGAATCCTACCGCCTCTGCTGCAAAACCACCTGTTTCCCCTGGAAAAACGAGCGTTCAGAGGCGACTCTGGCGACTCACTCGCGCGACTCACCAGGTCCGTTGAGAAAGTAGCCGGTCGAGATTTGTAAGTAGATAGTTGAGCGTTGACGGGGAAATGTCTCGGCGATTCGTGAAAAGTTGTGTCCTCTACTCTCTACTTTCTCGCATCCACTTTCTCTTTGCCGACTGGGCCCCAGCCCAAGCGGCAAAGCGCTAGGAACCGAACTTTTGGGCGTTTTCTCAATGTTTTTGAGGAGTTCGAGAGGTGCGACATCAGTCGAACAGGTCGGGTAGAGGATCCAGTCTAGGCGAACCGGAGTCACAAGATTTTTTCGTCGGTCAATCGTTCGATTCTGCAGTAACTGCTGCGAGAACAGCTCATCCAAATCGAGTCACTTATGCCATCCGCATTGGTCATCAAGCGGCCTTTCATATCGGGCTTATGGAGCAATGAAGGGACATGTTGACCAGGAAATGCGGGCATTATTGCCCATCCGTATTGGGAAACGAAACGCAACACCTGTGCTAGAGATTTATGCTTGGTTAGACACGGCTTATTGGTCGATCGGATTATCACTGTCGACTATAGGTCTAAAACTGTAAGTGTCGACTGAGACATCCCAAAGCCGAAATTCGAGTATCACGAAGGCCGTGGCATTCGTAGCTGCCGAATCCTTCCAGAGCTTCGACCGACCGGGTTCAGCGGGCCGACGGGGTAGAGCTACCATCAGACTGCAGCTGGTCGTCGGCTTCGGTGTAATCCTTTGTTCGTCCATACGGGCCCTGATCGGCAAGATTCACGACACGACGAACGTTCCGCCTTTGAATTGCGGCAAAGTACTCAACGATCCTGCTCGCATCATGCTTAATTTCGGCAGACATTGTATGCCGAACGCGTCGGATCTCGTCCAAGATTGGCGGAGTAGTCATTGGTTCCAGTCCTCGCCTAGAAGTTCCATTGGTGTCACAAGTTCAGGCACATACAGGCCTAGTATACCATTTAGTCTCCTGATGTGACCGAATTTTCGTGCGTTGGCAAGATGTTGGCAGTTCCAGGTTACTTGGAAGTCGCATCGATGATACGACGCAAGTGCCAGGTGGAGTGCATCAACAAACGGATCACGCGGCATGAGATGATGACGCGTGTACGCCTCGACGATCTCAGCCACAGCCGAGTTAATAGCGAGTAATTCAAGCGAATCAAGCATTTGGATTGCCTGCTCGCGACTGGGAAAGTCGCCATTCTCTAGTTCAGCCAAAACCGCAGGGCTAGTGACGACACGCTCTGTTTTGATCGCCGCGTCAAACCAACGTCGAGTCCAGTCGCGTCGAGCTACCATCACGGGATCGATTCGGACCTCGTGGTAAAAGCTTGGTATTGTCGTCTCAATGTAGTAGATCGCCATGAATCACTCTCTAGACGAACGTTTGGATTCATCCGGCGGCACCCTGAATCGTTGATTTCTCAGTGCACATGATCGCCGTTTGGGTGCAAACGTTGGTTCGCTTCTTCGTCGTCCCGGTCTCTAGAGCCTGCTCGAGTGCCAATAAATACCGGATTGGATATCCACACAAGTAAACCAATGACGCCAAACAACGTCGCGAGTAGCCATGTGACAATCGGCAAATAGATGTGAATAACACCAACCGCGCGGACTCGCTACTCTACGGAGTAGTCAGGCATAGAGAGTTCGGTCTTAATCGACTCTAAACGCTCCTGGTCTATCAGCCCGTACGCCTCAAACTCGTGAGCCGTAGCCAGGACTACAGGTTCAACAGTCCGACCGGATGATGCCGCGTCAGCGTCACTTGGGAAACCAGCCTTGAGTTTATTCCCGATGTCTCTCACTGAGGCGTTAGTCGCGATGCATGTGCCCCGTCGGCAAGCGATCCGACACGGCAGGAGTCGCAAGGGACCTTGGCATATGGCCAAGACGATCGCAAGTGGTGTCGGGATGACGAATGATTGGTTAGCTTCGCAGGTGGAACCGCCACCGCACTCCTGTGCGTTGAACCAACGCGGCCGGACCCGCATGCTAGGTGGCCTGGGGAGGGTGCCCGGCAACGGGCATCCTTACCCGATTTCGTCAGATTGTTTCCGAGACGCAGTGGAGTCGAGGTCCGCACAGGTCTCATTAGGTAGTATGTACGTATCGATGTCAATCGAAGCATTCACCTTTGCGAGGAATGCAAGGACACGGTTCGAAAATCCTATCGCAGGCGTCGATACGCCGTCATCGGTCGAGAAATAGAGTACGACCTCAAGCACAGCGTAGAGGTCAAGCGCGGCGATAGCGTCTTTAATTTGTGACGTGTTTCCTTCGAGTTTGGAAACTATCTGGTCGGCCAGTTCGTAAACGTCGATGCACTCAGCGATGATTCGTTCGGTTGAGACTTCCCATAGCGAGGTCTTTGGAAGGCCACGTTCCGGATATCTCGCACCTTGTGCGCACGAAGACGTTGGCGTGATGCCGAGTCGGAGTGTTATTTCCTCCGGATCAAATGCGCCACGCAATCCGAAGAAGACGTATCCCTCGTTTGGTGTTTTCTGTTTCTCTGGTGGCGTCAGCTTTGAGTCTCCTTGTCCGACGAACGTTTCGATTCACCCAGCGCCGGGATGGATCATTGATTTGTCAGCGCACCTTATCGCCGCTTGGGTGCAATCGTGGTTCGCGCTCTTCGTCGTCACGGTCTCCAAAGGCCGCTCGATTACCGACGGATGACGGATCAGTCATCCACACGAGTATACCGATCACGCCAAACAACGTCGCGAGTATCCAGGTGACAATCGGCAAATAGATGTGAAGACCACCAACCGCGCGGACTCTCTGCTCTACGGAGTAGTCAGGCATAGAGTACTCGGTCTTGATAGCCTCTAGGCGCTGTTGGTCGATCAATTGGTACGCTTGAAATTCATGAGCCGTCGCCATGCCGTGTGCATCATGGATCGCACGAACAAGCGTCGGCAATAACCACGACAGGACAATTCCGAGAATGCAGAGTAACAGAACAGGTATGCGATACTTCAAGCAGTGAAGACTCCGTGACTAAAGCCGACAAAAGCGCTCGATGGGCGAATGCGTTGGGTTCAGCGAGCCCAAGCGATTGACTCAACGCAAGTCAAAACGGCTGATCGAGTGCTTCGCGGGCATGCCATTGTTATTTGCTTCCGTCGGGTTTCCAATTGACCTTATTGGCCACATTCTCAATTGCGGATTGTATCAGCCAAAAACGATAGTCGCCGTATCCGTTTGCATTTCGCCTTGTCATTGGATCTTTTTTGTTGTCAAAGCCGACGTTTATCGCAGCAACCACCGGGTGAGAAACCATTACCTCAAAACCAACATCGCATTCTTCAGAATCGAATTTAAACAACTCAAGCAACAGTGCCAGCTTACCGAATTCTTGAATATCGACTTTGCCCCGATGTAGTCCAATCATTTTCACACCGGTATTTCCTTCGTACTCTGCCTTGCCATCGCGCCAAAGCAAAATCCGATACTCAGTGCCGCCTGGTTGGTGGGTAAAGGGATCAAATTGTCCCCACTGTTTCAATTCAATGTATTCAAATGGAATTTTTTCCCGAAATCCTTCCGCGTACTCTTCCTGTACCAATGATGAGACGAATTCGTACTTGCCTTCGGGTCTTGCGGGTATCGAGACAACCGATGGTTTCGGAACCTCGATAGTTTTTTGTTGCGCAACTGAAAACAACGCCATCGTCACAGTGACGCCGAGTGCGATTGCAACTCGCTTGATTTTCCGTTGAGACATCGTCGATCTCGCTACAGCAAATAACATATAGTATGCGGAATTTAACATAACCCCGCAAAACCACAGTTTACCATAAAACAGGCAAGGCCACAGCAATTCGTGGACGCTAAATCCACTGGTCCTCTGGGTCTGTCCCCGATTCTCCTCTTGTCAGCGAACGTCCGCGATAACCGAGTCGCGGGAGTTGATTTTAAATTGCCAAATCGCTCGGCTAACGCGACTTCGGTTCATCGATTTGTTCGGTGCCGGTCTTAATAAGGGGAATGGCATCAGGCAATCCATTCCATGTCATTGGAATTTTGAATGACTCATGAAAGGCCGTTGAGCGCACGTCTCCATTCTCGATGGTAAATTCAAGAACTAGTCCAGACTCTTGCCTGTCAAAATCAAAATCACCGATGGAAACAAAAATCTTTCCCGTGAACCAATCAGCGAGGATCGGCAAACGCTTTTTCATGATTTCTCGGTCATGAACCTTCTTGCCCTCGACTTGCCCTTCAATAGCCACCAAATACAGCTTCCCTTTAGAGATTGACCATTCGGCGAGGTATCCTCTCCAGTTGGCCGACGATGTGGCTTCGAATTTCGGGAACGGTAGTCGCTTCTTTTCAGGCGAGTTTTCATCCAGGTGCCAATAACCTTCCATCGGTCGTTGAAAGAACCCGTACGTGTTCCCACCCACAATGATTGTGTCATTTCCTTGTGGCGTGGCAGCCGCAAACCGGGGGATGAATGCACATATTGCAATTGAGAGAAGTAGCGTTTTCATTTGAAGCACCGAACGACAGCGTTGACCGGGCCGCGGGAAGTAAAGTATCCATTTCAAAGCCGTCCGATCCGCGGCTCCGTGTCCAACGCCTTGTTCGGCGCTATTGCTTCAGTTCGTCTGGCAATTTGCTCAGCGGCGTAAGTTCAAGGATGTCGGTTTGATACCACTGCTTGTCCTTGAGTCTTGCGGCCTCGCGATTCTCGAAGCGGAATCCAACCACATGCGATGGATACAATTTTCCGTCGTCCGTCTTCTTCCATTCGGTAAAGATGTGCCGAGTGTCGTCGTAGTCAATAGCGGCGAGACGATTTAACTCCTTGTCGAAGTACAAATCGATCGGCTCTTTGACAGATCCTGTCACACGCAACCCAAAGGTCGGTTTGCCAGCAACGTCGATGTCCGGAATCGATTGAATCTTTGAATTCGAGTCCAGCAGGATTCGCAAACTCCAGGCCCAGCACAGCACGCGCACTTTGTCTTTGTCGCGTTTTGCGGTCCCGATCCACCAATCTCCCCCGACCTGAACGACAGATGTCCGATTCCCCTTCTCTCCCTCCGTCACCGGCGGCGCCTCTGTCGCTGTGATCAGAACACGCTCACTAAAACGAAACAACTCCAACAGCTTAGCTTCGCCGCCAGCCGCATTGATCACTTGGTTCACCCGTGCTTGAGGATCCTGCGCCGCTGCCGTGGCGAAGGGCGACGATACTATGATACAGCCAAGTATGAGCATTAGAGTGAATTGCATGTACTTCTCCTGTCGCCGAACGTCCGCGATCACGCAGTCGCCGCCAATAAACTATGAGTCAAATTCGCGGCCAACCGGCGACTTGGGTGCATCGCTTGGTTCGTCGCATTCCCCACAAGTTACAGGCTTCGAAGCTTCTCAGTCTGGGATGCAATC
>JBJSXX010000347.1:0-3346 GCA_046086605.1 Pirellula sp. | reverse complement strand
AAAACCACTTGCTCATCGGTTTCGGGGTGGGGTGGTCGTGGGCAGGCTGCGTATGGAAAACCTAACGGTTACATTTGCACCCTTGGATGCGGTTGGAAAATCAGGGACGCTCGATCCTGCTGTAAATTCTACCCACCAAGTGCATCCATGCCGACAACTCTTGATCCAACGAATTCAGTATTGATGAACCCCCAATCACTGGATTGCGATGATCGTCCAACGAAGCTCACGCGTGTCGGTGCTGTCGCTTATCTAAACACCAAACCACTGATCTATGGCCTCGAGGATCGTCTCAAGGGGTTCGGTAGCTTGCAGCTAGAACTACCCAGTCGGCTTGCTGCCCAGATGGAGCAAGGCGAGTTGGATGTCGGATTAATCCCAGTCGTCGAGTATCTACGCAACCGCTCCTGCTATCGACTCATCAGCGATGCAGGGATCGCATGCCAAGGTCCTGTTTGGTCGGTACGAGTTCTGTTTCGTGTCCCGCCCGAAGAGGTCAAGACGCTTGGCACCGACGAAGGATCCCGAACCAGCGTCGCACTCTCCCAAGTTCTCCTTGCGAACCGACTTGGTAAGTTACCAGAGTTAGTCCCGTTCCCGATCGGATCGATGCCTCAAGATTGCCCAGCCGATGCGGTTTTGGTGATCGGAGATCGAGCGATGAATCCAGATAGGTACCGCTGCGACTTTTACCTCGACTGGGATTTGGGCGAACAATGGTACGCACTGACCGGGTTACCCTTTGTCTTTGCGATGTGGGTTGCTCGAAGCCCCACGTTCGATGATCCACAAATGATCCAATCCCTCGAAGCCAGCCGCGATGAAGGCTTGGTACACGTCGAAGAGATCATTGCCAAGTATGCTGCGGGTTATGGACTCAGCGACCAAGCCTGCAGAGAGTACCTAACGCAATTCCTCAGATTCCGAATCGGCGACAACGAACTTCGAGGACTTGGGCAATTCGCTAATCGTTGCGAAGCGCTCGGACTGCTGTAAAAACGATTGATTGGACCTGCAACCTCAAAAAGGCTGACTCGGTGTTATAATGCAAGTAGGTTGCTATTGCCGATGTTGAAACGACCGCAAGAAATCTAAAGACTCCATGATTGCCTCACCCATCAAACCAATCCAATCCATCCTTGATAAAGCGACTTCGGGTCAGCGGATCACTTGCCAAGAGGCGCTGACACTCCTGGAGAGTTCGGATCTGAGTGCGATCGGCCAAGCCGCCCTAGCCGTTACGAATCGGTTGCATCCGGAAAACTATCGCACCTACAACATCGATCGGAACATCAACTACACAAACATCTGCACTGCGGTTTGCGATTTCTGTGCTTTTTATAGAACTCCAAAGAGCCCCGAGGGCTATGTGCTGGATCGTCAGGAGTTGCTTGAAAAGATCCGAGAAACCGTCAAGCTCGGGGGGAACCAGATCTTGATGCAAGGAGGACTCCATCCTCACTTCAAACTTGAGTGGTACGAGGAGTTGCTCCAGGACATCAAGTCAAATTTCCCCGACGTCAACATCCATGGGTTTAGCCCACCAGAGCTGCATCACTTCACCAAGGTCAACAAGCTCTCGATCGAGACGGTGCTTGAGAGACTCAAGCAAGCTGGACTCGGGAGTATCCCAGGCGGTGGTGCAGAGATTTTAGTCGATCGAGTTCGATCCGCCATCACGCGTGGTAAGGTGATGACTGACGACTGGCTCAATGTCATGCGTGTCTGGCACAAGATGGGAGGAATTTCGTCGGCTACGATGATGTTCGGACATGCCGAGACACTTGCTGAACGGATCGAGCACTTGGATCGAATAAGGCAATTGCAGGACGAAACGCATGGCTTTACGGCATTCATTTGTTGGACGTTTCAGCCTGAGAACACCCAAATGAGCCACCTTTCGCCTGCCGGTTCATTTGAGTACCTCAAGACCCAGGCCGTGGCGAGATTGTTCTTGGACAATGTGCCTAACATTCAAAGCAGTTGGGTCACTCAAGGACTCAAAATTGGACAGTTGGCACTGCTCTTTGGGGCTAATGACATGGGGTCGCTCATGATCGAGGAGAATGTCGTCGCCGAAGCTGGTACGGTACACTATCTGACGCTCGATCAAATTCGCGACGCGATCAGTGAACTGGGCTACATCCCGCGCCAACGGGACGTCTTTTATCAACTGGTCGATGAAGCTCACGAACAAAAGGCAGTAGAGGCGAATCGATCTGTCCAATCCGTCTGATCAGCTCACCAAACCACCAAGTCCCAAAATCGCTTTCAAAGCACCAAGGAACGCCTCGGGTTCGTTCCGCCAGAGGACTTCGGTGGCTGTTTGAGTTCTCATGTCTTTGATTTGCACAAGGCCTTGATCGAGTTCACGCGCTCCGGCGATGAGAGCTACGAGGAACCCCCTTTGATCGGCATACTTGAGTTGCTGGCCAAGTTTCTTGGGTTCTGGATACACTTCTGCGGAGATCCCTTCGGATCGCACTAACGCAGCGAGTGCAAAGTAATCGTTGATTCGATCTGGATCGAATAGAGGGATGAAGACATCGGCGGCTCGGGGCGATTGATCGAGTCGGCCTAATTTTTCTAAGGCTGCCAGGAGTCTATCGAGTCCGAGCGATGCTCCGATGCCCGGTAACTGCTGCTTGGTAAATAGGCCTGCAAGATTATCGTAGCGACCGCCACTGCAGACGCTGCCGATACGAGGCAATTCGAGCAACGATGTTTCGAAGATGATACCGGTGTAATAGTCCAAGCCTCGGGCGATCGAGACGTCGATTTCGAACCTTGATGCGGGCACACCGGCCGCTAGAAGTGCATTGCTGACGGTCGAAAGACGCTCGATTCCTTGCGCTGCCAAGGGGTTGGATTCAAGCAGCGCCGAGAGTTTCGCGAGCACTGTGTCGTGGGCTCCCTGGATCTGAGCAAATTGGAAAATCTTTTCGGACTGAACCGGGCTGATGCCGACTTGCTCAAGCTCCTTAGCGACACCTTCAGGGCCAACTTTATCGAGTTTGTCCAAGGCTCGAAGGACGACGGTCGATCGGTCTTTGAGGTCTAGGCTCTCAAGTAGGCCTGATAGTATTTGGCGATTGTTGATGCGAATGCGAAACTGGTCGATACCGATTTCAAGCAGTAGTTCGTGGATGACCAACGCCGTCTCGATATCAGAGACAACACCCGTGGTGCCGATGGTATCAAAATCGCACTGAACGAATTCGCGAAAACGACCATCCTGAGGGGTTTCCCCACGCCATACCGGAGCGATGTGATAACGCTTAAAGGGTGTGCCAAGCTCGTTGATGTGTTGTGCGGCAAATCGAGCTAAAGGAACCGTAAGATCGAA
>JBJSXX010000346.1:0-3767 GCA_046086605.1 Pirellula sp. | reverse complement strand
ATTATTGTGGGTAAAACAAGAGGTGCTGGGCCTCAGTGACTCGTGCTCGTAATCGAAAAGAGTTTGTGGCGAAGGAATTAGGTTGCCCAATTTCGGAATAAACCGGAAGCCTATAAGACACCGTATGCCACTAAAGCTCTCGCCTTGGCTTGATTTTCCAATTCGATCCGTTACCCTCATAATGTCGGTCGATCAAAGAACGCGGGTGTAACTCAGCGGCTAGAGTGCTAGCTTCCCAAGCTGGAAGTCGTGGGTTCGAATCCCATCACCCGCTCTTGCGTCTCTTCGGTTCGCGGATAGGCGCTGCCTCGATGACCTTAAGATCCATCGGCATGAGCACTTCGTGGGCGGGTACAAGCTCGATGTGGCTGCACCGATCCAACTCGAATCGGCGAGGGTTCTCTCTGCAAAGACACAGCGCCAGAAGGGAATGCGAATTATCCATCTTGATCGGACTAATGACCCTCTCGGTCAACTCCCCATCCTTGGCCCGGTACCTAAGCCTCACGGCGTAGTCGTCCGGCGAGTACATTGCCTGTTTCAAAATCGCGTATTCGCTGTTTCCCATTTCTTCTCTCCTTAGTGCTCAACCTACAACTCACTATCGCTTCTGGCAGTGACACCTCTGGTCACTCAAAGAAAGAAAAAATCCCAAACGGGGAATTTTTAAGAAATGGGATTCTTCGGGCATTTTCGTCGGAGCAACCTTCAACCGAGCTGTAACATTTCCTCAAGAGCCAAAAAAGGTTAGGATTTACCTAGGTTCGTTTCCCATAGTAAATCAAGCAGGTTTCTGATGCTCAAACTTTCTCGGTTCTCCTTCGGCGTGGGTGATCGCTTTGCCCATCAAGCTAGCGCACAGCTTAAAGCTTTTCAGCAAGTCCTCTCTGAGGGAGTCCAAGTCGTTCCGGTGTGGAACAAGTCTAACCGCGAACACACGTTCATCGGCTCACAGCCCCCGAGCGTTCGAGACGCAGCCGAACGAGCGATCCAACAAGCAGGATGGTCTTTGCCATGGCACACCGACGCAGATCACATCCGTCTCGAAACGGTCGATCGGTTCCTCGATAGCTCCGACTTCTTTACGATCGATGTTGCCGATTCGATCGGACAAGCCCCCTCACAGGAATCGATCAGTCGGTTCCTTAAGAATCATCCTGAGCTCTTTGGAAATCTGCATATCAAGGGGATCGACGAAGCTATCTTTCTCTCAGGCGATGCACTTGCCCAAATTGCCGCCAAATACCTTTCGGCCACGCAGGAGGCCGGGCGAATCTACCGCTACATTGCCAACAAGCTTGGCGACGGGAATTTTATTGCCGAGGTTTCTATGGACGAAACCGACTCTCCACAAACCCCACAAGAGCTCCTGGTGATCCTTGCGGCTCTTGCCGATGAACACATCGCCTTGCAAACCATCGCCCCGAAATTTACAGGCCGCTTCAACAAAGGCGTCGACTATGTCGGAAACCTAGACCAATTCGCTAAAGAGTTTCAAGACGACTTGTGCGTCCTAGCTCATGCAGTCACTCACTACGGATTTCCCGATAACCTCAAACTCAGTGTGCACAGCGGAAGCGACAAATACTCGATTTACCCGATCATACGCCAAGCCGTCGACAAGGCTCAAGCCGGATTGCATATCAAGACCGCAGGAACAACGTGGCTGGAAGAACTCATCGGTCTTGCCGAATCCGGCGACGAAGGAACCCACCTGGTTCGAGAACTCTATGCCACCGCTTTGGAACAGATCGGTTCGCTCACCGAGCCTTATGCGAGCGTCATCGACATTCGAATGTCGAACCTCCCTGACCTGAGCACCGTCCAGACCTGGGATGGCCTTCGGTGGGCAAACACCTTGCGCCACATCCCGACGCATCCTCACTACAATGCCAATGTGAGGCAATTGCTACACGTCTCATTCAAGCTGGCCGCTAAAAAGGGAACGAAGTACACCGATTTGCTCAAGCAGCACAGCGAGGTGATCGCTCGCAATGTCTACGAAAACCTTTACCAGCGACATATGAAACCGTTGTTTCTAGGATAACGAACGTGCGTAAGACTCACCTTTGCATCTGGATCGCGGTTCTGCTTATCGTGCTGCATGCAAAAAACGCAGATGCTCAGGATTCACGTCCCATCCCACCCACAACGGGCTTGGTTCCCCTGCCCTACAACAATCCGGGACTCGTCGTTGACCTAGGCGTCGGCCTCTGGGCCTGGCCTATCCCATGCGATGCAGATAACGACGGTGACTTTGACCTGATCGTCTCTTGCCCAGATAAACCGTCCAACGGGGTGTGGCTATTCGAAAATCGCCAAGGCGATACTTCTAGCAATCCAATGCCTGCCTTCGAGCCCGCAGTGAAAATCAGCAGCACAGTCCATTACGTCATGCCTAGTTATACAAGCGATGGCATGCGTGTACTTAGCCCCGGCAAGGAATACACGAATTTCACCAAGAATGGAACCCAAGACTCTGTCTCACTGAGTGTGCCAGCAAATTTCTATAAACCCCAAGGATCACAAACCAAAGGTCCAAAAGTTCGGCACAATCAATGGCGATACGCCGATTACGACCATGATGGAACACTCGATCTAGTCGTCGGAATCGAGGACTGGAGTTTCTACGGTTGGGACGACGCTTGGGATTCCCAAGGCAACTGGCAAACGGGCCCTTTGAGAGGCTTTGTATTCGTTCTTCGAGGTTTACAAGATGGAAAATTCGCAGAACCGGAGCAATTGAAAAATGCCCAAGGAGCCCCCTTGGAAACCTATGGCTGCCCATCTCCCAACCTCAACGACTGGGATCAAGACGGAGATCTTGATCTGCTATGCGGCGAGTTCCTTGATGGCTTTACGTACTTCCAAAATATCGGGAACAAAGAATCTCCAATCTATGCCCAGGGTGTCCAAACCCAAGACACCGATGGCAATCGGCTAACGATGGATCTGCAGATGATCGTCCCTGTCGCGTTCGACTGGGATCGTGATGGCAAAATGGACTTGATTGTCGGTGACGAGGACGGTCGGGTCGCTTGGGTTAGAAACAGCGGGAAACTCGATTTGAATCGCTCCCCTATATTTGAGCCGCCGAAGTACTTCCAGCAAAAAGCAGACACACTCAAATGCGGCGCGTTGGCAACCCCGGTCGGAGTCGATTGGGATGACGATGGAGATGAAGACATCGTATCAGGGAATACCGCAGGTTACATCGAGTTCTTCGAGAACCTTAGTGGCCCCACGGATAGCTTTCCCCGTTGGGATCAACCCAAAAAAATCACTGTCGATGGAAGTGTATTTCGAATCATGGCGGGATCCAACGGGAGCATCCAAGGTCCTGCGGAAGCCAAGTGGGGATACACAACTCTGAGCGTCGCTGACTGGGATCATGACGGACGAAAAGACATCATCTACAACAGTATCCTTGGCCGCGTGATGTGGCTAAGAAATATCGGTAAACCTGGACACCCAATGCTCGATAAACCCCAGCCGATCCAAGTTCAGTGGAAAACCGACCCACCCGTTTTAACGTGGGGTTGGTTGAAACCCTTCGGCGATGATCTGTTGACCCAGTGGCGCACAACTCCAATCGTCCACGACTTGAATGCGGATGGACTTCAAGATCTCGCGATACTCGACACCGAAGGCTACTTAGCCTATTTCGAGCGACAATTGCAAAACGGTATCCCGACATTGCAAGCACCTAAACGTGCATTCTTGGACTCCAATAGCCAGCCCTTGAGACTCAATCCGAAGTCGGCCGG
>JBJSXX010000345.1:0-17802 GCA_046086605.1 Pirellula sp. | reverse complement strand
AGGAAATTCCAGTCGGTGGACTTGCTGATTGTGAGGGGGCCTAGGTACACTTTCACCCATAAATTTGCTTTAAGTCCCATGCGGTATTTCTTCGACCAAATGACGTTTGGACGGGGATTAGCCCAAGGCTTAAATCCGATGCGACGGGGCTGAGATCCATCAGCTTTCCAAATGCCAAAGTGGCGGAATGGCAGACGCGCTGGACTCAAAATCCAGTGTCCGCAAGGACGTGTGGGTTCGACTCCCACCTTTGGTACTTTCCGTCGGAACAAGGCGTGAAAACTGCGGCATGTTTTCCATGCACACAGTGCTTTAAAAACCATTGGAAAAAAGACTTCGGAATCACCAGACTGTATGCCAACGATTAATCAATTAGTGCGTCGCAATCGAGTCGTCCAACACAAATCGACCAAGAGTCCTGTGTTGGAACGATGCCCCCAAAAGCAAGGGGTGTGTTTGACAGTAAAAACCATGACCCCAAAGAAGCCCAACTCGGCGCTTCGAAAGATCACTCGGGTTCGGCTGAGCAATGGCAAGGAAGTCACCGTGTACATCCCTGGTGAAGGACACAACCTTCAGGAGCACTCGATTGTGTTGATCCGGGGCGGACGGGTTCGCGACCTTCCAGGGGTTCGTTACCAAGTCGTACGCGGCTGCCGAGACACCCAGGGTGTCAATGGTCGTAAGCAGTCTCGAAGCCGTTATGGTGCTAAGAGTCCAAAGAAGGGCTAAGCTGTCGCTAGTCCTGCAACGAAACAATCTCATTTATCCTTCGTACAGAGAATCAAGTTTCCCATGGGAAAAATCACCGCTTCGAGAACAAGCCTTCGTCCTGACCCACGACACAATTCCTTGCTCGTGGCTAAGTTTGTCAACTGCTTGATGCATGATGGAAAAAAGACTGTTGCCTACAACGTCTTTTACGATGCTCTTGATGAAATCGCCGAGAAGATCAAGGATCGACCTGCCGTCGAGGTTTTCGAACAAGCGATTGAAAACGTTAAGCCTTACATCGAAGTGCGTTCCAAGCGGGTTGGTGGTGCTTCCTACCAAGTTCCGATGCAAGTCAATAAGAACCGACAGCAATCTCTAGCCTTCCGCTGGATTCTGGGTGCAATCCGCGACAAGAAGGGTCGGTCGACAGCGGTGAAACTCGCTGATGAACTCATGGCGGCCTATCGCAAAGAAGGTGCGGCGATCACCAAGCGTGAAAACACCCACCGTATGGCCGAAGCCAACAAGGCCTTTGCTCACTTTGCTTGGTAGTCGCTGCCATGCAGACTCATAAGCGGTCTGCTGGTTCGAGACACACAAAATTATCACGACACCTCCAGATTCCTGGAGGTGTTTTTGTTTATTGAACCTCCAGGGTCGAGTATGTCAGATTCCAACCTGCTCGAATGCACTCCGCAAGGTCTCTATTGCCCGGCGGGTGATTTCTACGTCGACCCATGGGATCGAGTTGACCGAGCTGTATTGACGCACGCTCACTCAGACCATGCACGTTGGGGTTGCAGGAAGTACCTCGCCGCAAAGTCGTGTGAATCACTCCTGCGAGTCAGGCTAGGCAACAGCATAGACTTACATGCTTTGGACTATGGAGAGAAGCTCCGAATCAAGGATGCGATCGTGTCGCTCCATCCTGCAGGCCACATCCTTGGCTCGGCGCAAGTTCGAATCGAGGTTGATGGAAAAATAGCGCTCATTACTGGGGACTATAAACTGCAGTCCGATGCGACTTGCGCTGCGTGGGAGGCTGTTCGTTGCGATCTTTTGGTCACCGAATCGACTTTTGGTTTGCCTGTTTTTCGCTGGCCAAAGACGCAATTTGTAATCGATCAGATAGCCGCTTGGTGGCGTGAGAATCAGCGTCAACGACGAACCAGTTTGATCCTCGCATATTCCGTCGGCAAAGCTCAAAGAATACTTGCTGAGCTTCTAGCAACTTGCGGGTCAGATGTGGCAAAGGACATCGCGGTACACGGAGCGATGCTCGGACCGAATCGAGCTTATCGCGAGGCGGGCGTAGAACTGCCAGATTTGCCATCAGCGGCATCTTTAAGTAGCAGTTATGACTGGTCTAGGTCACTTGTCATAGGTCCGCCATCTAGCCAATCGACTGGATGGGTTAAACGATTTGCCGATCCTTCGATCGCGATGGCTTCGGGTTGGATGGCAATTCGCGGAACACGTCGGCGGCGGAATGTCGATCGGGGTTTTGTGCTCTCGGATCATGTTGACTGGCCAGATTTGATCTCAGCAATTGATGCTTGCAGTCCGGAGCAGGTTTGGGTGACACACGGATTTTCCGAGGTGGTTTCTCGGTATTTAACGCAGCGAGGACTTTCGGCTCGAGTCTTGCAGACCCAGTTTTCAGGCGAAGAGCCCGAACCAACAAGTGTTCATGACGATCCAGCCGTGGAGGATTCTACATGAGACAATTCGCAATACTTTACCAACAGCTAGATGAGACAACCAAGACAAACGACAAGTTGCTAGCGATGCAAAACTACTTCGCTCAAGCCTCGTCTGACGATGCCGCATGGGCACTGTTTTTCCTGCTAGGCAATAAGCTCAAACCCTCCCTACCGACCAAAGTCATTCGAGTCGCTGCGGCGCGCAGTGCGAACATCCCTGATTGGCTGTTCGAGGAAAGTTATCAATGGGTCGGAGACTTGGCCGAAACGGCTGCTGCAATGGCTGTAGGAACCGATTCGGAAAACAATGAGACACTCTACCAGACCATTACTCAATCGATCGTTCCGCTTTTGAGTAGCGCAAAGGGCTCCCATAAAAAATCTCGCAAATCCTCGGGCCCTAAGGCAACCGAACAAATCGCTCAGCAATCGATGCTTGAGGAATCGCCGGGGGGTGTGGTACAGAGATTAAACGAACTGTGGAATCGCTACGATCAACAAGAGCGATTTGTCTTTAATAAATTGCTCACTGGCAATTTGCGAGTGGGAGTCAGTACAAAGCTGGTAACCAAATCACTGAGCCTCTGGTGCGGCGTTGCTGTCGATGAGCTTTCGCATCGATTGATGGGGGAATGGGAACCGAGCGGCGAGTTTTTCGATCAACTCACCGCTGTCGATTACCAAGGTAGTTCACCAGCAAAGCCGTATCCGTTCTGCTTGGCTCACTCTTTAACGGACAATCAAATCCAAGAACACTCGGCAATCAACTATGTAGCTGAATGGAAGTGGGATGGAATTCGAGCACAACTCATCCGTCGATCTGGTCGTACATTCCTTTGGTCACGAGGAGAGGAGTTACTCGATGGACGATTTCCAGAGATTGAGCTTGATTCAGAAAGCTTACCGGATGGACTGGTTCTTGATGGTGAAATTCTCGCCTTCGGGGATGAGGTTCCACTGCCATTTACAATGTTGCAAAAACGGATTCAAAGAAAAAAGCCTGGCCCAAAAATCCTTCAAGATGTGCCCGTGGTATTCATCGCGTTTGATATTTTAGAGCACGAGGGTCAAGACCTCCGATCGGAAGCTTTTGATATCCGTCGTAACCAGCTGGAGTCCTTGGAACTAGGCGAACGATCGAAGTCGAGGACGATTAGATCTAGCGAAGTATTCTCGTTCGCTGATTGGAAGTCCTTGTTTTTGCGGAAGGATCAAGCAAGGCAATATGGAGCCGAGGGCTTAATGCTCAAGCATCGGAGAGGAAAGTACGAGGTTGGTCGTGTGACTGGGGTATGGTGGAAGGCTAAGGTCACTCCGTATACGGTCGATGCAGTTTTGGTTTATGCACAAAGAGGACACGGTCGACGTGCGGGACTCTTTTCCGACTACACCTTTGCACTTTGGGATCAAGATCGGTTGGTTCCTTTCGCTAAAGCTTATTCAGGACTAAGCAACGATGAGCTTGGGCAGGTCGATCGCTGGATCAAAGAGAATACAAAGCAACGGTTTGGACCGGTTCACGAGGTGCCGGCCCATATCGTTATGGAACTAGCTTTTGAAAACATCCAAGAGTCAAGTCGGCACAAAAGTGGAATCGCGGTGAGATTCCCGAGGATACTTCGGTGGAGACATGACAAGCGTCCTGAGGATGCAGATCGGCTCGATGTAATCAAAAAGATGATCAAACCAGAGTCACCGACATGATTGATGTTAGTTCTGTCGATTGCGTAACAAAGGTTCCAGTTCGGAGATCAGAGCATTGAGCTCGCAGGTGTCCTTGGCCAGCAACTCTTCGCGAGTTGAAACTCGAAGACCCAATTGCCTTTGCAAAAGTACGATTTGTCCAACCAATTCACCCAACGCGATTCCTTGCTCGATTCCTTGCTCGATTCCTTGCTGAAGTCCCTGCTGAAGGCTGTCTCGCATCGCCGAGTTAATCAACCATTTTTGATCTCGAAGTCTTTTTTCGCGCATGTCGTACACAGATTTGTCCTCCGTAATCGTTGCTATTCGATCAATCGCGTCGGTCGCTTCAATAAATCCAGGGTTGGGAAAAAGTTTTTTAAGAGTTCGGGTGTCGTACTCGTGGGCATGGAGCAACCAAAAGAGCCATTGCTCTAAAATGCTCGCGTGCTCCAAGTCCTGCTCTCTTAGATTATACCAACCAAGTTCCAGTGTGTGAACTTCCAGAGTATTTCCCAGCAATCGGCCTGTTTCAAGATCGGCTAGTCGGAATTCATGATGCAACTTGGCAGAATCCTGCCAAAGTTTCCCTTCAATAATACAGATTGTGAACACTGGTTTGAGCAGAGAATATTCGTCCCCCGACCTAAGTTGATCGGCGTAAACTTCACATCCATAGAAGACCATCCGCTGAATCAGGTCGGCGACAACCGTAACCTGCATTTCGATGTCGTAAATCCAGCCTCTCTGGTCTTTGGCTCGGATGTCCAGAATCGATAGTTTGTCTTCGAAGAAATCCTTATCGTTGTAAGGATTCTCAATGGTCGTCTCGACGATTGGGGAAGGTAGTTTGAGAATCGCATTGACCAAACTGATCAATGCGACTTCATTCGCTTGATTGCCAAAAGTCTTGATAAACGCGAAATCAACCGTAGGCCGAATCCCTAGTGGCTCCATAAGACACACTCCGTCGCTCATGCTCATGCTCATGCCCTGAAAATGTCAGTGTGTGAGGCTTGAGTTTACGGAAATTTTGAAAAACACGCCCGAAAATGGTCGATAAAATTTTCGGATTATATTCCAGATTTTTATTTAGCTGCTTAAAACAGGCTATCGAAGCAAGATCCGTCGGTCGTCGCTAGCATCTGTTTTTTTCCTAGCCTTAATGCGAAGGTAGGGTCGGATGAAGCGACTGCGATGTCCCATGGTCCCTGGCTCGGAATCGAGATTTGCATGATCGGGTTCGGACACCGCTTCAATAAACATGCCTGCTCGGCAAATTCCTCCGAGAATCGCATCGAGCGAGTGAGCAAACTCGACCGTATCGGGTTCGCGAAGCAAACTTGATTGCCCAATCGCCAGCGACTTGGCGGGATTTCCAACCGGTGTCTCTACAACATATCTACCTTGGTTCATTTCCAAGGATGCTTGCAAGTTCATTGGTTGTTTGTGCTGAGAAATGTAAAGACCACCTGGTCGCAGCACTCGGGCCACTTGGGTAAAGACCGTTTCTACATCGGCGACATAGCAAGTACTAACCGGATGCGCAACCAAGTCGAATTCGTCGAGACGGAACATCGAAAGGTCAGACATCTCGCCTTGGATGATCTGATAGTTGATTCCAAGATGGGCTGAGACTTGCCGGTCGAGCTGGAGCATCGCCGAGCTAATATCTAGCACGGTGACCCTGGCACCTGCTGCGCAATACAACGGTCCTTGTCGTCCCCCGCCAGCAGCCAAACATAGCACGTTCCAACCACGTATGTTTCCTCCGAGCCAGCCCTTTGCATCAAGGGTCGCTAGCGGAGAGGCCAGTTCCTGAGCACTAACCGGTTGGGTTAAAAAGTGCCGTGTCTGAACCATTCGGTCGTAGGCTTGCCGATTGCGTTGCTGGATCGCGCCGGATGTGGGGACTGACTGACTCTCAGAGTTTTCCATTTAGGGAATTATACAGTGGAACATTCGATAAGAAATCCTTAGCCGGATCGTTGCCTAAAGCTTGAAACTCGCTGGTTTTCGATTGCTTTTTGAAAGATTTAGGCGAAAATCCTAGGGAGTGATTACCCCCCTGCCGATTCGCTTTGCATCTGTGCCAAGCGAATCGGTCCCACCACAATCGCCGAGTCTCCCTGCCCATCAAATTTAGCACGGACACTCGGCGTCTGTATGCTTTCCGTACCTCAACGCCTATGGACCTCCATCGAATGCTATCCTGGACGCACAAGGTTGTACTGATCGGTTTTGTACTTTCCTACATAAACCTTCCCTACGAGGCGTTTGCCGCCAGCGGTATGGTTCAGTACAACCGTGACATCCGTCCGATCCTGAATGATAACTGCTTTGCCTGCCATGGCCCTGATGAGAAGAAACGGGCCGCAGAACTTCGACTCGACATCCGCGAAGCTGCGATCAACAAACAAGCGATCGTTCCGGGACAGCCAGATGATAGTTCGATCATCAAGCGTATCCTAAGCACCGATGAAAACGAGGTGATGCCTCCTCCATCCTCGCACAAGTCTCTTACACAAAGCCAAAAAGACCTCCTTAGAGCATGGATCGCGGAGGGTGCTCAGTACCAAGGTCACTGGGCTTACATTACGCCAACCAAACCTGAATTACCTCAGGTTCGCAATTCGGGCTGGGTACGAAACCCAATCGATCGATTTGTTCTCTCAGAACTCGAACGACGCGGACTTGAGCCATCTCCAGATGCGGACTTAAGGTCCCTGATTAGACGCGTGACACTTGATCTGACAGGACTGCCTCCAAGACCAGAGGATGTGGAACGGATTTCAAGCGATGCATCGCCAGAGCGATACGAAAACTATGTCGATGAACTTTTGTCCCGACTAGAATGGGGCGAGCACCGCGGTCGATACTGGCTCGACTACGCTCGCTATGCCGACACCCATGGCATCCACTTCGATAATTTCCGCGAAATGTGGTCGTATCGCCAATGGGTCATCAAGGCATTCAATCGCAACATGCCCTTCGACCAATTCTCGATCGAGCAACTCGCCGGAGACTTGCTACCTGAAGCCACCCTCGACCAGCGAATCGCTAGCGGCTTTAACCGATGCAATATCACAACGAATGAAGGTGGAGCGATCTCTGAGGAATACCAAGTCCTCTACACACGCGACCGCGTCGAAACAACAAGCTTGGTCTGGTTGGGCCTAACGATGGGTTGTGCCGTTTGCCACGACCACAAGTTCGACCCGATTCCCCAACGCGAGTTTTATCAAATGGCGGCGTTCTTTAACAACACCACCCAAAACGCGATGGATGGAAATATCAAGGATACCCCCCCAATTGTACCCGTTCCGCTCGAAGAAGATCGCGAAAGATTCTCCGCTCTCGATGGACATATCGCACAAGCCAAGCAAGCAGTCGATTCCCGGCGTTTGCAAGCCCGCAACAGCTTCGATGCCTTCCTAGCCGATAACGCTCAACGCGATGCAATCCTCAACTCCCCACTTCCAGCGATCGACTCGCTGGATGTTCACCTTCCATTGCTCGGCTCGGATCCAAAGTCCATCGATGGAATCATTCAAGGTCAAAAACAAGCCATCGTACTTACCTCCGACGGAGCCTTTGCACCTGGACACCTAAGCGACTCGGCTTGGCAAGTCAAAGCAGGACTCTATCCGACGCTCGAAGCAGGTGATATCGAACGAGACCAACCATTTACAATCTCCATGTGGGTCAAACCAGCAACTGACAACCAAGGTGGATCGCTCTTGGCTCGTATGGATGAGAGTGCTGATTTCCGAGGCTGGGACGTATGGCTGGAAAACGGAAACGTCGGAACACACATCATCAACAAATGGCCCGAAAACGCTCTTAAGGTCGTGTCCAACCAACGACTTATCGCTAGCCGTTTCCAACTCGTTACGATCACCTACGACGGCACCTCGAAAGCTCAAGGTGTCAAGATCTACATCGATGGCAAGCTTGCACCCCTGAATGTCGCTAGTGACAAACTAACCGACACGGTGCGTACTAAAGTTCCGTTGCGACTCGGAAGTAGGCATGCGACGGCACCAACCAATGATGCCAAGATCCAAGATATCCGTATGTATCGACGCGTTCTCAATAGCGAGGAACTAAAGTCCGTTGGACAACTTCCTCGTCAACAACACCTGATCGCCAAGGCCAACCGCAGCAACGAGGAAGCTGATGAATTATTCCAATGGTATCTCGCAACACGAGATCCCGAATATACGCAACTGACCCAGAACCAGCAGAAGCTTGTCGATGAGAAGACCGCAATCCTAAATCGCGGTACGGTCGCTCATATCATGAACGAAAAGAATGAGATGCCTAAAGCATGGTTGCTGACTCGTGGTGACTACGATAAACGGGCAGATGAAGTTGCTCCACAGACACCCTCTGTGCTCAATCCCTGGAAAGATGAGTATCCAAAAAATCGACTAGGATTGGCCAAGTGGTTACTCGATGAGGGCAACCCACTGATGGCAAGGGTAACTGTGAATCGATTCTGGCAGGAAGTTTTCGGAAACGGAATTGTTGCCTCAGCGGGAGACTTTGGAGTCACCGGTCAGCTTCCAACGCACCCTGAACTCTTGGACTACTTGGCGATCTCATTCCGCGAGGATGGCTGGAATGTCAAGAACCTCTTCCGAACAATCGTCACCAGTTCGACCTACCGTCAATCGGCAAGCGTCACGAATGAAAAACTGGCGATAGATCCAACCAACAAACTTCTTGCCAGAGGACCTCGGTTCCGAATGGATGCCGAAATGATCCGCGATAGCGCACTGGCTGCATGCGGTTTGCTGGTTCAAAAAATCGGCGGTCCCAGCGTTCGACCTTATCAACCCCCCGGGGTTTGGGAAGCTGTCGCGATGCCCGGTAGCAACACTCGCGATTACCAAGCCGACAAAGGAGAAGGTCTCTATCGCAGGAGTTTGTACACATTCCTGAAACGATCGGCTCCTCCACCGAGCATGGAGGTTTTCAATGCAACAGCACGCGAGGTTTGCACCGTCCGTCGCGAGCGCACCAACACTCCACTGCAAGCCCTCGTGACAATGAACGATATTCAGTTCATCGAAGCCGCTCGAATCTTGGCACAAAAAGGGATTCAAGCAAATCCCAATGGCACCGATACTGTGGCACGACTTCAATGGATCGCTGCAAGGGTTCTTTCTAGACCCCTTCGCGGTGAAGAACTCGGCGTTCTTCAAGCGTCTCTGAACGAAGTCTCTGCGTACTATCAAGCCAACCCGGAAGCAGCCAAAGAACTCTTAGCCGTCGGCGCGACTCGTTCCAGTGAAGAAATCAACCCTAGCGATTTGGCTTCTTGGACGATGACTGTCAACATTCTGATGAATCTCGATGAGGCGATTACCAAATGAGAAACCAAATCCATCCGCTCTTTGAAGAGTACGTTCGGAATGAAACTCGGCGACAGTTTTTTCGTCGAGGGGGAAATGTTCTTGGAACCGCTGCACTTGCCTCCTTGGGTTTACCCATGGTCGCGAACGCTGCCCCCATGCCCACTGAAGACTCCGTAGCATCTGGCGGACTAGGGACCTTGCCCCATTTTGCTCCCAAAGCAAAACGGGTGATCTATCTGCATATGGTCGGAGGTCCTTCGCAGATGGATATCTACGATTACAAACCCCAGATGAACCAGTGGTACGACAAGGATCTTCCTGAGACCGTACGAAACGGCCAGCGTCTAACAACAATGACCAGCGGACAGGCTCGTTTTCCGATCGCTCCGTCGATGTACAAATTCGCTCAGCACGGAAAGTGCGGCATGTGGGTAACAGAACTCCTGCCCGAGACAGCCAAGGTCGTCGATGACCTGTGCTTCGTCAGGTCAATGCACACCGAAGCGATCAACCATGAACCAGCGATCACTTACATGCAGACGGGCAACATGGTCACCGGTCGGCCCTGCATGGGTGCTTGGTTGTCCTACGGGTTAGGCTCGATGAACAGCAACCTTCCGACCTTCGTGGTCCTCGTAGCAAATCCGACCAATACCGAGCAAATACAAGCGATCTCGGCGAGGCTCTGGTCGTCGGGTTGTTTGCCAGGGGAACACGGAGGTTGCTGTTTCCGATCCGTTGGGGATCCAATCCTGTATATCAACAATCCCTCTGGAGTTCCAACCGACATTCGTCGCAAGACCCTCGACGGACTGAAGTCACTCAACGAGATGAATTTTCGAGCCGTCGGAGACCCAGAGATCCACACTCGGATCCAGCAATACGAACTCGCATTCCGTATGCAATCGAGCGTACCGGACTTGACCAACATCGCCGACGAACCCGAGAGCACGATGGAACTTTATGGTCAGGATGCAAAGAAGCCTGGTTCGTTCGCCAACTCCGTACTCTTGGCTCGAAGAATGATCGAACGGGATGTTCGCTTTGTGCAAATCTATCTGAACAATTGGGATCACCATGGAAACGTGGCCAAGCGACTACCCTCGCAGTGCAAAGACATTGACCGAGCGACCTATGGTCTGATCACCGATCTAAAGAGCCGTGGACTCCTGGATTCGACTTTGGTCATTTGGGGGGGCGAATTCGGTCGAACGATCTACTCCCAGGGTGGACTGAGCAAAGACAATTACGGTCGGGATCACCATCCGCGTTGCTTTACCATGTGGATGGCTGGAGGTGGAATCAAGGGTGGAACAATCTATGGTGAAACCGATGATTTTTCCTACAACATCGTAAAGGATCCAGTTCACATTCGAGACTTCCATGCGACAGCCCTTCATCTTCTGGGAATCGATCATGAGCGATTCACGTTCAAGAACCAAGGTCTTGATCTGAGGCTCACGGGTGTCGAAGAGGCTCGGGTCGTCAAAGAACTCTTGGCTTAGGATGATGCAAGCCATGAGGGCTTTAGGCTTGCGATTTCTGACAGTCGGTTTGTGGATCGGCACACTTGTCCACGCGATGGCACAAGAGCCTTCGCAAAAACTGGACTTTTTCGAAAGCAAGATCCGACCGGTTTTGGTCGAACGATGCTACGAATGCCATTCTGCCGCCGCAAGCATCTTGCAAGGGAATCTCAGCCTTGAAACTCGCCAAGGGATCCTCGGCGGGGGCGACTCTGGGCCCGCTGTCGTCCCAGGTAAGCCTCATGAAAGCCTCTTGATCCGAGTCCTTCGAGACCAGGAGCCCAAGATGCCTCCTGACGGTAACTTGCCCGAGGGAATCGTAAAAGATTTTGAGCGATGGATCGAGGATGGACCTGTTGATCCGAGAGATTCCCAACCCGAATCGGCAAAAGGCATCAAGAAGAGCTGGATCGATCCGGCAAGTGTTGAAAATCACTGGGCCTTTAAATCAATTAGCAAGCATCCCACTCCTGCGAACAGCCATTGGGAGATGCCCAAAGTCGTTCACCACAGATCGATCGATGCCTTTGTGCAAACGAAACTCCAAGCGAAAGGATGGGAGCCTGCGCCACAGGCCGATCCTCTGGTCGTGCTTCGGCGTATTACTCTTGGACTCACTGGACTCCCTCCTAGCATCGAGGAAATAGACTCCTATTTGGCAGACCCAGAGGATTTGCGTGATGAAAAGCTGATCGATCGATTGCTTGCAAGTCCTCAGTACGGAGTGCGATGGGGAAGGCATTGGCTAGACCTCGTACGCTACGCGAACAGCAATGGCGCTGATGAAAACCACGACATGCCCAACGCTTGGCGATTCAGGGATTGGGTGGTCGATGCTTTGAATGCCGACCTTGGTTTCGATGAGTTTGTAACTCATCAAATCGCGGGGGATCTACTACCCGCTCCCGAGGACGAGTCGGCTCGCAATCGACTCATCACTGCGACGGGGTTTTGGGTCTTGGGCCCAAAGATGCTTGCCGAGCAAGACAAAGAGAAAATGAAGATCGATATTGTCGATGAACAAATCGACACTTTTTCGAGAACCATGCTAGGGATTACGCTCGCATGCGCTAGGTGCCACGATCACAAATTCGATCCTTTCTCCCAACGCGATTACTACGCCATGGCCGGGATCTTCATGAGCACACGAACCATGGCCGATCAGGCGTTCGTAAGCCAATGGATGGAACGTCCCTTAATCACACAAACAAAAGAAGCTCAGCGAGCCGAGTATCAGAAGAAGATCGATCAAGCGATTGATTCAAGCAAACTATTTATAAAGAAAATCCACGAAGAATTACTCGCCGAAGGCAAGCTTGAGAAACTCCCCGAAGACCCATCGGCGCGCCTCAAAGATGGGCCTTACAGCGAAGAGGCCAAAAAGCAATTCGATCAAACAGCCAAAGAAATCGAAGAACTACGAAAGGGAAAACCCGAGTTCGATCGGGCGATGGCAGTCGAGGAGCATCAAGCCGTCGAACTTCCCGTTCACTTACGTGGTAATCACCTCAAGCCCAGCGATGAGAAGATCCCACGAGGTATCCCAGTCGTGCTAACGAATTCCATCGGCCTCGACACCATTGAGCCGAATCAAAGCGGGCGTATGCAATTGGCACGCTGGTTGACTCATCCTTCGAACCCTTTGTTCGCCCGCGTGATGGTCAACCGGGTTTGGATGTGGCATTTTGGACAACCGCTTGTAGGGTCACCTTCGAACTTTGGATTGAAAGGAGAGCAGCCAATCCATCAAGATCTTTTGGAAGATCTGGCAGATCGTTGGATCGAACATCGATGGTCGCTCAAATGGTTGCATCGTGAGATACTTTTATCGGCAACCTACCGACGTGCGAGCCGCTACGATGCCTATGCACAAGAGGATCCTGAGAATCGACTTCTGTGGAGGCAAAATCGCAAACGGCTCGAGATGGAACCCATACGCGACACACTTCTTGCATGTGCCGATAGGCTTGACGATCGCTCAGCACCGGGCGTGCATGGGATGGAAAGTGCCAAGCGAAGTATTTACTTGAATATCAATCGAGCGGCCTTGAACGACAATTTTGCCATCTTTGATTACGTGGATCCCGCAAGCCACATCGAGCAACGACCCGTGACGAGTGTGCCGAGTCAGTCGCTTTTCTTTTTGAATAATGAACTGGTTTGGAAGTCATCCGAGAAACTAGGATCCGATCTAGCAGATCTTTCGCAGGATGAAAACCAAGCGATTTTGATCGCTTTCAAACGAGTGCTCGGACGAGAACCATCATCGGGCGAACTCGATCGGTCGAAGACCTTTGTCGTCCAGGCGATCGAGTTTTGGGGTGTTCAAATCAAGCCTGCGGATGGTGTAGATCCGCAGACGCACAACAAGACGCTTCGATCCAAGGCCCTAGGGAGTCTGGTTCACAGTCTTTTCTCGCTTCGCGAATTCATTTGGGTGGAGTAGAGGATGAAAAGGCGAAGTTGGCTAAGAGGCATCAGTCGGGGGCTCAGTGGACTGGCGATTGCCGATTTGCTCGCCCGCGAGCTCGGCAACTCGTGTCACGGTGCGCCAGAGGACCAGGCATTACCCCCTGGATGCCACTTTCCACCGCGAGTCAAGCGAGTCATCTTTGTGTTTATGCACGGAGGACCCTCGCATGTGGACACCTTTGACTACAAACCTGAACTCATACGATTGCACGGCCAGCCTCTTCCGATCGCTAAACCAAGAATTCAGTTTGCTCAGACAGGGAATCTGCTCAAGAGCCCTTGGGAGTTCAAGCAGTACGGGGAGTCGGGGGCGTGGGTCAGCGATCTGTTCCCAAATGTTGCCAAGCATGTCGATCGACTGACATTTATCAAGTCGCTACACGGATCGAACGAGGCGCACGGTGGGGCGTTGCTCAAGATTCACACCGGTACCGACACGTTTGTACGTCCAAGCCTCGGGGCCTGGGTCAGCTATGGGCTGGGAACTCAAAATACGAATCTGCCGAGTTTCATCACCATCAATCCTACATTGGGTCACGGTGGAGTAAGGAATTTCGGTTCAGCATTCTTGCCTCCAAACCATCAAGGGACCAGGATCGCTGTTTCTGGGAAAGACGCCAGGATTGAGAACCTTGTACCCAAGTACTCCGATCCATTGCAAAGATTGCAACTCGACTATGTGCGTGAGCTAGAGCAACTGGGGCCAAGTAGCTCGTTGGCTCAAGCGCTCCATGCCAAAGAGAAGACCTACGAATTGGCCTATCGCATGCAAAGCGAAGCGCTGGGTCGATTTCAAATCGAGAGCGAGACCCAGGAGACGCTCAATCTCTACGGAATCGATGGTGGGCCGACCGATGGATTCGGTAGGCAATGTCTCTTGGCAAGAAGATTGAGCGAGGCGGGCGTAAGGTTCGTGCAGGTGTCCCACGCATACTGGGATCAGCATGCAGAGCTTAAAGAAAAGCATGCGGAGTTAGCAACTCAGGTCGATCGACCGATTGCGGGTTTGATCGAGGATCTCCATCGCCGGGGTTTGCTAAACGAAACCCTGCTGATTTGGGGAGGGGAGTTTGGCCGAACACCCACGGCGCAAGGTGACAACGGTCGAGATCACAATCCCCATGCGTTCACTTGGTGGATGTGCGGGCCGGGGATCAAGCCGGGGTTTTCATGGGGGCAATCGGACGACTTTGGTTTTTATGCCCAGCAAGATAAGGTACACGTCCATGATTTGCATGCGACTCTCTTGCATTTGCTCGGGATCGATCACGAGAAATTAACCTTCCGTTATGGAGGACGAGATTTCCGGCTTACAGATATCCACGGTCGCGTGGTCAAAGAATTGATGACCTGATGTGTTATAATCGGGAACGTTAACCCTCAAGAGTTTTTCATTGTTGATATTTCAAAGACCCAAAAGGAAAAGAGCACCATGGACCGTCGACGATTTTTGGCAGTAGGTACGGCAGCACCTGTAGTGGCGATGTCACTCGATGTTTCGAGTTTGATTGCAGGAGAGACATTCACAAATATCGAGGCTGCGGGAGATCTCTACCGCCTACAAGGGGAATACCTTGGTGTCGTCGGAACGCTCGATGGGACTTGGGGCGCTCAGGTCATCGCTACCTCGGACAAGACACTCCAAGTGCATCTATTGAAGGGTGGATTGCCAGGAGATGGATTCAATTCCAAAGAACCCACGCGTGTGTGCAAGGTCGATCGGGTTGAGAGTGCCTTGGCCAAAGGCAAAGAAGGTGATTACAGCGTTAGCATTGATGGCAAGACGTTGACGGTGACCGATGGCGAGGGAAAGAAACTCGGTGAGTTGACCAAGGTGATCCGAGAGAGCAAGACGCTAGGGAGCGAACCACCCAAGGGAGCTTTGGTACTCTTTGATGGAAGTAGCGCCGAAAAGTTTGAGGGCGGGAAGCTTGTCGACGGAAAATATCTTGGGGTCGGTTGCAAGTCTAAGGAAGCCTTCGGAGATCATCGATTGCACTTAGAGTTTCGCACCCCGTTTCAGCCTGGTGATTCTGGTCAAGGGCGTGGAAACAGTGGAGTGTATATCCAAGGCCGGTACGAATTGCAGGTACTCGATTCTTTTGGCCTTCGTGGGGAGAACAACGAGTGCGGTGGAATCTATCAGATCGCTAGCCCGAAACTCAACATGTGCTATCCGCCACTGAGTTGGCAGACCTATGACATCGATTTCAAGGCGGCAAAGTTCGATGCAGATGGCAAGAAAACCACCAACGCTAGAGTGACTATTCGGCACAATGGGGTTGTAATCCATGACGATCTGGAGTTCCCTCGGGGTACACCAGGAGGCGTCGGTGGTGAAGCACCCGAGCCTGGTCCGCTGTACCTTCAAGACCACTCGAATCCAGTGGTATTCCGCAACATTTGGGTTTCGAAACTCGATTAGTTTCGGATTCTTTCGAATCGGCAACGAGCAAACCCACGTTTTCTCTATTGCCCCCAAACTCTCCTATTTGCTACTCCATTCGGGTAAGTCTCTCATTTTGCCGAGAGCTTCCCTTGGTAAACAATGCGGAGTTTACGTATGCGAAACACCAAACGATTCTTCACAGGTATTGCATTCCAGTGTGGACTCTTTGCCATCTGCACTCCTTGGATATTCGCACAGAATCCACTACCCCCCGCACCGACGAATTCTCCCAGTGAATCAATTCCCAGAGTCCCGAGCATTGAAGGACTCCAATCGACGCAACCGGCGATACCGACACCCCCCGCCGCACTCCCAGCACCCGCAGTCATGCCCCCGGTAGGCTCAGCCAACGAAGTAGCGGGCACAGCACCGCAAAACAATCTGGGCGTAAAAGTCCATCAACGACTCGAACTGCCAAACGATGCCGGTCAGTACTGGGTCGAATACGACCTGAAGCCATACACCCAAGCATTGAAAAATGTGGATCGACCTCAGCAAGCGGTCATCGACTGGATTATTCGCGAGACAGGGAGCGATCTTTGGTTTCAAGAACCTGTCGGAATCCTCACCGCCGACCGCAGCACCCTGCGTGTCTACCACAACTCGGGTATGCAAAAAGTCGTCGCACAAGTCTACGAGCGATTTGTCAACGGCATCAATGAGCCTCAAGTCTACAGCTTGCGCCTGATCACCATCGGAAATCCTAATTGGCGATCCAAAGCTCTTCCACTTATGCGTTCGGCTGCTGCTCGTTCCCCAGGCGTATCTGCTTGGCTTATGCCCAAGGAGAATGGGGCAATCGTCATGGCCCAGCTGCGCCAACGCCAAGATGTGCGCGAGGTTCAATCGATTGACCTGAGAATGGTTCAAGGTCAAACGCAAGTGATCGAACAAATGAAACCCAGGAATTATCTCAGAGAATATAGTCCCAATACGACTTCGGCCTGGCCACCACTGACCCCGACCTACGGTGAAGTTCAAGAGGGCTTTCGGATGGTCTTTAGCCCGCTGCTTAGTCTCGATGGCAACACCATGGACATGATGCTCAAATGCAACGTAGATCAAGTTGAAAAAATGAATCCTGTGCCTCTTGAAGTTCCCGGTGCCGGGGGTGCTTATCAAGTCGAAGTTCCTCAGATGATTTCCTGGAACCTGGCTGAAAGATTTCGGTGGCCGACAGACCACTTGCTGATCCTCTCCTGTGGTGTGATCGCGCCACCGGTTGTCAATCAGCAGAACACTCTCTTCACGGGAGGAGCGGCTGGTTTGTTTGGTATCAATCGAATCCTGCCTGATTTGACTTTTCAAAAACAAGACGCAATTTTGGTGATTGAATACCGAGGAGCAGCTTCGACGCAGCTTACACCCGCCGCGATCGCAAGCGGAGCCGGTGCGGTTCCTAATGCTGCTGGTATCGGCCCTATCGGCGCAACGACTTCGAGCCCACTTGGTACCGGGGCTACCGTACCGGGCGCAAACGCAGGCGCAATCGTCCCTGGGGTCGCTGGTGGTAACAGCCTTCGTGGACGCTACTGATCAAACGTGAAATCTGAGCAAAAAAAGCCATCGAACTTCTGGTTTAAATGGACATCGATCGCTGTTGCTGCCATCGTGCTATTTGCCATAAACGCTTATTCGCTATATCGGCTCAACAGTCTTAGTGCTCTACCCTTACCGCATGGGGATGGACCAGATTACGAATCGATTGCCTACAGCCTATCGGTGGATTCCGGCTTTCAATTCGCATGGGAGGATCCCCAGTGGCAAGCTCCTTACCGAGCCTCCGACCAATCAGCACAGTACACTCAGTTGCAATTACGCGATTGGCCCGGTCCAACCACCTCGCGTCCCCCTGCCCTCCCCTTTCTTATCAGCCTAGTCTATCGATTGAT
>JBJSXX010000344.1:0-6058 GCA_046086605.1 Pirellula sp. | reverse complement strand
CTTGGTCGCGCCGGGTCGCTACACCATTCGCTGGAAACAATAC
This sequence comes from Pirellula sp., assembly GCA_046086605.1. GTDB lineage: Bacteria > Planctomycetota > Planctomycetia > Pirellulales > Pirellulaceae > JBKCUI01. The sequence continues at coordinate 6,015 of JBJSXX010000344.1, read as the reverse complement.
CAGGGAGAAGTCCAAGTGCAGGCCAATGAATCCACAAGCATTACACTTCAAAAGTCCAAGGACTAGCATTCTCGATGAGATAGCTAGTCCTTTTGGTTCGGGCAGCGAAAGCGACCGATCGAGAATCCCCGCAAGGCCGTGTGCTTGGTCTTGCGACCGGCAGTTCTTTCCCGCCAGAGTCGAAACGAGGAGGGCTTGAGTTCGCGGCGCATCAAGGCGATGACCTCACCGGGAGTTAGGCCGAACTGAGCCTCAATGGCATCGAAGCTTGTTCGGTCTTCCCAAGCCATTTGTACGATGCGATCGCGTTGTGCTTGGGTGAAATTTTTCTCACTGAGGGACTTCATTTCGCGACCAAATCGTTGAATTCAAAAGCGGTGCGGTGCTAGCCGTCGGGTGAGTTTCAGAAAGCCAACGGTAGGCTCATCGAATCACGTGCAATCCAAATGACGCACAGCCATTGCTCAGAGCTTAAACCCGTAAGTTCTTCCAAAAAGTTAACTGTGTGCAAGTGTTCCCTCGAAAACCGCAATCACTGAAATTCATGTAGAAAGGGCTTCGAACCGCATGCTATAATACGGGGCGGTGTAAAACCGAGAAAGTCAAGCCCTACCTACATCCCCATCCCACCCCCCAAAGTTTCCCATGCATCGGACACATGTCTTCGCCAATGGCCTATTGGCAATGATCGTTTCGATCGTCGCAACTTCGCTCTCGTTGGGTCAATCGCCTACCGAAAAATCTCTCGACTTCAATCGTGACATCAAGCCGATTCTTTCGAACCGATGCTTTCGTTGCCACGGCCCTGATGAGAATGAACGCAAAGGTGGTGGCAGTTCCGGTCTGAGGCTCGATACGCCCGAGGGAATCGCAGAGGATCTCGGTGGTCACTTTGCAGTGATCCCCGGCAAACCCGAACAAAGCGAATTGATCGTGCGCATCAAGTCGCAAGACGCATCGACTCTCATGCCCCCTCCAGAAACCGGCCTAAAGCTCAACGATGCCGAGATCGCTTTGCTCGAACGCTGGATTCGAGAAAATGCGAACTATGCAATCCACTGGTCCTACCGTTTACCACAAAAGCCTGCACTGCCCGAATTGACTTCAGAACAAGAAAAGAATTGGGCGAAAGTCCCCTTGGATCACTTTGTCCTCGAAAGGCTCCGCAGCGAAGGACTCGCCCCGCAACCCCAAGCCGATCGCTACGCTCTGATCCGAAGAGTTGCACTGGATGTCACCGGATTGCCACCGAGCCAGGAGGAAGTCAAGCAGTTCGTCGAAGACAACTCGGGCGATGCCTATGACAAAATGGTCGATCGATTTTTGTCCAAGGCGTCCTATGGCGAACACTGGGCAAGGATGTGGCTCGATATGGCTCGCTATGCCGACTCCTCTGGTTATGCGGACGATCCCGCACGAACCATTTGGGCTTATCGCGATTATGTGATCGGGGCTTTCAATCGCAACCTGCCCTTCGATCAGTTCACGATCGAGCAACTCGCCGGCGATATGTTGCCCAATGCATCTGCTGAACAGCTCATCGCCACGGCCTTCCATCGCAACACACTGACCAACAACGAAGGCGGGACGAACGATGAAGAGTTTCGCAACGTGGCTGTCGTGGATCGTGTCAACACCACCTACGCCGTTTGGATGGGCACAACGATGGCTTGTGCCCAGTGCCATACCCACAAGTACGATCCGATCAGCCAACAAGAGTACTTTGAGACGTATGCCATTTTTAACAATACCGAAGATGCAGACCGCGGAGATGAATCTCCGTTGTATGAGTTCTGGACCGACGAGCAAGTCAAACGACGCACCGCGTTGGCCGAACAAGTTGCTGGCGATGTCAAAATTCTCGATACGATGACGCCGGAATTGGAAGCCTCGCTAAAAAACTGGGAGGAAAGCTTACCGAGCCAGCCTGGATGGTCGATTCCCAAAGTTGCCTCCGCGACCAGCGATGCTGGGGTTACGATGACCATCGATCCGGCCAGCGATGTTGTTCGCAGCGCTTCGGGTGCAGGGAAAGATAACTTTCATGTCGAATTGGATTTGGCCAATATCCGATCCGCTGGCGTCTCGCAAATCGCCGCCGTGAGTCTAGAAACCTTGGCCGACGATCGCTTGCCAAACAAAGGCCCAGGTTGGAACAACGGAAACTTTGTTCTCACCGAACTGCGAGCCACCTTGCTACCTCCGGCTGGAACAACTCTTGGTGGTCGCTATGTCAGGGTCGAACTGCCCGGCTCCAATAGGATCCTGTCGTTGGCCGAAGTCGAGGTCTTCGCCAACGGAGAAAACATTGCCAAGAAAGGCACAGCGACACAAAGCAGCGTCGCCTTCGATGGAGTTCCATCGCGTGCGATCGATGGAATCACCAATGGGAACTACTTCGAAGCCAATTCAGTAACGCACTCGGATGCAAACGCTACCGATCCTTGGTGGGAAGTCGATCTTGGGTCAACCCAAGCGATCCAAAAGATTGCTGTTTGGAATCGAACCGATGGCGGAGCAGGAATTTCTCAGCGACTCAAAGGGGCACTGGTAAAAGTGCTCGGCGAAGACAAGAAGGTGCTTTGGGAAAAAACGATCGAAGACACTTCCATGCCCGATGTCACTTGGAGTGTCGATGGTTCACGCACAATCACCTTCGCCGCTGCCTTTGCTGATTTTCAACAAGACGACTTCGTGGCTGCGAATCTCGTCAGCAAGAAGATTGACCCCAACAAAGGATGGGCAGTGGCTGGTTCCTATGGACGCGATAACCGCCTGACGATGGTCGCAACTGAACCGATCGAAATTCCCGAAGGTAGTCGATTGCGAGTATCGCTTATCCAGCAATCGCAACACGTGAATCATATCATCGGTCGTTTTCGCTTATCGCTGACAGGTGACGATGCGATCCTCAAATGGGGCAAGATCCCTGGAGACATCCAATCGATCCTGCGAACTGCCCGGGGGGAAAGAACCCAAGCCCAGAGTGCTGCTTTGGCGACCTTTTACCGCTCGACAACACCCGAATTGGCCGACGTTCGCAAGCGACTGCAAACGACCAGAGCAGAACTAGCCTCCCTGAAACCAACCACCACCGTACCGATTCTCAGGGAGCTAGCATCTGATCGTCGACGTGTCACCAAGTTGCAATATCGCGGCAACTATCAGGATGTCGGACCGGAGGTTAAGCCAGGAATTCCTGGAGTATTCAAAACGGGCGATCAGCAGGTCAATAATCGGCTCGAGTTGGCCAAGTGGATCGTATCGAAGGACAATCCGCTCACAGCTCGGGTGACGGTCAATCGATACTGGGAACAGCTCTTTGGAACGGGACTCGTCGCAACCGCCGAAGAATTTGGTTCCCAAGGTGACTTGCCAAGCCATCCGGAACTGCTCGATTGGTTAGCCGTAGAGTTTGTCGAAAGCGGATGGAACATGAAGCAACTGCTGAGAACGTTGCTCATGAGTGCAACCTATCGCCAATCGTCCAAGGTATCGACTCAACTGGTACAATCCGATCCAGAGAACCGACTTTTGGCTCGAGGTCCACGATTCCGTCTGCCTGCCGAAACGATTCGAGACCAAGCCTTAGCGGTAGCCGGACTTTTGAGTTCGAAAATGAACGGGCCGCCGGTCAAGCCGCCGCAACCATCGATGGGACTCTCTGCTGCCTTTGGATCGAGTACCGACTGGGCAACTAGCGCCGGTGATGATCGATACCGACGTGGCCTGTACACCACTTGGCGACGTTCCAATCCTTATCCATCGATGAGCGCTTTTGATGCTCCGAACCGAGACGTTTGCACGCTACGTCGCGTCCGTACCAATACGCCGCTACAAGCGCTCGTGACGCTCAACGATCCGGTGTATATCGAAGCGGCTCAAGCTCTTGGAAGAAACATGTATAAGGCATCCGACTCCGATGCAGCACGCGTGGAGTTCGGATTGAAGGCCGCTTTATGTCGCCCCGTACAAGCCGACGAGATTGAAGTCCTAGAGAAGTTGTATCAAAAGGCGATTGCGATTTTCAAATCGGAGCCTGAGGCAGCCAAGAAAATGGCAACCGAACCTTTGGGAGCATTACCCGAAGGCTTGGATATGGCCCAGATGGCAGCTTGGACTGTCGTCGCCAACGCGATCCTCAATTTGGATGAGTTCCTCATGAGACGATAAAAACGCCAGATAGTTCACATAAAGGTTGGTTTTTCGTACTCAGCAACGCGGTACTCGTACTCCTACTCGTACTCGAAGATCCTAGCAACAACAGTCAAATCAAATTCGAAATAGGTTGGTAAAAAACATGACAGCGAATTGGAATGATCCTCGAATCGAGCGTATGGCATGGCAGACGCGACGCCACTTCTTGAGAGATTCAGTCGGTGGCATCGGAGCCGCCGCGCTGGCCTCGATGCTCGGAAAGGAAGTGTCTGCAGGTTCGGACGAAGTCACCTCGGGAGTGATCAATCCACTGGCACCTCGCAAGCCGCATTTTGCGGCTAAGGCCAAGCGAGTGATTTATATCCACTTGACCGGTTCACCACCTCATTTGGATATGTATGACTACAAGCCGGAGTTGGTGAAGCGATCGGGAGAGGACTGCCCGGATTCGTTTCTCAAAGGCCGCACGTTCGCATTTACGATGGGAGTGCCCAAGCTTTTGGGGACACCCCGCAAATTCGCCCAGTACGGTTCTGGTGGAACTTGGATGAGCGATGCGATCCCGAACTTCCATGGAATCGCCGACGAGATGTGCGTCATAAAGTCGATGTTCACCGAGCAGTTCAATCATGCCCCAGCCGAACTATTGCTCTATACGGGATCCCCAAGATCAGGCCGTCCGTCGATGGGCTCATGGATCACTTACGGATTGGGTTCTGAGAATGAAAATCTGCCAGGGTTTGTGGTGCTCATCTCCAGTGGTGTGCAGCCCAATGGTGGCAAGAATTCGTTTGGTAGTGGTTTCTTGCCCAGCGTCTATCAGGGCGTTCAATGCCGATCGCAAGGCGATCCGGTGCTTTATGTTACCGATCCACCGGGTATGGATCGACAGATGCGTCGTTTAACACTCGATGCGATTGGCGAATTGAATCAAAAGCAAGCCAGTCAGATGGGGCATCCTGAAACGGCGACGCGAATAGCGCAGTATGAACTAGCGTTTCGTATGCAGATGTCGGTACCCGAAGTGATGGATATTTCCAAGGAGTCGGCTGAGGTACTCGAAGCTTACGGAGCCAAGCCTGGGGTGTCTAGTTTGGCGAACAATTGTTTACTGGCAAGGCGACTTGTTGAGCAGGGTGTTCGGTATGTACAGTTGTTTGATTGGGGCTGGGACTTCCACGGCACGGGGCCAGGGGAGGACATTCGCGACGGTTTGACCAACAAGTGCAGTACGATGGACAAGCCGATATCGGCGTTGATTAAGGATTTGCGGCAGAGGGGTTTGTTAGACGAGACGTTGATTGTGTGTGGAGGGGAGTTTGGTCGAACACCGTTTCGAGAAGGTCGGACTGCGGGTGGCAGCACGCTTGGGCGCGATCATTACCCCGATTGCAATTGCATGTTTTTGGCCGGTGGTGGAATTCGTGGGGGCATGTCGTATGGCGAGACCGATGAGCTTGGCTTCCAGATTGTCAAAGACAAGGTACATGTGCATGATTTGCAAGCGACGATCTTGCATCAGTTAGGATTCGACCATACACGATTGACGTATCGATTTCAGGGTCGAGATTACCGATTGACCGACGTACATGGCGAGGTTGTCCAAGCCCTCCTTCAAAGTTGAGCGACTATCCTCAATCGCTTAGCCCCCTCACCCTTCCAACTTCCCACTTCAAACTTCTTCTTATCCCCCTTCGCCCCGAGGGCTTTGGCTGGGGGAGGAGCCGGTGGCTCCAGAGAGTAGAGGGTAGAAAGTAGAGGGTAGAAAGTAGAGAGTGGAGAAAACCTAGTTCGGGGGTGGAGAGGAAAGCGTGCTGGAGGCTATTTGATTGTAAAACGGTTGTTGGTCTTTTTTCG
>JBJSXX010000343.1:0-2958 GCA_046086605.1 Pirellula sp. | reverse complement strand
ATTTTTCCGATCTACTACAGCAATGATGATGACCCAAACCGCCGAAGCGGCAAGGACTCATTCATCGAGTTTGTGGCACCTGAGGATGGGCGCTACTTCATTCGAATCCGAGATACCCGCGGCCTCGCGGGCGATGACTTCAAATACACATTGTCGATTAGCCAACCCAACCCCCGATTCGTCTTTCGTACCGAGACAAACGAAGTCACCTTGCGCCCCGATGTAGGCACCGAGTTTGTCGTTGCAGCCGATAGATTCGATGGCCTCGACGGAGATATACAAATCGGTTTCGAGCAAGTCCCCGAGGGGGTCACGGTCGTCGAGCCCATGACGATCGAAAAAGGCCAACTCAAGGCCATCGGCCAGATTCGCCCGATCGTAAGCGACTTTGGACAAATTCCAAAAGAATTTGAAATCACCTTGGTCGCCAAGAGTCGAATAGCAGGCCAAGAGGTCGTAGCAAACGAACGGCCAAAGATCAAAATCAAAGTCAATCAGACCCCAACGATGAAGCTCAAGCTCGTCGGCAAAGATGATCCCGAGGATGCACCAGCGTTGTCGAGCCTGAATATTCGCCCAGGGCAAACCGTCTCAGCAAAACTGGTTATCGATCGAGGACAACTCGCAGGAGATATCGCATTTGGTGGAGACGATAGTGGGCGAAACCTTCCGCATGGGTGCTTTGTGGATAATATCGGCCTCAATGGACTGCTCATTCCCGCTGGACAATCAACGCGAGAAGTCTTCATCACCGCAGCACCAATCGTTCAACCGCAGCGTCGAGTCTTCCACCTTCGCGGGAATGTCGATGGCAACCCAACCTCTCTACCGATCGAACTGATCGTCCAATAGCATGACAACAAGATCGCTCGTTTCTTATTTGCAGTGCTTGATACTGTTGCTTGCAGGACTGACGACTGGATCGGTCTTGGCCGGCACTTCGGCCAGCCAATGGGTGGTTGTGGTCAATGGCAAATCCAAGAACTCGTTGACCCTAGCCAACCACTATTGCCAACTCCGTGATATACCAGCCCGAAATGTCGTGATACTCAACGACATTCCCGATTCGAATACCATCACAGTCGATGACTTCCGCAAACTGATCCTCGGACCGGTACTCGAGCAAATCGAATCCAGGCAACTCAACTTGCACGTTCAAGGGGTTGCGTATTCTTGCGACATTCCAACGGCGATCGATCTGCGAGAGGATTTAAAGTCGGTCAAGGATCTCCCGAAGATACTCACCCCGACTGGTTCGCTCAATGGAATGACTTATCTGTTTCGCTGGGTTCAACAAAGCGACCCGTCCTATATTGGCCCGGACTCGAATTGGTACGCAACCCACGATGCTTCAGTGCTCCTGAAAATCTACCAAGGCAACGCCGAATCGATCGAAGAGCTTCGTAATTGGATCGAGCAAGACGACCAGCACGATAAGGCAGCCGAACGACTCGACCAGCTTCGAAAGGAATCCGCTAATAGTTTTCCACTGGATTTTCTAGCTGCACAGCAGTGGGCACTTGCTGGCGACAACACGAAAGCGATCGTGCGTCTTGGTGATGCGGTACGAAAAGGGTGGAAGTATCGAGGGGAGATTCTCAATGACCCAAGTTTTGACGTATTGAGGGAAGACAAAGAGTTCCAGAAAATCGTATCGCGGTGCCCGAATGAGGAGTTCAAGGTCTTGCCAGCCAAAGCCTTTGACGCGCGAAATTTCTGGGCACCCAATTGCACCGAATCACCGGATCCCAAGCATGGCGTGTCCTACCTTCTGTCGATGGTACTTAGCCACACGGCCAACAACCGTTTGACGATTGACGAGGCCATTGCGCACTTAGAAAGAAGCAGCCTTGCTGATTTCTCTAACCCCAAAGGTACATTCTTTTTCTCCAAGACCAGCGATGTTCGAACCACCACACGTGAACCGAATTTCGCAATTGCGATCGAAGAACTCAAGAGGCTCAAAAAGGACTCGCAGATCATCCAATCGGTACTTCCTCCTGCCGGAAGTGCGGTTGCAGGGATCACTTTTGGTGTTTCCGATTTCGATTGGAATCGATCCGGCGCCAAACTACTACCTGGAAGCCTCGCAGATAACCTGACAAGTCTTGGAGGTGTCATGACACCTAGCAGTCAAACCAAAGCGACTGAACTGTTACGTTACGGTGCGGCTGCGGCATCGGGAACCGTCACCGAACCCTACGCTCTTCAGTTCAAGTTCCCGTTGCCGTCGTTGCACGCATACTATGCCAAAGGGATGACGGCTGCCGAAGCTTTTTATGCGACAGTCCAAAGTCCCTATCAATTACTGATACTTGGAGACCCGATGTGTCAACCTTATGCAGTTCCTCCACGGTTCAATATCACTGGATGCACAGATCGGCAAAAGGTATCAGGGAAAATCGGACTTGAGTTTCAACCAAGCGAGGAGGAGGGCACGAGCGATCCGATCCAACTGACTTGGCTCATCGATGGTAAACCGCAGACCCAAACCAACTTCATTTCCAAGTTGAACATCCAGGTTGCTGATGAGGATCGTGGGGCGTACGAATGGCGATTTGTGACCAAGGGACCTAAGCCAGCCGAAACCCGTTGGGAGAAATCCCTGTGGGTACTTTCTGGGGCTACGGAAAGCCACTTGGAGCTCAAGGCACCTGAGCGATGGTCCGCGAAGAAGGATCAAGTTCTTAAGGTACAAGTAACCAATCCACCTAAAGATACCCAAGTGAGGCTTCGGTACCATTGGGACGTACTTGATGCGAAGCCCAACGATCAGGGGGAGTTCGAGCTCGATACCGATCGGCTTGGGCGGGGTCCTATTCGTTTGCAGCCTGTTGTGTGCGATGATCAAGGCAAGGTTCTCTACGGCGGCCTTCCGGCCAAGATCTACATTGAGAACTAATCGCAAGCGGTCCTTTGGCAACAGATCCCAGTGACGATGGCCGTAGGCCATATTCC
>JBJSXX010000342.1:0-3988 GCA_046086605.1 Pirellula sp. | reverse complement strand
GCATCCGGTTGGGTGTTGGTCTGGGTGAACCGTTGATAACGTTCGATTGAACCAGGGTAATACGAAGGCCGCTTGGGTGTTTCAGAAAGATACTTTTGGATCAACTCGATAAAGAGTTTACGCTGCGGCCATGACTTTGATGTGATGATGACTCGGGTTGCCAAGCAGTTGAAACCGACATTGTTGGTGACCGAGGCTGCGATGTGCTTGGCTTGCGAATGCAACTGGGACTTCGAGTATTTACCAGGTACAACGATCCATGGACTGACGTTTCCAAGTTCACTTGTCACGGGCTTATTGATCTTGGGCGACTTGGTTGCCTTGCGTTGCAAGATCTCTTGGGGATCGGAACCCCAGACGATTCGATCATGGGTGTGGATCGAACCGGTCAGGTGGATATCGTCGATCGCAGGGTGGTCGACCAATGCTTGACCGAGCTGCGAGTCCCCTTCGAGGGCCACCAACAAACCTTCATCGAACAGAGGTGCAAAAGCCTCTTCAAAGATCGGCTTGAGATAAGCGTTCACGGGATTCATCTTGAGGATCACTTGCTGTCCCCCCACAAGCGACTTGTGGATGGCGTCGGAGAAAGGGACAGAAGATACGTTGCCTGCTCCCAAGACCAACGATATTTTTGAAACGCTTGTGTCTTGAAGCGTTCGAAACAGGGCTAGGTGTCTTTTTCGTGGATCGGTTCGGGCAACCAAGACGGCATCGGCGCGGAAGTCTCTAAAAATCACGCTATCCCAAAGGGAGCGGGTAGGAAAAATTCTTAGCAGCGACTTACCATTCATGCGACGAGTCGCCTGGGTGATATTGCGTTCAGGGAGTTGCGGTGCCCCGTAGCACAGCAGATCGCTAAAGGATTTTTCCAGGAGCCTTAAAAGACGCACGGCGATCAGCGGTCCGGTGAGGATCTCCTCGGCCATGACATCGGCGCGATCCGGACAACCTTTGGCCTTTGCTCCTTCTTGAATCCAGTTTTCGACCGTCGGTACAAGCGTATCGACACACTTGCGACACAAATCGATGCGGCGTTGGAGCGACAGTCCGTGCTTGCGAACCGGGGCGCTTTGCAAACGCTCGATCGTCTCTTGAATCATTAAAGTTCGTCCTGCTTGTAAGCTTGAGTGTGTATACTGTTGGTCTGAAAACCCCTGGATATGATACACCAGCATCGAGCCATAAATCGATGGGAGCGACCAACTCTATGGCATCAAGCGGAAAGATTGTTTATGTCATCGGGACGATGGACACCAAAGGCCCCGAGGTGGACTTTGTCGCCCAGACCCTTAGGAACACCCCACCGCTCCAAAACCACGGGATATCGGTCGAGACGATCGACGTGAGCACTTCCCAAGCGACACCTTTGGCCCAAGAGAATCTGTCATCGCTGGAACGTTCGGTTGCGATCGAAAAAATGAGTTCCAAGCTGGTCGATTTTCTGACGGAATGCAAATCCGAAGGCAGACTTGCTGGCGCGATCGGCCTTGGGGGCAGTGGTGGAACGGCGCTGATTGCCCCGGCGCTTCGAGCCTTGCCGATCGGGATCCCCAAGATGATGGTTTCGACGGTCGCCTCTGGGAACGTTGCTCCGTATGTCGGTTGCAGCGACTTGATCATGATTCCTTCGATCGTCGATGTCAGCGGACTCAATACTGTCTCGACCAAGATTTTGGGCAATGCCGCCAATGCAATGGCAGGCATGCTCTGTGGGAGCCTGAGCAATTACCCGGTTAAACCCGCATTGGCCATGACGATGTTTGGCGTGACGACCCCGTGTGTGACGGGAGTTCGCCAAGGGCTCGAGAGGCTCGGCTATGACGGCTTGGTCTTCCACGCCACTGGGGTGGGAGGACAAGCCATGGAGGGGCTAATCGAGAGTGGATTTATCCAAGGGGTGTTGGATTTGACGACAACCGAGGTAGCCGATGAGGTTGTTGGAGGAGTGTTTGCGGGAGGTCCGAAGCGATTGGATTATTTATCGCAACGAGCGATCCCTTGTGTGCTGAGTGTTGGTGCGTTGGACATGGTCAACTTTGGATCGATCGATACGGTGCCGGAGAAATTTCGCGATCGCAAGCTTCATGTTCACAATTCGAACGTCACTTTGATGCGAACGACATCGGATGAGAACCGTCGCTGTGCCGAGTGGATCGCTAGGAAGCTTGCAAGGAGCATTGCCCCGGTGCGGGTTCTGTTGCCATTGCTGGGCGTGTCGGCACTGGACGCTCCGGGAAAAGCGTTTTATGATCCGCAGGCCGACGAGGCCTTGTTCGATGAACTCCGCAAGCAGTTGTTTGGTCTAGCGAATGTTCGTATCGAGAGTATTGCGGCTCATATCAACGATGCCGTTTTCATCGAGCGCGTGCTGAGTGCTTTTCAAGAGATAACAACGAACCCAAAATAGAACCATGAAGAAACTGATTGATCAATCCAGGACAGCAATTCTAGAGCGACTTCGAGCCAAGTTGTCCAAGGGGGAGCCTATCGTGGGGGGTGGGGCTGGGACGGGGATATCGGCCAAGTGTGAGGAGGCAGGTGGGATCGATTTGATTGTTATTTACAACTCGGGTCGTTATCGGATGGCAGGCCGAGGATCGTTGTCGGGACTGTTGGCTTATGGCAATGCCAACGAGATTGTCAAACAGATGGCTTATGAGGTGCTCACAGCCGTCACACACACGCCGGTTTTAGCTGGGGTCAACGGAACCGACCCATTCATGATTCGGGATCATTTTTTGAGGGAGCTCAAGGAGTTAGGTTTTGCTGGGGTACAGAATTTTCCGACAGTTGGGCTCATTGACGGGATGTTTCGAGAGAATCTCGAGGAGACCGGGATAAGTTACATGCAGGAGGTCGAGATGATTGCGGCAGCTCGGGAGCTTGAGTTGCTGACGACACCTTATGTGTTCAACGTTGCGGAGGCTCAGTGGATGACCAAGGCGGGCGCGGACATTATCGTGGCCCATATGGGGCTTACGACCAGTGGGACGATTGGGGCCAAGAGTGCCAAGAGTCTCCAAGACTGTGTCGGGCAGGTGCAAGCGATCTGCGATACGGCAAAATCTATTCGGAGTGACGTTCTGGTCTTGTGCCATGGAGGACCGATCGCCAACCCTTCGGATGCACAGTTCATCTTGGAACGTTGTCCGGACGTGGACGGTTTCTATGGAGCAAGTTCCATGGAGCGTTTGCCGACGGAGATAGCGATCAGAGAGCAAGTCCGAGAGTTCATGAAGATCAGGCGGTGAAATCCGACCGCTTATGAACGCTAATATTCGCTAATAGAGACAATTGGTTTTTCTTGTTAGCCGACAGGCGCGAGCGTCGGGCAGCCAATGAAACCACGTTCAAATGGTTCGGATCCGTCAGCGGATCAAACCCACTCGAACGTCCGGCGTGGTTTGACTCCGGTAAATGTTGCGATGCTTCGGTGCCGTGCGAACTCCATGCCCGACGCTCGCGCTAGTCGGCTAACAACAGCCAAAGAACGCCGCAGGCGTGCGATGTTAGCCGACTGGCGCAAGCGTCGGGCAGCCAATGAAACCACGTTCAAATGATTCGGATCCGTCAGCGGATCAAACCCACTCGAACGTCTGGCGTGGCTCGACTCCGGTAAATGTTTCGATGCTTCGGTGCCGTGCGAACTCCATGCCCGACGCTGACAGCAGTCTAGAATGATCGTTTATCCGGAGATCAAGCCAACCATGGTTCAAGAAACGACGAACGATCCTTATGAATACCAAGGCGAAGAACGGGTTGATATCGAGGGTAACGATTCAATCTCGATGCCAAGACTATCAAACCTGGGGGTATTCTGGGGCGCTTTGCTAGCCGTCCTGTCGATCGCTGGAAACATAACGGTTCCGTGGTTGATCGAAGGATTATTACCAACCATAAATAGGTTTTTATTTCTGCCGTACGGATTGAATTCCCCGGTCGAATTTTACTTATTTTCACATGGTGTTGGAGCCGGACTTGTCAT
>JBJSXX010000341.1:0-4474 GCA_046086605.1 Pirellula sp. | reverse complement strand
GGCAGGCCCGATTGCCGGTGCCGTCCTTGCAGCCCTGACCTATAAACTCCTTGCCGCCCCGTGAACCTCTTAGCCCGAAAATGTCTCTAGTCCTTTTATGAACGCACGACAACTAGAAAAACTCGGTGTCCCAATTGAATGTGTCCCTGTGGCAATCACGACGATCCAGAACGTGATTCGTGAAAAGGGCGTCCGTGGAAAAAATATAAAGGAAACCATCGCTTCGCTTGTGGAGAACCCACAAGCTTTCTTAAGCGATGAGTACTGGGGGGCCTTCGCGCAAGGACTGCTCGATTACCAAAGCCAGATGGAACAAGTCCCGTCCGAGCCGCTGTCATATCCTACGTGGGGCCAAGACATTGATGAGGCTGCTCACAATCAAATGCGGACCGCTTGCCAACTCCCCGTTGCGCGCGCCGGCGCCTTGATGCCCGATGCACACATGGGATACGGACTCCCTATCGGAGGAGTACTGGCCATTGAGAACGCAGTCATCCCCTACGCCGTCGGCGTCGATATCGCTTGCCGGATGAAGTTATCGATCTTGGACATTGAGCCTGGGGAGATGATCAAGAACCCGACACGTTTCGAAAGCGCACTGCAACGCGGCACTCGATTCGGAATGGGTGCAGCCCATGAAACACCGCAGGATCACCTGGTGATGGATCAAGATTGGAATGTGACTCGGACAACTCGCGAGAAGAAGGACAATGCGCGCAAACAACTTGGGACCAGCGGCTCAGGGAATCACTTTGTCGAGTTCGGAACCCTCAAATTGACCCAAACAGATCCGAGCCTGGGTTTGGAACCCGGACTCTATACGGCGCTGCTAAGTCACTCCGGTAGCCGTGGCACCGGTGCAAGTGTTTGTTCGGTGTACAGCAACATCGCGCGAAGTCAGTTGCCAAAAAGTCTCTCGACCCGGTTCGGATATCTAGGATGGTTGTCACTCGATAGCGAAGCCGGCCAAGAGTACTGGCAGGCGATGAACCTAATGGGAGACTACGCCGCTGCCAACCATGATGTGATCCATCGATTGGTATCGAAGTTCCTCGGTGGACGTGTTATTGGTGGTGTGGAGAACCACCATAATTTTGCTTGGAAGGAAGTTCACAACGGCAAAGAACTCATCGTACACCGCAAAGGTGCAACTCCAGCAGGTAAAGGGGTCTTGGGAGTGATTCCAGGATCGATGGCAACCCCTGGTTTTGTCGTTCGAGGCAAAGGGAACGCCGAGAGTTTAGAATCGGCATCCCATGGAGCAGGACGTTGCATGAGCCGAACCGCTGCCCGTCAGAAGTACACTTGGAACTCGGTGCGAAACACACTCAGCGATCGAGGTGTCCGCGTGATATCTGCTGGAGCCGATGAAGCCCCAGGAGCCTACAAGGACATCCATTCGGTCATGGCCGCACAAACCGACCTGGTCGAGGTCATCGGTCAGTTCGATCCATTGATTGTAAAAATGTGCGAAGACGGAAGCCCAGCAGAGGACTAGGGCCGGATAACTACATCGGCTGGGTGGCTTTGGCGTCGCCCGTTGGGCCAAGCACGATGCGAAAGTGTCCCGTGGGCAGTTTCTCGATCGACTCAGTTGCCGAACCCTTGGATTCCGGCCCGATTGGCTTGGATTCAAAACCAACAGTCACGGCCTTGCGCTGCTCGGATTTGAGCTCCATGTAGATACCATCCTTTTTATTGAACTCTTCTTGGGAGTCGAAGTACATCTGAGTGACCAGCTCGGGTCGTTTCGGAGCGACGATGCGGTAGTGGATGTGGGGTGTTCGGCCTGGATACTTTCCGGGCTGGATGGTCCGGAACGAAAAAGCCCCATCGGTGCCAGTCAAGATACGAGCCCAGTATTGGAAATTGGGATCCATGGGGCGATCGTTCTTGTCCTGCGGATGGTTATAACGACCGGCGGCACAAGCTTGCCACACCTCGACGATGACTTGATCGAGTGGTTTGTCGTCCATATCGACGACTGTTCCTCGCACGATGATCTGGTCGCCTTGAGCGACCGGGCTTTGAGCGTCGAGTCGGGTCAGGTCTGCATCGTAATATTTCTGTTTGGCGATTTCAGGAATCGGATAAAAAGGGCCTTTGGTGGCAGAGGCGGTGGGTGGTTCCCAAGCCAAGCCGCGGTTTACAAGTTGGACACCCAATCCGCTGGCAATGGCTGCTTGGGTAAGAAAACGCCTTCGATTGCTTTGGGAGGACATCGTTTGAACCTTGCGGGGGTTAGTACTCAATAGAACAGAATCCGAACTTCCGATTGTATCAACTGTAATGGTCAATGTGAAAATCCTTTGGCCGGAATTTGAGGAACTCTTGCCCATATTGTAGTTCGTGCCAAATATTTCCGATTGGAGGGGAAATTAAAACTTTTGCAATCGATCGTATTGGGCATGAAAGACGTCTTCTATGTCGAGTATCTTGGATTATCGGCCTTCGGCAAACACCAGTAGCAGGCCGTCGGTCTTTCCCATGCTAATGATTAGCGGCAAAAAGTCCGTGAACAACTCCGAACGTATTTCCTGGTCCCCTCCCTATGCTTGGTCAACGATCATCCCGTCGGTGCGACGCCAAGAGTCGATCGAAGGTGCGATTGTAGGCTGTGCAATTGGCGAGAGCATCGCAGGCTTGAGTCGTTCCAAGCGTGCCCGGTTTGTGGCCAAACCTACGGCCTTTGAACCCAGCAGGTTAGTACCATCACACGGTACCGAAGGCATGCTCGTGACGGTTCAATCGTTGCTCCTTTCGCAAGCCATGTCGGAGATCTTTGTCATGCATCTAAAGAGTCGGCTTGGGTGGTATCAACTCACCCAGCCGATCGCCTACGCAAAGAAGCTTGTCGGATCGCTGACGGGTTCCAACAGATTCAGCGCAAAGTTGGGAGACGACCCATTGGCTAGAGCGGTGGTATTGAGTGTTTTGACGCAAGGCCACCATGATGGGGCTTTGAGTTGGGTACAAGATTCGACGCAAATGAGTTTCTCCAACCGATGGGTAACCCAGGCGAGTTTCCTAGTCGCAACGGCGGCCCAGGTCGCACAGTTGCAACGCACACGTTATGAGACCAAGGTATGCGAACTGCTTGAGGATCTTAAACTGGCAACAGGTTCCAAGGAGATTGAGCAACGCTTGGAGTCTTTGATCCAGGCCAAGGAGCAAGGGTTTTCGGTTCTGCAGGCAAGTCAACTTTTGGGAGGCAATGATCGTTGGCAAGATCACCTGGTCGACAACGCGTTGCTTGCGATCTATACCTATGTTAGGTATCCAACGAGGATCGAAGACGGATTGGGAGAACTTTCGCAGCTTTGTGGCAGCTTAAGTGGTGTGATGTCCCTTTATGGTGCACTCTCGACGATCCACACCTCCGTTTCATCCGTGCCGGCGAAGTGGCAAGAGCGACTAGCGTTGTATCCTTATTCCAGTGCATGGATACAGCAGTGTGTAGATCGCTGCGTAGACTGGCCGCATGGTCCTGAGGACATCCAAGCGACCCGATGCTTACCCTCCCATCAGCTTGGCCAGCTTATCCGCAACATCCGCCGCGGTTGCCTGTAGTTGATCGACGAGCCCAGTCTTCAACAGGTGACTGCAAGATGAAACTGCTGATGATCACCAATCCGGCCGCAGGCAAACGACTGCAACACGGCCTCCAGTTACCCAATTGGCTCACCTCTCAATCCCAGTGCTACGAACATCACCCTACAGAGTACCCAGGGCATGCCGAAAAGCTCGCTTTGGATGCCTGTCAAAAAGGCTTCGATACGATTATTGCTGCCGGTGGCGATGGAACCATCCACGAAGTCTTAAACGGGATCATGGCCAGCGGCCTGCAATCGGTTCGCTTGGGAGTCCTCCCAGTAGGAACAGCCAACGATTACGCTTATTCGCTCGCCCGTCGTTCGCCTAGCACCGAACCTTTTTCACAATATGTCGATATCGGTGCAATGAATTGTTTGGGTCTCCGCAGGTACTTTGCTAACGTCGCAGGTGTCGGATTTCCTGGTCGGGCCGCACAACTTGCTCGCAACATGAAAAGATTGCCTGCAAGACTGCGTTACACTCTAGCGATCCTTCGCTGCATGGGTGCCTCCTACCGTACCGATCCAATCGCACTCGATGGCCAATCCCCTACCTCCTACCTAATGATCAGCGCAGCGATCGGCATGCGAGAAGGTAGTTACCCTCTGACACCCAACGCAAAACTCGACGATGGGCTCTTCGACCTGCTCTTGGTCGGTGCCCTCCATCGACGCGATATCCTACGCTACTTCCCAAGAATGATTCGAGGCGATATTCCGACCAACGACCCTCGAATACTGACCGACCGCAAATCGAAAATCGTTTTGCAAAGCGCCAAGCCAATCCCATTTCATCTCGATGGCGAAGACCCCTGGACTCACCATCCAATAGCACAGCATTCCACCGAGTTTCGCTTGGAACTCGAAGTCATCCCCAAGGC
>JBJSXX010000340.1:0-20761 GCA_046086605.1 Pirellula sp. | reverse complement strand
CCAAAGTCCGATCATCCAAGAACCCCCGGTCTTCACTGGCACCATCGTTGGCACTGTTGCTTCGGCTCGCCCATCGGCTGTCGTCGTCGGCGGAAATACTTACCAATACATTGAGGCAGCCAAGCCCGATTCAAACCTGACTTGGGGCAATATCGAAGCGGTTCCTACCAACGTTCCGAACACCGGTTCGGACTTTAACTTCATCGCTGCAAACAATGAACGTTTGCTCGTAGATTTCCCTGGGAACAACTTCCTCCCAGGCAGCGGATCGCAAATCATCGATAGCTCAATCAACTCCTTGCCCGAGCGAGAAGGATTCCGAGCCGTCAAGAGCGCCGTCGGTATCGCCCCGAGCCCGATCCTTGCTCCCGATCGCGACTACTACGGTATCTTCCGCGCTGACGATCCAAATGTTGCTCCCCCAAGTGGTCTTGGTGGAAACGTGTTCAAAGATCGAGGTGCCGTCGATCGAGCGGACTTCATCGGGCCGACGGCCGTGTCCTTGGTGCCCATCGACAACGATGCTCAGCAAGTCGATAGCGACAAGACCGAGTCGGTGATTCAACTCACCGGTGGTGTCTATCCCGAATTCCGTATCCAACTCAAGGACGGCTTCGAAACTGGCAACATCGGTGGCGGTACAGGCATCAACGATGACTCAGTCGTGGGGCGAACCGGAGGCAACCGTCTCCCAGGTTCGGTCGTGACGATCACTGAAAATGGCCGTCTCTTGGTTGAAGGCATCGATTACGCCTTCTCCTACAACACGACCACCAACGAGATCGTCCTCAAGCCTTTGGCGGGTGTTTGGAGAAACAACAAGGTTTACGATATCAACATCAACAACAAAGACCGATTTGTTGTCAATGCTGTGGCCGGCGATCAAATCAACGATGGGGATTCGTTCACCATCAAAGATTCCAACGGTGGCAATGTCACGTTCGAATACGAAAGTGGCTTCCGCATTCAGATTCCACAAGGCCTCCAGCTCAATCTGCCCCTTGCAGGTGGTGGTGCCGGTGGAATCCTCGATGGGGATCGATTCACGATCACCAGCGGGTCGACCACCTATTCGTTCGAGTTCGACAGCAACTCGAACATCATCAATCCATCGGCTCGCGTCGTGCAGTTCACCTCGCTGTCGACCAAACAGCAAGTCGTCGCAGCCCTGGTAGCCGCGATCAACAACCCATCGATTCCTGGAATCACCGCTAGCCTCACAAGCGATGGAAACATCTTCATCGGTGCTCCTATCGGTACAACCATCGATACCGAATCGGCTCCATCGATCCAGCAACCCAATTCAACCATCGGCTTGCTGGTCCCATCCCTGGGCACCCGACCCGGTGGAATCACCGACGGTCAAACCTTTAGTGTTACCGACGGTCGAGTCGCCGTAGTCTTCGAGTACGACTCCGATGGAACGACTCAACCCGGAAACGTTTCGATCGATATCTCTCAAGCCAATAGCGACCGAGATGTAGCCATCGCGACCCAAAGAGCGATCGCAGGATCGACCCTTGCACTGAACTCCTCAGTGGTCAACAACAACGTCATCCACCTGTCGCTACCGGCCGCAGGCCGAGTCGACGTGGTTAGCACGGAGCTGAACATCGTCGGTGTCGCACGAACGATCCAAGATGGCAACACGATAACGATCACGCGAACGATCGCCGGATCGGTTGTCACGAGAACCTTCGAGTTCACCACCGACGCAAATGTTGCAGCTGGAAATATCCCAGTCGTGTTTAGTCCGACCGATACCCAGTCCCAAATCGGTGGAGCACTCGCCGCTGCAATCGCTGCTGCTGGACTTGGACTCTCCCCGCAACACGTCGGAAACGGAAACGTGATCATCGGCGGGTCTTCTGACTACTCGATCTCGGTTGCCAATGCACCTACCGTCGGACTCTTCGGTCGACCAGGCGTTCAAGGCCGTACGACCCTGGAGATCTTCGGCACGTTGCTTTTGCAAGTCCCTGCTCGCGGCGGTCCAGACTTGACCGACAATACCTCATTTACCATCACGAATCGAAACCTCACAGCGATCTTCGAATTCGATGGAAACTTCAGCGGCTCGACCATCCCAGGTAGCCGAACGATCCGATTCAGTGGCACTTCCACTCAAAACGATATAGTTAACGCCATGATCGCTGCGATCAACTCCTTCCCAGGTCTGGGTGTGGTTGCTCGTGACGCAGGAAACGGTCGCGTCGATATCGGCTTGCTACCGAACTCGGCAGTCAATGTGCTGGACAGCAATCTAACGACCGCCCGCGGAAACGCCCAAGACGGCGATTACTTCAGCATCACCGATGGCATCAACACCGTCACCTTCGAATTCGAAAACATCAGTGTTGCCAACGGTCGCGATCCTGCTCGCGTTCCAATTCGGTATACCAATCAAGATTCCGTCCAACGGGTCTACGAAGCGATGCAAGCGACGATCAAATCGTCGATCTTGAATCTCCATTCGCAAATCACCAGCCGAGGACTCGAACTGTTCGATACGGCCAAGTATCTAACCAACGTCGACAATGCTCCATCGCTACTTCGAACCGGTGTCCCCGGTGGAGCGATCCCCGTCTTGTTCGTCCAAGACCCATCGTTTACCTCGATCAACATGAGGGATGCGATCATCCGCGCGATCAACGGCCTATCGGCAACCGGCGGAACCTCGCTGGTGGCAAAGGTTCGAGGCGGAAGCACTCTGTTTGTCGAAAATGCCGTTAGCATCAGTCCCGAGCTTAGCAGCTTCTTCCTGCGTGGTGTCCAAGACAATGCAGGCAACTTCCTGTCGAGCAATCGGATCGATAACGAGACCAAATTCACGATCATTATGCCCGGAGTCGAACTCGATTACGGCGATGCTCCCGATCCATTCACCACTACCCAATCCCGATACCCAACGCTCAAGACCAACGATGGTGCAAGGCACGTCGTTAGCGATTCCGCTCTGGTGCTCGGTAGCGGTGTGACTCCCGAGATCGAAGGCAAGCCGCAACCCTTGGGAGACGGCGACCAGAATGATGACGGTGTTACGTTCCGATTCCAAACCAATACCTTCACCGGCAACCAAGCTCCGATGTTCAATAAGAACGTCGATACCGACCTGACCATTACCATGTCAGCTCCCGGCGTGCTCAATGGTTGGATCGACTTTAACTTTGACGGTGACTGGGCTGATCCAGGTGAAAACGTCTTCGACAATGTCGTCTTCAGTTCTGGTAACCTGACCCAAACCTTAAAGGTACGGGTTCCAGCTACCGCACCCAATGTCACGGTGGCAACCTCTTCGTTTGCTCGATTCCGAGCTTCGACGGCCGGATCGCTATCACCAACTGGATTGGCTCTCGATGGTGAAGTCGAAGATTATCGCGTCAACATCATCCCGGGAACTCCACCCGTAGGAGTCAACGACACCTACACGATGAACGAAGATCAATTCGGTGGTCTGATCACCAACGATCCGTTCGACAACGATGGATTCCCAGGCAACAACGGCGTGCTGGCAAACGACATCAATCCAGATCGCAAGCTACTTTCAGCTCGCTTGATCACCCCGCCATCGAACTTCAAGGTCTTTACATTCCGCTCCGACGGAACGTTCGATTACATCCCCAACGACGATTACTTCGGTACCGATTCGTTTGTCTACATCGTCACCGATGGAGTCCTGGATGCTTTGGCTCCTGCCACCGCAGTGATCAACGTCCGACCGGTCAACGATCCACCGATCGCAGGTAATCTCAATTACACGATCGACGAAGATCGCCAACTGGATATTCCAGTCTCGGTCATCCTCGCTGCTTCGGTTCCCGGCCCAGCGAACGAAAGCGATCAAACGCTCAACATCGTTGCTGTTGATGCCCTGTCGGCACGAGGCGGTAGTGTTCGATTTGTCGGTGGTGTGATCTCCTACATCCCACTCCCGAACTTCGTAGGGAACGACTCCTTCACCTACACGATCATCGACAATGGTATCACTGGAAACCTCGCGGATCCATTGACAGCCATCGGTACGATCTTCGTGACGGTTCTCGACAAGAATGATCCTCCGATCACCGTCAACAAGACATTGCAAACCAATGAGGACACGCCTGTAAGTATCCTGATCGACGATCTGATCGCCGGCGACACCGTTGGTCCAGCCGACGAGCAATTGATTCAAATGCTTACCTTTAGCGGATTGATCAATCCAACGACCCAAGGTGGTCGCGTCGAAGTCGTCGGTGACCGTGTGATCTACTACCCACCTTCGCACTTCAACGGCACTGATACCTTCGTGTACCTAGTGACCGACGATGGACTGAGCAACGGCCAACCAGATCCACAAACCAGTCGCGGTACTGTCACCGTGATTGTCGATCCGGTCAATGATCCTCCGTTTGTCGTCAAACCGTTTGGAACCGTAACTATCGCAGAAGATTCCGTTGAGCGAGAATTCACTCTCTCGGAATTCTTCAGCGATCCAGATATCGCAACCAATGGCGATGTGCTCACCTACCGAGTCGCAAGCAACACCAATCCTGGTTTGGTTGAACCGAGCTTTGCCGGTGGCAAGATGTTCGTAAGGCCCAAGCCCGATCAAAACGGACAAGCCACCATCGTTGTCGAAGCGATGGACTTGGCTGGACTCAAGACGACCAACACCCTGCGTCTCGTAGTGACTCCAGTCGATGATGATCCGCGATTGGTCAGCCCACTGCCAGACCGCACGGTTTCCGAAGACTCCTTGCCAGTGCTCTTTGACCTTAGCCCACAGTTCTTCTTCGATCCAGATGTCATCAACGGCGACTTCTTGACCTTCACGGCCACCAGCAGCAACACCAGTGTTGCCAACGTGACCATCCAAGGCAACAAGCTGCAATTGACCCTAGTTCCGAATGCTTCAGGCCAAACGCTCATCAACGTTGTCGCGACCGATACCACTGGTCGATTCGTTTCGGATTCGTTTATCCTGACGGTCACGCCAGTGAACGATCCACCTGTGACCCAACCAGACAACTATGCGACTCCGCAAGGTGTCACGCTCGTGACGACCGATCCGCTGGGTATCCTAACGGCAACGACCCTCGACGACGGCGTCTTGGCAAACGACCGAGATCCCGAAGGCGATGCGATGACCGCTTCGATCGTCACCCAACCGATCCGCGGTATCGTAACGCTCAATGCTAACGGAACGTTCACCTACACCCCGGGCCCAACGGCCCTGTTTGGAACGACCGACACGTTCACCTACCGTGCCATCGATGCCTTAGGTGCAGCCAGCCCACAAACGACTGTCACGATCACGATCGGACGAGCACCTCCTCCGGTCTACCAAAACCCAAGCCAACGCTGGGACGTGAACGCCGACGGGTTTATCTCCCCGATCGACGTGCTGATCCTGGTGAATCTGCTGAACTCTCGCGGTTCGAGCATCCCGGTCGCCGGTCTGCCTGGCCCTCCCGATTAT
Source organism: Pirellula sp. (assembly GCA_046086605.1). Lineage (GTDB taxonomy): Bacteria > Planctomycetota > Planctomycetia > Pirellulales > Pirellulaceae > JBKCUI01. The sequence goes on along the minus strand of JBJSXX010000340.1, from coordinate 15,303 downwards.
GTCGACGTCAATGGGGACAATTTCGTCACCCCACTTGATGTTCTGGCAGTCGTCGACAAGATCAACGCCAGCAGTGGTAGCGGCGAAGGCGAACAAATCGTCGGTATCAACGCCGCCCCTGCGTTCGATTCGATGGTCGTAGAAGTAGGCCGAGGTCTTGGTTCCTCCAACCCAATGCCCGCTTGGGCTGGTATGATGGAGTCCAAACGACAAGTTGCTTCAAAGACCACGTCGATGCCACTTGCCAGCATGTTTGGTAACACCAATTGGGAAGACGACTTTGACGACCTAGCTGGATTGCTCGGAAGTCATTCATCTTCCGAAAGCCAGACAGACCAAGACAACTCCTCGATCGATCAGGCCCTCAAAGACCTGTTCGGCGGTTAAAGAAACACACACAAACCGGCAAGCGGAACCCTCGAAACAAGGTTCCGCTTGCTCTATTGACTGACTCATCCCTTACCTTCCATTTTTGTACCGTACGGTTCCAAGGTTCGTTCAAATGGGAATTGACGCATCCAGATCGGCAAACAGCAATCGTTCCAAACAACAAGAACGACGCAAAGGCTTCCGCAATATTCTTTGCGAGAATCTCGAGCGCCGCGAAGTGATGGCGGGTGATATCCTCGACCTCGACTTCCGGTTGCTTTCGGTTGCCCCCAACACCGGCGAGATTCTCTCGACGACCAGATCCAACACACTCAATGAGTCTCCACGAGAACTCATCTTCCGTTTTGCCGGTGGCGATGACGTCCGTCAATCGACGCTTCGAAACGGCATTCGGCTAACTCGATCCGGTGGCGATGGTGTCTTCGGTGCCGGAGGAGTCTCGACCGATATCATCGTGACGCCTGAGTACCTGGACTTTGCCGATGCGGCCAACAAGCGAGTTGTTGTAGCCAGGTTCTCGCAACCGCTCCCGGATGACCTTTACAACGTCGAAGTCTTCGGTGTCGATCTACCGGCCCAAGGGATCAACGCTGTTCGAAACGTAGTCAACGATCCGCTCAAGCCCCGCAAAAGTGGCACCGATCGCGACAGTTACGTGTTCAATCTCGAACTGGGAACCAAGATCACCGCGATCGTTCCGCAACCGATCAACCGTGCACTCGATGGTACGCTCTCGCAAGACCTCGATACGATTCGAGTCTACTTCAACGATGGCGAACTTTACGATCGAAAGATCTCGACTGGCGATCTTGCTCCGAATGCAGATCCGACAGTCGTCGATCCTCGTTTCTATAACCTGATTGCTACCGGCGATTCGGTCAGCCCTTTCGATGACAGGGTCTTTAATCCGATCAAAGTGACTTTCGATCCAGCCACCAAGATGGCTTCGCTGCAATTTGCAGGTCCGATCAACGCGCTTGCCGGAAGTGGAACCTATCGTCTGCGCGTAGGATCCGATTCGCCAATCTCCTCGGTGACCAACAACGCAACTGTACCGCTGGTTACCCCTGCGGCCGATCCACAAGGCTATCTCAGTGGAGCCTACGATATCAACTCAGGAGTGCCCATTTCATCGAGTTTCTCATCGATCTTTGAACAAGAGATCCGAACCGTCTCGAATCCGCTTCAACTCGATTTCCCAGGCAGTAGCCAAGAACCTGGGCATAGGGACATCCAAGAGGATCGTTCGCTCCGCACTCCCGATGTCATTTGGGGGCCACCGAATTTTGCACCCGATGCTGACCCTGAAATCCAAAGCATCCGCTACAACTTCATGGAGAACCAGGCTTACGGCGTAGACTCCTCAGGGCGACGACTCTTCACATCGGTTTCCAGCGAGCAAAAACAACGGATTCGCGAGGTATTTGAGTTCTATTCAAGATACCTCGGAGTCGACTTCCGCGAATACGCTGGCCCGATCGGATATTTGTTGCTGCAGATTCCACAAGACGGCGGCCAATCCTTGATCGACAACACCTTTTTTACCCTGACCAACAACGGCATCACTGCGGTATTTGAGTTCGATGGTGATGGCAGTGGATCGACGATCTTCGGAAGCCAAACGATTCCGTTTACCGCTGCGCAGACCCAAGCCGACGTAATCGCTGATACGATCACGGCCATTAACAACTTTCCTAGACTTGGACTCATCGCGACCGATACCGGAAATGGCAGTATCAATCTGGGTTTGATCCCCAACTCGGCCATCACGATCGACCCGGTCCTGATTCTCCAAGATATACTCTCGACATCCCGAGACACCCGGGGATTCCTAAGTGTCATAGTTGGCGACATGATCCCGATCAACAGCACCATCAGCGGTCCTGGGGATTTGCTCGGTGTAGCTGGAACCACGACCGATCCAGATGACCCGAACACCTCTTGGGACATGGTCATCATGGACGGTTCCGAACCATGGGACAACGCGTTTGGTTTCGGGGTTTCCCAAAAACCACTCGGAGGCGAAGTAGCTCCGGACAATCTGATTGGACAAGCCGGTCCATTTAGTTTCTTTACCACAGCGATGCACGAGATAGGACACATGCTCGGGCTCGACCACACCTACGATTTGCCCGCCGGCACAATCATGGGAAGCGATAGCAACGGTGGAATATCTAACAGCACCGGCGGTGTCGTCGGAACTCGATTGAATACGAGCTTCAATCCACTCGAACAAATCTTCCCAGGCATCATCGATCAAATCCATGGTCAACATGCCTTTAGACCCGACAACCGCGATGTCGATCTGTATAGGTTTGAATTGACCACCAACGGGCAAGTCCGTTTGGAGACCATCGCTGAGCGCCTCAACGATTCAAGTAATCTCGATACTCACCTGACGCTTTTGAAACGAGACAAGGTCACGGGTGCTCTGTCCATCGTTTCGGTCAACAACAACTACATCAGCCAAGACTCTTTGATCGATGTACCACTCTCAGCAGGTGAATATTTTGTCGCGGTAACCGGCAAAGGTAACGAAGACAACGATCCTCAAGTTCTCGACACCGGAAGTGGTGCCTCAAGCCAAGGCCGTTACCAACTCCGGTTTGATTTCAAAGGTACTGCTGCCAACAGTATTTCCGAACAAAGCTTCACTTCAACCGCTGTCGGCTCGGCGCTCGATGGCGATGGCGATGGGATCGCAGGTGGCGATTTCAATTTCTGGTTCCGAGCCGCTGGGGCTTACGGTACATCCGCAAGTTCTCCTCGCACACTGGTCGTTGATAAGGCTTACACAGGCCTAACTCGAACCGGTACTCTTTCGACTCCGTTCAACTCCATTTCCGCAGCCGTCAGCGCTGCACAACCCGGAGACATTATCCGTCTTGCGGGTCTAAACGAAGCCAACCCACTTCCTTCGCTCACCACCGTTCGTGCTTACGAAATCGGTCGTGGGGCCTTTGGTTCGACACTCTCCGATGGCGATCGGCTCGAGGTACCACGTGGTGTAACCCTGATGATCGATGCTGGGGCGATTCTCAAACTCGGCAACGCCCGCATCATGGTCGGTAGCGACGGGGTGATCGATAGGTCGGGTGCAGCGATTCAAGTGCTCGGAACTCCTAGCCTTCCGGTCTACTTCACCTCGTACACCGATGAGTCTTTAGGCACCGATACCAACCCGCTTACGACGACTCCCAAAGCAGGGGATTGGGGTGGAGTTGAAATTCGCAACGATGTCGATCGTTCCCAAGGTCGATTCGATCGCGAACGCGAAGGCATTTTCCTTAATACGATCTCCAATGCCCGCATGACCTTTGGTGGTGGTTTGGTAGGATCTGGAGCCCAAGCCAAAGTCACCAGTCCGATCGAGTTGGGCGAAGCCCGCCCACTGATTTTGGGCAACTCGATTACTCGAAGTGCCGATTCGGCCATCAGCGCTGATCCCAACAGCTTCGAGGAAACGCTCTTTACCGAGCCTCGATACCAAAACGCCGGTGCGTTCGTCCCTGATTACCGTCGTGTCGGCCCTGTCATTTACAACAACGACATCCGCAACAACACCATCAACGGTCTGTTTGTTCGGGTTGAAACTCAACCAGGACAACCGACCAAGTCGCTAACGACACACGCTCGGATCGACGATTCGGAAATTACTCTGGTCTTCGGTGAGAACCTTGTCATCGCCGGTACCCCAGGTGGTGCGGTCAATGAGATCGCAGGACCGAATACTTCGCTGATGCTTCTTTCGAACGTTGCCCCGACCTCGGGCAGTGGCTTTACAAACGCTTCGGCTCTTGAGTACCTTGTCACCTACATGGATCGATTCGGTCAAGAAAGCTTGCCCAGCGTAGGTATGGACGTTGTCGTTCCAGCAAACCGTTCGGTGCAACTGAGCAACATTCCGGTGGCCATTGGAGATTATGTATCTCGACGTATCTACCGTCGCGTCAACAACACCGGTGCATACCAGCTCGCTGCTGTGCTCAATCGAGACGATACGGTTTATGTCGATAACAACGTCACTTTCAATGGTGCGATTCAAACGCTCATATGACCGAGCTGAATCGATCGCGTCAAGACAGCTCTTTGGTGATCGATCCGGGGATCGTTGCCAAACTGCTCGGGACACGCATCGAAGTCAGTCATGGTGCCACCCTTATCGCCGAAGGGACTCAGTCCAAGCCTGTGATTTTCACTTCGAGGCTCGACGATAGGTATGGTGCAGGTGGTACGTTTGATACCAACAACGACGGATCCGCGACGACCGGTGCTCCAGGGAACTGGTCCGGTATCCTTGCTCGCCACATGAGCGAACTGAGCATCGACAACGCAGTGGTGACCTTCGGCGGTGGTGAATCGCGTATCCCTGGTGGTTTCGCGTCCTTCAACGCCATCGAAATCCATCAGGCCACTGCGAGGATTTCAAACTCTCTGATCGAACGCAATGCTTCGGGACGTACGAATGTTAGTACCACCAATCGCGATGCGAAAGGCAACAACGATGGCTCGGTCATCTTCGTGCTGTCGAGCCAACCGGTGATCATCAATAACGTCATCCGCGATAACTCCGCGAGCGATACAGCAGCCATCAGCGTGGATCACACCAGTCTCAATGCCAAATCGGTACGCGACTTCGGTCGCTCGACTGGATTTAACCAACGCGAAACCAACCTTGGGATCGGCAACTACGGGCCGTTGGTATTTAACAACCGACTCGGTGGAAACGGCCTCAATGGCATGCGAGTCCGCGGCGGTACCCTCGTGAGTGAATCGGTCTGGGATGACACCGATATCGTGCACATCCTCCAAAGCGAAATCATCGTTCCTGATTTCCATACCTACGGTGGTCTGCGATTGACCAGCAAGGTCGATTCGAGCTTGGTCGTCAAGGCCAGCAACAATGCGGGTATCACCGCTGCAGGGCGGCCTTTGGACATCAAAGACCGTATCGGTGGAACCGTTCAAATACTCGGTTCCCAAGGCTTCCCTGTAGTGATCACGTCCCTTGCAGACGACTCGATCGGGGCAGGCTTTGACGACGAAGGTGCATCGCTTCGCGACACCAACAACGATGGATCAACCAGCACTCCACAACCAGGCAACTGGCGATCGGTTCGATTCACTCCCTTTAGCAATGATCGCAACGTCGAGATGACCTATGAAAAGGAATCCGACAAGATTGCATCGAGCGGTAGCAACGACAATCCATTCTTGGCAGAAGACATTGGAAAGCTCGCTGCGAATCTGAGACTTGGCGATGAGAATTTGCGACTCGGTGTAACCCTCACCGGTGCGATCGCTTCTCCCAAGGATATGGACGTGTACCGTTTCTCGGGCATTGCAGGTTCGACCGTTTGGCTCGATATCGACCAAACCTCTGGATCTCTCGATTCGATCGTTGAACTCATTGATGAGAGCGGTCAAATCATGGCACTTAGCGATGATTCGCTAACCGAATCTCTGGCGGATCAATCGCTCGAGAACCCAGCCTACTTGCCGGCTATCAAGGCCTTCCCGATGGATCAAATCTCGACCTCCATCGAGAATTCCTTAGCCGCTGGATCGAACGTGGACTTCCAAGCGACCAATCCTCGCGATGCAGGATTGCGCATTGTGCTACCTGGGGTAGCCGGTACATCAAACCTCTACTACATCCGAGTCCGTTCGAGCAACAAACAACCCGGAGTTGTTACCAGCCCTTACGATACAACATCGGGTATCACCACCGGTGCTTACAAACTCCATGTTCGCCTTCAAGAACGACAAGAAATCGCTGGCTCGACGGTTCGTTATGCCGATTTGAGGTTCGCAACCAACGGCATCGAAATCTTCGGCAATACCATGCACTCACCGCTGATTGGTGAATATGCCGAACCAATTGTCGATGGCGGCAGCGCTTCTTCGACTGCGATCGATCTTGGCAATGTGATGGTCAATGATCGCGCAGGTGCATCGATTGCCGGAACCCTGTCGACCCCCGCCGATATCGATTGGTTCAATTTCACGGTCGGACGAGATGAAGACTCGATCCAACAATTGCCGGCCAACACGCCGAATACTCCCCTGCGTGTCGATGCCCACGGTTCTCTGATTTTCGATATCGATTACGCCGACGGTGTAGGTCGCGCCAATACTCAACTCTGGGTCTTCCGACGCAACCCAGGCGGTAATCTTACACTCGTCCTTACCGCCGATGACTCGAACATCCAAGACGATCAACCGGCGATTCTCAAGGGAACCGACCAAACAGACCTGACCCGAGGATCGCTCGGAAAACGCGATGCCTACATCGGACCGATCGAATTGCCACCGGGCGACTATGCCGTCGCTGTGACCAACAAGTCCGTGATGCACTTTGGTTTGACCCAGTTCACGCAATCGAACATTGGCGGAATTCCCGGTGCTGCTGAAATCCGACTCGAACCACTCGACTCGGTGGCTCGGTTAGGTGAAGACCGATTCGAACAACAACCGCCATTAACCACTGCAGACGGAGCACCCACGATCTTCGCAGGTGGACAGGTTCCATTTACGCTCGCCGATGTGACACTGTTCGCTTCGGGGGGCCGCAGCACAGCTTTTGTCAACCCAATGACAGGAACCGTCGAGGCTAATATGAGCCGTGACGGCGTTAACGTGGTTCAGTACACCAACGGATTTACTGCAAGAGATATCGCAGTTTCGCCTGCTGGAACCGGTATGGCGTTCCAAGAGATGTACACGACGCTTCCAAATGGAAACGAAACCCCTAACTTCCCAATTACAGATCCAAATTCCGGAAGCTTCTTTGGCATAGACATTGGGGATACAGGTTTGCCCCAACCAGGCGTTGCAAACTCAGGTATTATCACTTGGGGCGGCTATATCGATGCGAACGGTAACCTTGACGTTCGACCCTCAACGGACACTGGTAGCGGCAGTGGGGACGGTATGGTCTTCACCGCTTTGAGCTACACAAGCTTACTCGCTTCAGGCAGAGCAAACTTCCTCGGTGTCGCTACAAGACGCGGTGACGGCAACTTTAATGAAACGCCGCAGATTCAACCTGGATTGCGAAGAAACATCATCTATTTGCTCAACCCAGACACAGGTGCAGCAATTAGCTTCCAGTCGGGCGATCGCACTGAAGCCTTCTATGAAGCGAACCCTGGGGCATTGGCTCAAACAGCCGGAACAAACATCGTCGAAGTTGGTTCGTTCCCTACTGCAACAGGACGGGTTAACGGTTTTACAACAGTAGGTGACGCTCTTTTTGGAGTTACTGATCAAGGTGAATTGGTCGAGCCGCTCATTACTGGACTGTCGGCTCCATCACGCGTCGTATTGAACGATCCAACAACCGGACAAGCGATCCGCTTCACAGGTTTGTCCCGCGGACCTGCCAATGTTGAAAATGGTCGATTTGCCAATGTGATGTTTGGAGTCTCAAGAACGGGGATACTTTACGCATTCGACGTCAACGGCGTATTCCAACCAGTATTCCCAAGAGGCGAAACATCTATCCAGTTACCATTCAATCCAGTCGGTATCGATTTTACCTCTCTCGACGTGAATCTTTGGGGTGTCTCGAACTCCGATCCGGACTCGCAAGCTGCCGGACACGGTCGTAGTCAAACCTTCAACAACTCAGGTGATTCGCAAACCGGCCCTAACAACACCATTCGGTTTGCTTACAGCAATCCAGGGAATATCCTGGGCGTCGATAACTTTGCAAATACAGCCAATACCTACGCAATGCCAGGTGGTGCTTGGGGCGCCTTCGAAAGCACCATGATCGACCTTACTCGCTACTCATCGAGCGATCAGCCGGTCATGTATTTCAACTACAACGTACGTACGGAAAACGCCACCGCCAACAACGATGGAAACATCTTTGGGGACGGGGCTGGTCAAGCCTTCATGGACTCGTTCCGAGTCTACGGTGCAGGTGAGGATGGCCAATGGGTTCTCCTTACGACCAACAACTCCGCTGGGTACGTCGATCAAAACTACGCAGAAGGTGTACCGTTCCCGCCCTACAGCGAGTACGACGTCCCTCGAAACGGAAACCAAGATGCGTTCGGACGCAGTTTCATTACCTCCTCGGCTTTCGATAACCAAGGGTGGCGACAAGCTCGCGTCAACCTCGGACCTTTGGCAGGTAAGCGAGACGTTAAGATCCGTTTTGAGTTCAACTCCGGTGGCGATTTCCGCACCAATGATCCAACACGCGGTGGTTATGAATTGTCGGCTATTCCAGGCGAAAGAATCGCTGATGGATCGACGTTCCAGATAACCTCCGCAACGTCAACCGTCACCTTCGAGTTTGACATCGGTTTGGTTCTTAACGTTTCAAGCGGTAGGAGTTTCAAGAACGGCGATCAGTTGAAAATCGGCGCGGATATTTATACCTTCGCTGCCGCAGCAGGTGCGAAACAAATCCCCTTCGCTCTGACCGATAGTCCAGAGACGATCGCAAATTCGATCAAGGCTGTGCTTATCGCCAACGGCTATCGAGTTCTGTCAAGCACAGCCTCGCCAAACATTTTGAATGTAACCCACAAAGATGGCTCGCCACTGGCCGATTCAGTTCTGCCAACCGACTACATGATGATTGGGCCAGATAATGCAATGATCACCGGTAAGCCCGGTGTCAGAGCAGGAAACACTCGTGTTTCCATTGACAATACACTTCCTGCGACGCAAACGGCTCAAAACCCGATCGTGGCCAATGGTGATTTGTATCTCGATGGTCTCATTTCCTTCGCAGATCTAGCACCCCTCAACAGATACAATCCGAATGCTGGAGGAGCGGCTCCAATCGCTGGCCTGCAGGATCCAACGGCCGCGCTAGGTAGACCAGATTACGTCGGTCTTGCTGAACCAACCGCTGGAGGTCAAGGCGTCGTTTCGCTCGGACGCGGCGGTTCCATGGTTGTCCAATTTGCAGACAACTACCTTACCGGATCAGGTGATGATCAACCTGACCTAGCCGTATACGAAGTCGGTACGTCGGAGAATGTCAATGTAGAAGTCAGCTATGACGGTGTAACCTTCACAGCCGTAGGAACGATCTCGGGAGCCAACCCTTACGTCGATTTGGATGCCTTCGGTTTCGGAACCGATAGCCTCCTTCGCTACGTGCGACTGACCGACGATCCCAACCAAGGCCCCAACGGCGGTGTCTCGCCCGGTGCAGATATCGATGCGGTAGGTGCTCTTTCTAGCCGTCAACGAAACGTACGCGATGAAATCCGCACTGCCTTCGCTGGCTCGTTTAACGTCGCCGGTCAACAGAACAATACCGAAGTTTGGCGGTACTACAACGATACGATTTTGATCTACGGTTCTGCAGCTTGGCGAGTGCGTAACCCGGGTGTCCTGCGATACAGTGGCGGTGGTCGCGTTGGTGATAACTTTGGACCAGCCGATACCAATTTCCCGCTGACTCAGGCTGCTCGTCGAGCACTAAACAACGGTACCATCCAAGGTACACCCAATGCTCCCATGAGCGTAACGATCGACGATATCGTCGTTAGTTTCGCCGAACGGGGGGAAATGGTCTCCAACGGACAGGCTCTCCAACCGGTCTTCGTCGACACCTTCCAATACGAACTCTACGGTGGACCCAACGGTGCAGGTGCTCCTGAACTAGAAACCGGTGCCTACCAACTCGAAATTCGAACCGCTCCAGACTACGGCAAGACCGAAGGCCAAGCGTTGGCCATCGCTCCTGTACCTTTCGTTGGACCCAAGGGTAGAACCTTCGACACCAATGATCGGTTGCTGAGAGCCCTTGCCATTGACACTTCGGGTCTTGCAGGCCGAATCGCAGATGGCTATTCCTTCACCGTCAGCAACGGCGTGAATATCGTCACGTTTGAATTTAACGTCTTTACTACCGCGAACGCAAGCGATCCGGCTTATCGTCCCAATATTCCCGGTCGATACCGAATTCCTCTTGCTCCAAACGCTTCGGACAATCAAATCGCTTTGGCTGTTCGAAATGCCATCAACGATGCGGCTGTCCGCGCGGTATTGGGCCTGACGGTTGAGAACAACGGCGATATGTTCGGCACGGTTCTCTACGATGGATCTCATGCCTCTACCCTCCAATTCAACGGCGAAGCTGCATCAGATCTATTTGCTAATTCTGCATTCACATTCAAGGATGCAACCGGAAACCCAGTCCTCGTGACAGATGCATTGGGTAATCTGGTTCCACTCGGATTCAACACCATCAAGTACGGGCAGGACACCCAGTGGGGCGAAGATGCCGGTGATGCGAACATCTTCCGCGACCAAGGTCAATTGATCATTTCCGGGGTCGCTGTCACTCGTTCTTCCAACTTCGGTATCAACCTGCTCCCCGCTCCAAGGGATCTGTCGGATCGATTCATCAACATGGATCAGATCTCCACACAGCCGATTGCGACTCGCCAAGTCGCGATCTCAGGCGAAGCCGGTACCCGACCCTACCCGGGCTCGGTTCGAAACATGATCACCCTCAACAATAGCCGACTGGCTCCTGGTGCGGTGATCGTCAATAACATCCTCGCAGGTAACACCAGCGGTGGTATCCGCGTCGGCGGAGATTCCTCCGTTGGAAACCTCGCCCTAGCTCCAACGAGCGTGACTCGAATCGTGAACAACACGATCTACGGACTCAACACCGGTGCAGGCCAATCGGGTATCCTCGTCGAAGCAAACACCAGCCCAACAATCCTGAGCAACATCCTTGCGAACCTTGCGACGGGTATCAATGTCGATCCGACGGTTCAAGGCTCCGTGGTCATCGGTGCAAACCTTTACCAAGGGAACGTCACGAATCTAACCCCCGCAGGCACCAGCCAGTCGTTCCCGATCTTCCTGACCCCAAGTCAACCACTCTTTACCGATCCGACCCGAGATAGGTTCTACCTTCGAGCTCTTTCCCAAGCCATCGACTCATCGATCGCCTCGCTCGAAGACCGAAACCTGCTCGACCAAGTTCGATCGGCTGTCGGACTGCCTACAAGCCCGATCATCGCTCCTGAGTTCGATGCCTATGGATTGCTCCGAAGCGATGATCCATCGGTCAGCACCCCAGGCGGTCTTGGCTCAAATGTGTTCGCAGACCGCGGTGCCCTAGACCGTGTCGATCTCGATGGACCGCTGGCAATCCTCCAGCGTCCACTCGATAATGATGCCGCTCAAGTCGATCGCGATGGTTCAAACACCTACGTGCAACTCAAGACCGGTAATATCGATTACTTCGAAATCCTCATCGATGAACGTCAAGGGACCGGACCCGATCCGCTGACGATCACCCAAGACAATGTCGTTCTGACCGAGAACGGACGTATGCTCAGCCCAGGCGTCGACTACGTCTTTGGCTACAGTTTCAACAGTCGAACCATTCGCCTAACTCCTCTTGCAGGCTTCTGGCGACAAGACAGCGTCTACGAATTGACGCTGATCAACAAACCGACCTTGCGAGTAATCGCTCCAGATGATGCGGCAAGCCGTATCGATGGAGATCGATTCACCGTTACCCTTGCAAGCGGTGGAACGCGTTCGTTGGAACTCGATAGCGGGTTTATCGTGACGGTTCCCACCGCAGGTGTCGCAGACGGCCAAACCTTTACCTACACCCCAGCCGGCGGCGAAACCATCACCTTCGAATTCAACCTCGCAGGAAATACACAAACCATCTTCGCCTCGAAGGTCATCACCTTCTTGGCATCAGATACACCAGATCAACTCGCCGCCAAAATCGCTGCAGTGGTCAACCCACTGATCCGTCAAAACGGCTGGCCTGTGCAGGCGATCTCAGGTGGACGAGTTGTTGTCGGCGGAAACGTTGGCGACACAATGAATGTATCGAGCTCTTCCTTGGTGCTCTCTGGTCGCCCAGGAGTCCAAGCAGGCGCCATTCCAGTCAAGTTCCTCCCCATCGCAGGTTTTGATGCCATCGCGATGTCGACGGCATTGACCCAAGCCCTCAATAAAGTCGGCTCGGGTGTCAAAGCCTACTCGCTTGCAAATGGCTTGATATTCGTCGAAGGGGTCACCTCGATTTCAGGTATGGCCGCTTCGCTCAGCATCCCAGCAATCCAAGACCTTGCGGGTAATAATCTGCAAGCCAACCGAGCCAACTCGCTGACCCAGTTTACCATCCTGATGCCTGAGGTCTCCGTCGATTACGGCGATGCAGTCCAAAGGACCGGAACCGGTTCGAACAGCAGTACGCTCTTAGCCGACAACGGCGTTCGCCATGGCTTGTACCCTGACGACGCAACCTTGCTCGTCCTAGGTACCTATGCCGATGGGGAAACCGATGGAAGACCATCGGCCGCTGCCGATGCAGACGACTTCGATTCAACCATCGACTTCGGAACCCTCGCGAACTTCTTGAGCGTATCGACCAAGGGTCCTGCTCGATTGGCTACCTCGGCCTTCAACGCAAGCATGATCGGAAAGTCGATCACCATCTCCGATACAGTATCGAAGTCGGTTACCTATGAATTCACCAACGGCGGTGCCACCGTCCTTCCTGGTGCTCGCGCGGTCAACCTCAGCGGTGCGGTGACCGCAAGCGATGTCGCTTCGCGATTGCAGGCCGTCGTTCTTGCTTCGATCCTCGATGGCAGCATCACCGGGATCCATGCAAGTGCCACCAGTAACATCCTTTCGCTCGGTGGATCCAGCGGACATCGATTCGATGTTTCCAACGCAGTCGGTGCAGTGTCTCGACTCCAATCGGGAACCAACGAAGTGGTTGTCAATCCAAGCCTCCTGGGGCTTGCCGCCGGCAACACGATGTTCCTTACCGATGGATTTGGAAACAGCGTAGGATTCCAAGTCGTTGACACCGATCCATTGGCAACTCCAACGGTCTTGGCCGTAGGCAGTGTCGCTGTTTCGGTGAACCTCTCAACGGTCACACCCAATAGTTTCGCCACTGCTCTGGCCGCAGCTATCAACAAAGCCATTAGCGATTCGAAACTCAAACTGCCTGCAGTGACTGTTTCGAACAATGCACTGACGGTTTCGGCTGACGATGAAGACGGAGTCCAATTCGGTAGCTGGTTCAATGCCAACTCCCTCTCGACACCTGTGACTCTCACGGCTTCAGCAAGTGGATTTGTTGATGCTTGGATCGATTGGAACCAAGACAACGACTTTGAAGATCCAGGCGAAAGGATTCTCACCGCACAAGCTGTTGTAGCCGGTGGGAACACCTTCTATGTCACGACTCCTGCAAGTGCCGCAATCGGATTTACAACCGCTCGATTCCGAATCAGTAGCACCGGTGGACTGTTTACCTATGGACTTGGTATCGGTGGCGAAGTCGAAGACCATCTGATCGAAGTCCTCGCGGGGTCTCCTCCTGTAGCCAATTCAGATAGCTTCATCGTTGCCGAGGATGACGTTTTGATCGTCCCTGCTGCAGGTGTGCTAACCAATGATACGGATGCAGATTCCCAGCCAATTCGCGTGTTCGACTCGGATCTAACGCAACCCGGCGTTCAACCCGTTCGGGGTCCACAGCACGGTTACCTGACGATCTCCGCTGATGGCTCGTTCGTCTACATGCCAAAACAAGACTTCTTCGGAACCGACACTTTTGTTTATCTAGCGACCGACCCTCGCATGACCAGCAACGTGGCTGCCACAGTGACGATCACCGTCACTCCTGTCAACGACGCACCTGTTGCAGTCAATGACGTAGCAACCATCAATGAAGATGAAACGATCACTTGGGACGGATCGCTCTTTACCGCGAACGATCGCACTCAACCGGATCGTCCAACGGGTACCGATGGCGATATTTACGATACCAATGAATCGGGGCAAATCCTCCGGATCGTCGATGCTGAACTGGTCGTCGATCGAGGACTTGGCGAATCTTTGACTCTGGTGAACAACCGAATCACCTACACTCCACCGACCGATTACAACAATCTGATCGATGGACCTGTTCTAGTTAGGATCTTGATCGAAGACTCCGGTGTTGCCGGTGGAGATGAACAACCCAAACGACCAGGGATGGATGATACCCCTGCGACCTTGATCTATAGCACCCTGACGATCAACATCAACGATGTGAATGATCCGCCGCTATTTAATATCCCACGGCCAACTCAAACACCACTCGAAGACGCATCGGTCAGTGCACCAGGGTTCTTGAACCTGATCTTCCCGGGCAAGTCCACCACGGACGACGAACTCGGTTTGGTCACTGGTCTGCCTGCACAAACCGTGCGATTCCAAGTCACCGCGCTGGATCCAACTCGCTTCACCGCAGCAGGCCAACCAGCCATCGACGCTAGTGGAACGTTGACCTACACCCTCAACACCGATGTCAACGCGCTGAACTCTTCGCCGATCCTCGTCGAAGTCATCGCCATCGATAGCGGAAATGCTGCTGGTTCGCGTCCAGGTCGTCCGGATGATAATCGTTCGGCACCCAAGACCTTCACGATCCTACCCGTCGAAGTCAACGACGCACCGTTGTTTACCATCCCCAACCCAGTGATCAACATCCTCGAAGACCTCGAGGTCACTCCGGTTGCAAGCTTTGTAACCAATATCGTTGCTGGCCCACCAACTGCGACCGATGAACTGGGACTCAATCCTCCAACTCCAAGACAAACCGTCTCGTTCGAAGTCACGGCGCTGGATCCGACTCGATTCAACGGCCCTGCCGGACAACCTCGTATCAATCCCGCCGGTCAACTCACCTATGACTTGGCTCCCGATGTCAACTTGCTCAACTCCGGACCAATCATCGTCCGCGTTGTCGCAGTCGATAGCGGTCCTGCTGCAGGCAGCCGCCCAGGCATCCCAGACGTGAATCGATCGATCGAGCAGTTCTTCACGATCCTTGTTCAAGACGTCAACGATGCCCCTGGGTTTACAATCCCCAATCCGACGATTGCGGTTCAA
>JBJSXX010000339.1:0-19568 GCA_046086605.1 Pirellula sp. | reverse complement strand
GGTGTAAGGTGTAAGGTGTAAGGTGTAAGGTGTAAGGTGTAAGGTGTAAGGTGTAAGGTGTAAGGTGTAAGGTGTAAGGTGTAAGGAAGTAGCCTGCCAGGGAGCACTAGGGGCGCTCAATTTGAATTGGGTTTGTTCGCCGCTTCTGTTCGCCAACGGCGATATTCAACGTAGCCTAGGGCAACGCCCTAGGAACGCTTTCGCTACCAGCGATTCGATCCAGTACATAAGCAACGTTCGGTTTTCATCCGATGGAAGATTTTTCATTGCGGGGGCTCGAACCGCCCAAGAATCAACTAGAATCTATCGAATCGGGGATGATCCTTAGTTGTAGACTCAATAGAACCATAGAAAACAATCCGCGAGCAAGCCCATGTCCATACGCTTTGAATGTCCAAACGGCCATACACTCTACGCTAAAGAAACCCAAGTCGGTAAGGCTTACGCGTGCCCCAAGTGCGGTGAATGGGTACAAGTCCCAGCTCCCCCCAAACCCCAAATCGAAGTCGTCTCGCTCCCAAAAAAAATCGCTCCCCAACAACCTAATTGGAATCAAAACAAGTTGCTCCTTGGCGCTTTGGCTGGGACGCTTACGGTAGGACTACTTGCTTGCATCCCGTTTTTGTTTGGAAGTAGCAAAAATTCGCAGGGCATGCAACAAGCTGGTTCAGGTTTAGCTCCATCGAGCAGTCCGGTTAGCCCGAGCAAACCTCAGTTAGCCGCAGTAGATCCCGAGCCAATCAAAGCAAAACTTCGAAAGATCGGAGTCGCATGGTTGAATTTCGAATCGCAAACCAGACGATTCACTCCTGTCGCTCCAACCCAATTGTCTTGGCGCGTCCACTTGCTCCCCTACCTCGAACAAGGTCCCTTGTATTCCCGATTCAAACTCGATGAACCATGGGACAGCCCCCATAACATTGAGCTCGTAAAGTTTATGCCCGACGTGTTCAGTATTTCCGCTTCAGCCAGCGAAGGGAAAACCCGTATCCAAACCCCGGTCGGTCCAAACATGATCTTTGGCAACGAAACCATCCCCAAGTTCAATACGATTACCGATGGAGACCAAAATACGCTCCTAGCGGTGGTCGTTGGCGAGGACAAGGCGACAATATGGACCAAGCCGGATGAATTGGAGATTAAACCCGAGGCACCGATCGATTCGCTTGGGCAATTGGCTGAGAACTTCATTTGTGGATTACGCGTCAATGCGGATCCAATTGTGCTCAAATCCGATGTATCGCCCTTCGATTTCTACGCCATGCTCACACCCCGAGGCGGCGAAGCGGTCGATCCTGCCAAGCTCGGTTCGGTTTTCAATCAATCGGTCTCAAAGCAGCCCCCGGCGGTTGCTTCGGTCGAGCATTTGAAAATGCGCAAAACCAAGCTGCGTGATGTTGGCATGGGAGTGTTAAACTACGAGAGCGCCTTTAAACGTTTTCCAATCTCGATGAACTCGGACTTCTTTGATAAAGACAACAAACCGAAACTAAGCTGGAGGGTCCACCTGCTTCCATTCATGAACGAAAGACCGTTGTACGAAATGTTCAAGCTCAACGAGCCCTGGGATAGTCCTCATAACTTACAACTTTTGCAGAAAATGCCTGAGTTCTATCGAGATCCTTCCGACCCGGTCGATTCGACCAAGACCCGCATCGTCAGGCTTACGGGCCCAGAAACTCCATTCAACGAGATCGGGCCCGGGCCTCGCAGGATAGAGTTCACCGACGGCGGAGAGACGACCCTGGTTTTGATTTGCTGCGGATCGGACAAAGCCGTGCCTTGGACCAAACCCGACGATTTGCTTTTTGATCCAGCCAACCCCGTCGGTTGTTTAGGCCAAATCGATGGACCGGTTATCTCGGGTGCTTTTGCAGACAACAACGTGGTCTCATTGGATGTAAAAATTCCACCTGAAGTCTTCAAAAGCTATGCGACCCATCGAGGCAATGAGGTTATCGAGCCGAATGCCTTTTTGATTGATAACTAGCTCGCAGTTCTTCAATCTCCGGTAGCAGTTCCTCAAGCGGTACCTCAGCCAACGAACAATGGGACAGTTTGGTTTTTTGCTTGCCATTGCCATCCTCTGCGGTGATCACTAACGTAGCTACTGCTGGGAGAGTCGATGGCGTTCGACCAGTCAACCTCCGGTAAGGCTTGTCCATCTTGTCGATCAAACCAATAACCTCCACGAGCCCAAACGATGGATTTGTGAAATAGGCTTTGAGGTAACTCTTTACAGCATGGGTTACCAGTTCCTTTCCAATTTCAAACTCAAAGCTTCCATCTTTCGACTCCAGTTCGATCACCTTTTGCAACGCTGTATCGTCGAACTCTAAGCCCTCGGATTCTATGCGTCTGATATTCAAGTAGACTTCCAGAGAGTATCTGGTCGCCCCTGGTGCCGAGTAGTTCCACCGCATCTTCTCTCCGGCTTGGATAACAAAGTGATCTTGTTGTGCGATCAGTGAGAAGGCCTTTGGGGAAGTGGGGAGAGAGTGTGTCTGGATCCGAAACACTCGTCCTGTACTGGTTGCAAACAGAAAGGGACCGCAGCAAGCCTCTGTCTCTTTGGATGTAATCAAGTCCTCATATTGCAAAGGTTGAACTTGATTTACCTGAGAGGATTCCTGCTGGGGAAAGGGAATAAGGGTGAGGAACTCGACGGGTTTGATCGTCGGATTTTGCTCGGGAGGAAAGATGTAGATCCCTCGATTCGTCGAGCGTGCTTGGACGTTGGCCGAAGGGATGTAGGTACCCGTTAAGACCCGTTTCGAGGGCCATTCCAAAGTCACCGACGGCATATTTTCGATCATGTTGCGACCAAAACTATCGAGGATTTTCCCGGGATCTAGCAAAAGTTTTGGGGATGTTAGTGATTCATCCCACAGCACGCCCTCTTGAATCGGACTTGATGCATCTAAGCTGATGTAGCGAAGTCTTTTTTGCTTGGTGGTTTCTAGAAGTGTCAGGTCTGGTAGCGAGATACGGTAGTCGCTACCCAACGAGATTTCCCTTTGTGGATCTATCTGCATTCGCTTGGAAAACACGACAAGCTCATTGGCGCCTTGAAGTTCCAATTCAAAACTCGGTAGCCTGTCGACCGATGGGTTCGTTAAATTCAGGTGCATCGCACCCAGAGGCTTGAGAGACGCTGTATCGAAACGCAGGAGCCGCCCCGGCAATTTTGTAGCGATTGGTGTTCGTGAATTGGAATTTCCTGAGACGGCATAGATACCTGTCGAATGCAACGTAGCGGAAATGATTTCATAAGGGACTTCGATTCGATTTCGAATCTCTCGATTCTCGATATCGTAAATTGCAAGAATCGATTGATCGGCCCATTGGGGAGTTCTGCCGTTTTGAGGGTAGCGGATTGCCACGTCCTGGTCGAGTATGCCCCACACGACTGCCAAATTCGATTGCGGGCTCCCCGAAATGCCTTGCACATAGAAATCAAAAGGGTCTTCGGTAGGCCGGTATCCGATCTCGATCGGCCAAATCCAGTTCCTCTGTTCATCGCCGAGTGTAGCGGTGACTAGGATATCCTGCTTTCCGATCAGGCGTCGGTCAGGAGTCCAACATATTTTGTCGTCGGTTTGTTGAGGTAGCTCGATAGACTTTTGACTCGAGCCATCTGGTAGCTTCGTGAGGGACGTAAATGCAAAAGCAACTTTACTAGTAGCAACACTCTGTGGAATATCAAACTCCAACGGCTCATCGATCGAAGCCACGCTAGGAAATTCGATCGGGATATCCAGTGGATGAGACTTTGGTAAATTCAATTCCTTGAGGTTCATCAGCATCAAATAATCATCGATGACTGCTAGGGCGACTTGGCGCTGATCATCGAGATAACCATCGACATTCGCATGGCCAATTCGGGTTCCATAGCGTTTACGATTCCTGAAGTCCGATTTGATTGCGGGTCTGATCTCCCGTTTAAATCGTTGCACTGGCTCTGGTGCTTGGAATTTCACAAAGGGTTTCCCCGTGATCGAGGAGCCGAGGATGAACCCCGAATCGGACATTCCCAACACCAATGGCAAAGTTTGGCTGCAAGCCACAGGTTCGAACTCCGCTTGGCTTACTTCTCGCAGCGCCAGTTCGCTTCTTCCCCCATAGGAGGGTTCCAGGTAGGTTGATTCGATAGCGATTTTTTTTCCGATTAGCCGCACACTGGCACCTGACTGAGTTTTCATCTGGACAGTCCTGCGGGTATCGAAATGTCTTTTTCGAAAATCATCCCAATTGCCATAGGCATACTCGCACTTGGACGTGCCTGTTGCATGAGTCTTCGCGTAAATCGTTTTTCCATCTGAAGAGACTTGGCAGTCGAGGAACTTGCACCCGGAAAGTTCTTGGAGGGTTTCGTTGCGCAGATCCAATCGTCCGAATCTCGCTTCAGTGGAGTTGCTGTTTTCTCGATTGCGAATGAAGTACAAGTAAGGGTCGCAACAAGCATCACTTGAGGCGAGAAACCCGATCCTTGACCCCAGCGTTAGGGGTACTTGGCGGGAGATTTGCAATGTGGTTGTATCGATCAACGTGATCTGAGAAGATTCGCTCGAGACGCACGCGAACCACAAGTTTCCATCGTAGGGTTTAAGGCAAACCGATGTTGGTTTTCCATCGACTTCAATCGACGCAATCGGATCGCGTTTGTCCTGTAAAAGATCATCGATCGAGTAGATGACAATTCCCTTGAGATCATCGGTCAAGGCAATACGGCCCGTTTCAGGATCGTAGGCGCTCGACCAAGCGATCGAGGGAAGTCGATGGACAAGCAGGCCTTCTTGATACTTCGGCGGTTCCGGGAGCTTGACCGTCTCTGGTTGTTTGATTGTTTCGGACGGCTCGACGACAAGGACCGTCGTATGGGACTTTGGATTGTCTTTTATGGCTTGAGTGATCTGGGCACCGCCCATCGCGGGCTCTGGCTCACGCAGATACATCCATGTGGTTAGACCAAGGATGGATAAGGCGAGCATGGCGATTCCGAAACCAGCAGCAAACGATAGGTCTTTTACTGTTCGAGGTTGATCCTCGGGAGTCGTCAGAGCAAGTTCCGGGACACCGATGACCTCTTTGCATTCAGGGCAACGGATCATCGCACCGGCCAATTCTTGGTCGACCTGGAGTGTATTTCCACAGGAGCATCGAACTTTGATTT
Organism: Pirellula sp.; assembly: GCA_046086605.1. Taxonomy (GTDB): domain Bacteria; phylum Planctomycetota; class Planctomycetia; order Pirellulales; family Pirellulaceae; genus JBKCUI01. The sequence goes on along the minus strand of JBJSXX010000339.1, from coordinate 14,395 downwards.
GCATTATCGCCCCCGATTGCTCTTGAGTTTGAATGCAACATAGGTCTGATGATCGCCATCGCTTGTAATCGAAAGAATTACATCGACGATGTTCTGTTGGTAGAGTCCAGGGACTTTCCAAATGAGATCTCCGGTTGAAGTGACCTCCATGCCTTTTGGACCGCTAAGAAGTCGGTAACCGATATTGGGTCGATTGGTCTCGACCTGGATCTTGTTTTTATAAATCGCGCCCGGTTCAAACATGGTTTTCTTTGGTGCAGTTGCGACTAAGTAATCGGTGGCAGTCTTTTTAAGCTCTGCATGTAAATCGAATGGCTGAACGAGAATCTTGTCGTCTGAAAAAGGAATCGAGACCAAAATCCCGGCTTCAACATCGAGGTACAAACGCTTATCAAGATTCGGTCCTGAATATCGGCCACTGGCATCTGGTGGTTCAAGACCCGTTGGAGGCAAACTCGCCAAAGATGCCTCAGCACCGACCATACGGACGAACCCTTTGGTATTTATAATCGGAGTCTGGTCCTCGCCCGGTCGACGCCCAAGCAACGATAAATAAATGATTGGATGGGAGGATGGGAAAAGTACCGCTTGTTGGCCAGTAAGTGGCTCAATGCCACTTAGGGATTGATTTAAGACGCCGCCGGATTCAGTAAGCAGATGCATCCCATCGGATGTGGGCACAACATGCCCCATTGAATTGTGTTCGTAGCGAGGAGTTAAAAACCTGTCTGCAAACGATGCGACCAAGACACCGGTGGGAGACCCGCCGAATCCCCAAGCCCCAAAAACTCTGCCATCCGCCGACGCACGCAGCCTAGGACCAGATCCACCCTGGTTGATTGTCTTGATTTTGTCGGTACGGGATTCCCCGTTGATTTCATAGGGGATGGATTTGAGCTTGATCGGATCCACAAAAACCCAATCGTTGAAATTGAGGTTGTCCTTTTGAATCGAAACAATGATTGCCAACGGTCCGTCGGATGCTTCACCGGCGCAGATCGATAGTGGTTTTCCTTCAAAGGGAACCGGAGCAGAGGATTCGATCTCCAGGCTTTGTAAGGAGTACCGATTAAGATTGTTCTTGATAGGATCCCAAACAAAGAAGTGTTCGTTGGTGCCTGCCACCAAGGCTTCTTGGCTTGGAAGTGGGAGGATTTTAACGATCTGAGCTTGGTCTAGATCGATGATCGCCAAGCTAGGAAGGTTGCCCATCGATACGAGTAGGAATCTACCTGATGCGGCTCTGCACACGTCCTTCATCGTGTTGGGTAACTGGACCACTTTCTCCGTACCGGAGTACTTGGTACGCTTTGGAAGGTTGGCGTTCGCCAAATCGACATCAAGCGAATGGATCGAACCATCGGAGTTGGATACTGACTCGCTGGTTGCATCGGTTTGTCCATAAATTTTAGAAGCGAGTAGCTTGTTTTCATCGATGACTTCCTGCATGATGACTTTGTCTTTGCTCTTAATGACAAAATTGAATCGGTAGGGTTCTTGTTTGCCTCGCACGAACTGAGCAAATTTGACTTTTGATAAAGGAATGGCTGTAGAGACCTCGCCGAAATTGACGTTGACTTGCCCAAGCTGAGCCGTTTCAACGGTCGTTGAATTGCCATCTTGAAGAAGAATCGAAGATGTCTTACCGTTCTCGGCTTGACGAATGGATGCGATGGACGAGAGCCAAACCTCTGTGTCCTTGAGTTTCAATTTCTCGTTGAGAGTCGCACCTGAGACTTCTCCCTGGCTGAGCACAAATCTTCCTCGGAGAGAGATTTTCTTTGGATCGTCCGATGACACCGACACGACGCCTTCAAACTGATTGTTTCCCAAGGTCTTGAGTGGAACAACTTTTTTGTCATCGGAGCCCAAGCACCAGATTTCAGCAGTCAGATCGGGAATGTCTGCCTGCATGCTGATGAGTCCTAAGCGAACGGTGCTTGGAACATACGGATCAAGTAGCAATCCTGAGGCATCGATGGTGTAGTAAGGAGTCTTGAGCATCGGCCAGAGTTTCTCGACGGGGATGGCGAAGTTCACGCCTGAGGCGAGCATCCCGAAGCTTACGATTCCAATTACTTTGCCCGTCTGATCGACAACCGGACCTCCTGAGTTGCCTGGATTAAGGCTTGCATCGAGTTGAATCAATTCCACGAGGCCATTTTCTTTGCGTATCGCTGTGAGCTTGCCGACATTGACGCTGATCGATGGATTGGATCCTTTCTTGACGGTGAGTTGTTTGCCGAATGGAAAACCGAAAGCGACCAGATCCATCGTCTCATAGAGATTGGGGGTTCGTTCGAGTTCAAGAGCAGTGAGCTTCTTGTCGTTGGGAATGCTGTACGCCTTGAGGATCGCTAGATCGCTGGCTTTACTGAGCGAGACGACTTCTGCCGTCAGTACCCATTCGTCGGATTCGCTCGATTGCATTGTTAGCTTGACGCTAGCTCCGATGCCGAGATCTTCGACCACATGGTGATTGGTGACGAAGATCCCGAGCGGATCGATACAAAAAGCGCTGGCAACTTTGTTCGGGCCAGCTTCGATCAATGCAACAGCGGCCTTTCCCTTCTGGATCACCGCACGGTCTTGAGCCCCACAAGTGGATAAGCCGGTGGTTAGAAAGATGGACAAAACCGTGATCAATTCGAGTAATCCGACTTTGCGTCGCATTGGAGAGATCTTTTCAATGGGGCTTGAGGATAAGTTGTCAACAGCCCGATTTTCGGCCACATGTAAACGATAGTCAATCATATACCTCGCCAAATTAGCGACATGAGAAAGTTTCCTTGACCAAAACCGGGTATTAAAGACACAATCTCGATAAAATCGATCTTTCACACACCACAAGCGTTCCTGGATCGATCTTTTTTCTGCAAGGGATTGTTGCTCATGGTGCCTATTGGAATTCGCCCCACAAATGACTACGCATTCGTTTTGACTTTCGGTACCCCAGAAAACAAGGTCGCTCTGATAAGTCTACTCAACGCGATCCTGGAACTACCGGTTCCGATTGCCGATGTCCAAATCGAAAACCCCTTCAATTACAAGGAATTCCTAGAAGACAAAATGTCTATTTTGGATATCAGGGCTTCTGATGGTCGGGGGTGGATATATCACATTGAAATGCAGGTTTCGGTCGCTGCAGATTTGACTCAAAGGCTGGTCTATTACGCGTGCGATCAGTACGCTGATCAATTGCGATCCGGAGACCAATACGAAGAGCTAAAGCCAGTTTTTACGATCTGTTTGATCGAGGGTAAGATTTTTGAAAGCGAATCGAGGGTTCATCAAGCCTTTCGCTTGACGGATTTGAAATCGGGCCGAATACTTCGGAGTACGATCGAAATTCACACGTTGGAACTTGGGCGGTATAATCTTACCGAGGTGGAACTGGCCTCTGCGAGCGAATTGGATCGTTGGTTATTTTGGCTGCTTCATGCTGATGAGTACGACACCAAAACGCTCCAGAGACTTTTCCCCCAGCCAGCATTTGTTCAAGCTACCGGTACGATCGACCGAATTGCAAGGGTGACTAAGGACAAGGACATGTACGATTTACGAGAGAAAAGACGCAGGGATCAACAATGGATCATCAGTTCGTCAATCCGCCATGGTTTGAAGCAGGGATTGGAGCAAGGTTTGGAGCAGGGATTGGAAAGGGGCTTGGAGCAAGGATTGGAGCAGGGATTGGAGCAGGGATTGCAAAGGGGCTTAGAAAAGGGCGTTGATTTAGGAAAGTTACTTGGCGAGATCAAGTGTTTCCAAAAACTACTTGGCATGGCACAGTCAAGCGACGAGGAACTTTTGGCAAAAGAACCTACAGAACTCAAGTCGATTGCAGCCGATCTGGAAAACCAAATCCGCAAGAATCTGCGCGATTGAAAGCTAGCATGTTTTATCGCTCGCTCCATTCCTTGAGCTTGCGATGGACGAGAACCGTAGGCAGGAACTCCTGCTCGAGCCTTCCATGCTCTTGATCTAACAAGTGCTGATACAACTGAGCTTGCGCTACTTCGAGCCCTTCTGGAATCTTCGAATCGGCGCAGACGGGTTCCGAGACCGCTGATGGGCGATGCAATTCAAAAGTCTCTGAATCCATAAGCAACGACTCTAAATGATCCACCGATTGCTTTGCTTTGGCGAGAAAAAGCAAACCCCATGTATCGATGTCGCCCCAATAGCCCACTTGCTTGTCTTTCAACCAACTAGCCTGAGTCCAATTCAAATCGAAACCCGATCCAAGCACTGCGATGGTTCCTGCCAACGGACATAACTGATGCTGCGAAGTTTCGTTTTCAACGATTAACACTCTTTTGCCAGGCAGTGCTTGCTTAGCAAGATCCGATGACTTGATTCGAATCTTCTCAAACGGCAATAGTCCTCCATCCAAGTCGACGACTAACAACCAATGCTCGGCCTCTTGAGGTGCTCCTAGAAAAGTCTCTAGTCCAAGCTCGCTGGCTTGGTTTTCATAGCGAGCATCCAAGAGAGCGACAACCAACGTACTGTTCCGTTCGAAGAACTTAGTATCGATTCCCTCTATCGATAACGTTCTCAGCGGTCGCCCCTGGGCACACCCAGGTTCAAGGGCCATCGCGAGCCTCGTAGCCAGCAAAACCTCCTGCACAGTTTTGCCACGCCAGAGCGATCGTTTGCGAACGAGCAGCGAACGGAATAAATCATCGGATCCCTGCACCAATTCAGCCAAGTCGCGGAATTCGGCGCGGATATTAACATCAGCAATTGCATCGATCCACTGGGTGGGTTTGCTCAATCGCCAAACGATCGGCACGCTCACGGCTTGGCTTGCATGTCGATAAACAATATCCTCCCAAATAACTTGGCCTACGGGCACTTTCCTCCAAGCCTCGATATGACGCTTGACTGCATCAAGCTGATTTTTAATCTTTTGAGAGCTTGGCTTACCGATCGAAAGACTGATCGGCCATGCAGTAGCGTCGCCCGTAAGTCGGGCTTCGCGGCACGAGGCGTTCTCCCACTGCCTGCGTAGCTTTGATCGAAGTTCTGCCGGCGATTTCATAGCCTCTTTCTACTGACTCTTGGCGATTTCCTCAAGCTTCTCCCAAGAAATCGAGGCTAGGCTGGCTTCCTTGCCCGGTCTTTGCACACAGACCACCTTGCGGGTGTGTTTCTTGAGCAAACCAATCTCTTTGTTGGGTGTAACGAAGATGGGATGCAAACTGAAGATCCGTAGGGCTTCGATGATGCGGCTTGCTGCCGAAGGCGAACTCTTTGAAAACGCTTCGTCCAAGACAACCGTTCCATAAAGGGGTTTGGTGGCCGCAGGCGGGCAAAGGGCATAACTGAGTGATGCCGTTAAGATGTGACTGGCCATGAGTTCCTTTTCGCCGCCAGATCCGCTTTGGGATCCAGTTCGAGGCGGAGATCGGTCTCCAGTCTTGCGGTCGACTTCGACAACAAAGAACTGCAACCGGAACCGCGGATCAAGAAGCGCCTTGGACCCCTGCAGTCGACGGTTCTCGCCCGCTTCTCGTAAAATCGCGACCATCTCTTGCAGGGCTTTGAAATGACTCTCACCGCCATCGTCCTTTAAGGCCGCATGCCTAACCTTCTGCATGGCGATATTGAGCGATCGCAACCGTTCGTCCTTCATCCGTTGTGGCAAGAGTTGCAAATAGCGCCCAGATCGGAAATCCACTTTCACGAGCGTGTGATTCAATTCAGCGATGCGTTCCTCGATCGCATCGACTTCTTCGTCGATGCTAGCCAATAATTGCGTGACTCCTTGATCGCTCGAACGGTTCAAGTACTCAAGAAATCGTGTGCGTTTCTCGGGCAAAGCCTCTTCGGTAAGAACCCGAAGCCGTTCTAAATAGACCGGTACCTCATCGATCGTCGAGCCGACTTCGACCAGCGCCCCGGTATCGACACGCTTGGCGATCTCCATCTTGCGTACCAAGTGCTGTTCGATGTCCGCATCCCTTACAAATTGCTCTTCGAGTTGCGATTCGATCTCTTTGGCCAAACGTCTTTCGTAATCGATAATTCGCTGGGCTTGAACATCGGCATCGATCTTCAAATGCTTCGATGCCAACGCCTCTTCAGTCTCTTGGAGTCCAGTGCCAGCCCTCTTGCGAGCCTCCTGGCAGTATTGGATGGCCGAGTCCCGTTTGTCGCTGTAAACAGCGATTTCGGCTTTTTGATCGGTGATGGCCTGACGAAGCGATTCAAGCTTGTTGTTCTCTTTTTCGTAGTTGATCTTGGCTTGACTGGCATCGGATTTTGGATCGAGCAAACCTTCGAGCCGTTTGACCGATCGCTCCATCTCCGCAAGGGCTTTGGGCAAATCGATCGTTGAGAAGTCCAATCCGAGCAACGCTTCGATGATACGCAAAGTTTCCTCGATTTGCTTGAGTTTTTGCTGGGATTTGAGCACGGTCTTCTTGGCCTCTTCGGCCAGTTTCGTAGCTTCGATGCTTTGTTTGATAAGCGAATCGAGCTGATCCTTGTTGTCAAATCCAGTCATCCAATCCTGATCGAGTCGACGCTGATCCTGTTTCTCAAATTTACCATGTTTGCCCGAGATCATTCCTTCGACGGTCAATCCATGCTCGACGTTCTTCAACGCTTCGGCAGACCGTACGCAGTGCAAATCCCTCGATGCCAGTAGCAGCATCGCGGCATCTCTTAACGCATGGGACTTGAGATTGAGCTTTTTGACATAGCCATCCTCAAAGAGACTGATCTTTTGGGATCGAGTTTCAGCACTTTGCAGGCGGACGTGCAATCGGTTATCCCGACTATTGACCCATCGGAGAGCATCCTTGATCAGTTCCTCTGGCACTAAGATCCGCAGTCGCTCCGATCCAATCGCTCGTTCAATCGCACCGCGCCAATCAGACTCAGTCGGCTTGACTTCGATGAGTTCGGCTAAGAAAGGAAGATCGGAGTCGCGAAGGGATAGTTGCAAGGCCAACTCGGAGCGGAAGTCCTGGAAATGCGGCGGGATGTTCGACCCTGGACGCTGCTTGACCTTGGTGATCGCCTCGCTTAGTTCCTTGACCTGCAGCTCGTGGCCTTTGAGCAGTGCCATGGCATTTAAGGTTGCAGACTCCTGCGTGTCATACTGGGACTTGAGTGTCGTTTGCTGTTTTTTCAGAGCGGTCTGGTTGGCTTGCAAGGTCGCCTCATCGAGAGTATCGCTCAGCTCGAAACGGGCCACCATTTGTCGATACAACTCGGCTTGTTTTTTGCGTTCGTCAACCAGTTTACGTTGAGCAGCGATGGTGTTTTCAAGTTCGCTGATGATGTTGCCACCGAGCTCCAAATAGCGCTCGCGCAGAGCATCGACACTAGCTCGGGCACTGGTGGCTTTCTGATCCAGTTCGGCTAGCGCCTTTTGGCTTTCTGCAATCATCGCGGCGAGCCGCTCGGACTCCTGTGCCCATTTCTGCTCAGCGATTCGGGCAAACCAGATCGGTAAAACTCTTTTGAGGATTTGCAACTTCTGAGTCTTACGCTGCGATTTCAATAAACGCTCGTGCTCTTCTTGAACCGGCAAGAGCGACTCCTGCTGACGCTGTGCCAACTGCAACTCCGAATGGATCTCGGATAGATTGTCAAACTCGGCTGCCACTTCCAACGCCCGGTCGAATGCCGAACGATCATCGAGCACCAATTCGCGAAAAATTTCATCGATGCTATTGAGTTGTTTCAAGCCCGCCGCACGATTCAGTAGCGTAAAGGCATTCTCACTGACATCAAAGAACTTACGAATCCGCTCCAAATACGATCGCTTGCTCTCGAAGAATCGCAAGTTGGCTGTCTCTCGACCCATCTTCAGCAAGTCGCGGATCCCATCCTCGTGAAGCATCCGTAGCCATGCGTCAAAGTTTTGCTCTGGAGCCATTGAAAAGACCCAGCGTCGCTTTAAATCGTCGGCGGCATTGCCAGTACCCTCGGTCCAAAAAATGCCCGCAAGCTTGACCTGCTGCTTGCCGGCAACATAGGTCGCACAAATGCCACTGATCGTCTTGCCAGGCCGAGCTACCTCTTGTCTCCCATCGGCACCATCTCCACCGAGCACACCCCGGACGTATTCGATGAGCGTGCGATCGCTTTCATGCCCACCGGTCGATGCTAGATTGTATCTTGGTTGCGCAACCAAAAGCGTCATCAGTGCATCGACCAAAGTCGTCTTGCCACTACCGGTCGGGCCGATGATGGCTGTTCCTCGCGAATCGAAATCAGCTCGATGCATCCCGCGAAATGGGCCCCAGTTGTAGACTTCCAATCGACTCAAGACAAACGATGCCTCCCCTTGAGCCACAGGCATCGACTCAAACTCCTCCTGATCGATTCTATCAGGCTCCTGATTCTGGGGCTTGGTCTTCTGAGGCATCACTCATCCCCCTGGGAGTCTGCGGTCACTTTCTTCTCCTTGAGCACCGACAGCAGTGCTGAAAGGGTTTCTGGATTGGCCAAGTGAGCAATCAACGGCCGAATGAGTATCTCTTGCTTGGCATCCACTTCCGAAACAATCCCATGGGTTTTGAGTTGATCGAGCAATTGCAACAACCGATTCTCGTTCTTCGCATCGCTTCCCGAGTCACCAAAGTAGGTCATGAAAGTCGGCAGCAATTCATCGATCGTTATCTTCGCTGCAGATTGTCCAACACCATATTCCTGCTCGTGCATCGCGAAGGTCTGTCTCAAGATTGCGACCAGCAAAGATTGCTCGAGTGTCAGTCGTTGCTTTCGCACCAATGGGTGATTCCAACTGTCTTCTTCGGTGTTTTCCGTCACCTCAACCTTAGCGATCACCAAAAATGCAACCCCTCGATGGGAATCGATACGCACCGCCAAATCCAGAGGTTCGAGCGTTCGGTTGATTGCATCGAGCTGCACGCTGACGCTTCGAAAAAGATCGCGACGCTGGGATTCTTCGATGAAGCCTTGCTTGAGCAACTCCTGCACAGCGATCTTGAGCTCTCGCGGAGTGGCTGTATCCATTCCGGTTGAACCTGATTCGATTGCTAACGTGGATCCAAGCTGGGATTCAGACTGCTCATCCGGAGGCTCCTCCCGTTGTGAATCTTCGACAAATTGGTCAAAGATATTGCTCATTCCATACTCTCCACTTTTAAGTCTTGCACATCCTGGCCAGCCACCTCCACCCAAGGCACATGAAACCGAGTTGTCCCCTCCTCTGAATCCGACAAATCGAGAGTCTCGGAACCTTCACCGATCTCGATACCCGCTTGCCTTGCCATGGCCAACCAAAACGCAAGGGTTTCAAGATCATGGGTCGGTACGATCGCCTTGGCCAACTGGCCGATCGTGAGCTTTTCGCCCGTTTGTTGTAGCTCTTGAAGCGTTCTTCGAAACAGTGCTTCACGGTCTAGCGCGCGGTAAGCCCGCCAAAACTCATCACCCATTTCCGCAGGATTGGCCTGGAACTCGTCGAGCTCAAGCTCGCTTAGTTCTTTGCCTTCGATCTGCTTGGGAAGCAGTCGCTCGATCAAAGGTAGATTGCCTGCCGAGATAGCAAGCGGCGGAAGAGGACCTTCGGTGCGGCGAAGTTTCGTGTTTTGCCAATCAAGTTCAAGCGATGTTTGGAAGATATCTTGAAGCAGAGCACCGACGCGAAGTTGCTCGTTGGCTAAACCGGACTTTAAAAAACCTCTCACATCCCTTTCGCTGTGCGATCTGGCTTGGATCACACGCTCGGACTCGTAAACCAAACGAGACACGAGCTGTTTGAGTTCCGCACGCTGCTTACGCGATAGGGCCTTTTCAGAGTTGATGTTTTCCAAAATTAAGCGGATCCGAGACTTCATCTCCTGAAGCTCGGAGGATTTTACGAGCTGAGCATAGAAGCTTTCGAACACTTGGCCTTCGACGGTTTGCACCAATTGCTCGTGTCCGTTGAGAAGTTCATCGACGATTTGGCCTCGGTTTTGGTTCTCCGAAATAATCCGCTGACGCAACTGCCGATCGGCCTCACGGTAGGAATCTTCGACGCGACGAAAGTCGGCCTGGAGACTCATAGCCAGTTGATAGACTTCCCGAATCCCCTCTTCTGCCTTCTTGCCATCGAGCACATCGAACACCCCAGCTTGAACGGCTTTGAGTTCCTGAGCAAGCAGTTCGATGCGGGCCTGAATCGCCCGCTCGCGATCGCTTTGACTGCGGCTGAGTTGGAGTTCGAGCAACTCGATGGCGCGCTGAACAGTCGCAAGCCTCGATGCCGTCGAGGTCATGGTTTGGTCTTCGAGCGAGTCTAAGAAAAGCAGTGCCCGTTGGAACGCGTCGGTCGCAAGGATCTTTCCTTCGCGTTCGACGATAAGCCCTCGCTTGATCCATTGACGAATCTCACGGCGTGCGGCCAGTGGATGATCGTCCCCGAGATCGAACTCCGAGTCGTTGGCATAATCGGCAAAGACAGCCGCTAGGCGTTCGACGGCTTCTTCAAAGACCACGCCGCTTGGACTCGATTCGATCAAACTCTTGAGACTCGCGAGAATCAGTGGGCCTTTGGGGGAAGCCAACAATGACCAAGCGGGATGATTGCGGCGAAGCGAGATGTACTTCGATACGTTTTCTCTCGCCATGAGGCTAGCTGGTCGGTGGGTTAGTGGTAATTGCTCGATTCGAGTTGATTGCAGATACCATCAGATTTATACCGACAGGCAACGGTTTCAACCGATTAGGCTCGGCAAACACGTTTTTTTCGGCAGTTTCCCAACAAAACGACGCTTTGCAGGGGATTTCACAAGGACAGGCTTGGCTAGCTTCAGTCCCAATTTTGGCTTCGACCCCGCTTCTTTTCCCCCTCGAACTTCTTGTCGGCTAGCCGTCGGCGCCGAGCCCCAGCGCTGGGTTTGGTCTCTTTACGCACCACCACGGGCTTGAGGGCCTCGAGCACCAAGCCTCTGAGGAGGTCTCGGCAAGCCTGCAGATTTCGCGACTGCTCACGATGAACTTGGCAATGGATTTTTAATAGCCCCTCGTCGGTGATCCGTGAAGCGGCCAAAGCTCGCAAGCGGGTGAGGGTCGTCGGGTAGAGCGATTGTGTTTGGTTTAGATCCCAGATCAGAGTAGCCTTGGTGTTGACTTTATTGACATTCTGCCCCCCAGGTCCGCCACTTCGGGAATAAACCGCTTGCAGTTCGCTGGCGGGAATCGTTAAATAGTGGGTGATGCTTAGGTCTTCCATGGTGCTTCTATAAGGTAATGGTTCATGCGGGTATTTGCGACAAGTCTTGTCCGATTTTTTCATCGCAAACCATCGAAAGCCGATCTACGAGTCCTTTGGTTGCTCTTGTTTGTCCATTGCTTTAGCTTGCCTATCGGCCTGGGGCAAGATCCAGCGTTATCGCCTGGATTGTCCCTATGGACTCGATCCAAAGGACAAGACTGGCCGCGGATGCTCGGGGTTCACTACGATTCGAAAAGTGAAGAAACCGGAATCTTGACCAAATGGCCCCAAGACGGACTCCGCGTCGTGTGGACCCAAAAAACCGGTACTGGATACGGCAACGGGGTCGCGGCGCTGGGAAGGTGGTTTCAATTCGATCGTTTCGGAGACTCCGAGCGACTCAGTTGCTACGAAGCTCAAACAGGCAAATTCCTCTGGAAGTGGGAAGCGGGCGTCGTTTACCAAGATGCCTATGGCTACAACGATGGCCCGCGTTGCAGTCCAATCGTCGACGGGCGTTCGGTCTACGTCCATGGAGTCGCTGGCCGTCTGGCAAGCATCGATGTCCAGACCGGCAAAGAGAATTGGCAAAAGAACACCAGCACTGAGTACGGAGTAGTTCCTAACTTTTTCGGAGTTGGAGCAAGCCCTCTGATTTACAAAGACCTGCTGATCGTCATGGTCGGTGGAAGTCCCAAGCGAGGTTTCTTTGGCGGCACACCGACGATCAACGACATGCCCAGCGCCAAACCCAACGGCACAGGAATGATCGCCTTTGACAAAAAGACTGGCAAAGAGGTTTATCGCGTTGGCAATTATCTTGCCAGTTACTCGGCTCCGATCATCGCCAAGCTTCATGGCGAGGATTATTGTGTGAGCCTGATGCGCGAGGGCTTACTGATCTTCCGAGCCAAAGACGGCTCGGGCGAAAAGTTCTTTCCCTTCCGTGCAGCCATGCTCGAAAGCGTCAACGCGGCAAGCCCAGTGGTTTTTGACAACAATATTTTTATCTCGGAGGCTTATGAAGTCGGAAGCGCTCTTCTGGAGTTTACCGGTTCGGAGTTAAAGCTCCTTTGGCAAGATACCGATAGTCGTCAAACCCAGATGATGCGAACCCACTGGAACACCCCGCTTTTGCATGAAAATCGGCTCTATGCAAGCAGTGGTCGAAATCCTCCAGACACCGATATTCGCTGCATCGAACTCCAGGGCAACCAACAGCCCAAGCTGGTTTGGTCGAAACGAAATCGAGACCGAGGAACGGGCTTACTAGTAGATTCGCATTGGCTGTGGCTCGGCGAGTTTGGCAAACTGCATTTGCTCAAGCTCGGTGCAGAGGAACACGAAGTTCTTGCTGAAATGGATTTGCAGCTCAAGACACCTTCTGATTCCAAAGAGCCTTTGGTCAATCCACCGAGTTGGGCACCGCCGGTGCTCTCGCATGGATTGCTCTATGTGCGAGGCTCCGATCGCGTCATCTGCTTAGAACTCATCCCTGAATCAAACTGAAACGAATCGAAAATGGCGCACTCGCAACTGGGACTTACACGCCGCAGGGTTCTGCAAACAGGGCTCTTTACCGCCACTGTAGCAAGCTTTAACTCTATCGGACTAGCTCAGTCGCAGTCTTCCAATCAGTCCAAGTTCGAGGAACTCGCCGAACCGATTCCCCATGAGGACTTAGTCTCCTACGTCCATCGCATCGCTGGCCAATGGGATCTCGACCTGTATCGAAAGGTCTTGGGCTCGGCCAACGAATACAAAGAAGGAGATGAGATTATCGGTGTTGCAGCAAGGTCTCCTGTCGAGCGAAAAATCGCAAGGAGATTGCTTGGGCAAACTACCCTAAGCCAGATCGAATCGCATCCACCTTTCAACGACCGAATGCTCGAGCTGATCAAGCCTTCAGAGAAACAACCGATTGAAGACTCCGAAACGACCGAATCTATCGACGATTGGACATTCGGTAAGCTCAAAAAGTTTTTGCTCGAGAGCAGCGACGCTCGAATCCATCCGTTGCTTCCGTCGCTATCGAGCGATGTGATCGCTTGCGTCGTCAAACTCATGAGCAACCAAGAGTTGATCGAAGTTGGACGCAAGGTGTTTAACCCATTGCCTGGCTCGAAGCTTGGGGCTCAAGGTTACATGGGTGCTCGTATCCAACCGAATTCGCCGACCGATCATCCCGAGGATATCCGTTGGCAAGTCTTTAACGCCTTCGCTTATGCTGTGGGTGATGTTCTTGTCGGAACGAATCCCGTTTCGAGCGAACCTGAGTCCGTAGCGAGCGTTGAGGCGACCCTGAAAGATGTCTTGGATTCTTTCGGAATCAGTTCTTCGATTCCGCATTGTGTCCTTGCCCATATCGACATCCAAGCACAACTCGAGGCCACGCAACCAGGATCGACCGCTCTGTGGTTTCAAAGTATCGCCGGCTCCGACGCTGCCAACGGAACCTTTGACGTAACGGTCGATAAAATGATGCGCTATGCTCAGTCCAAGAGCGGCAAATTTGGTTTGTATTTTGAGACTGGCCAAGGTGCCGATTTTACCAACGGTCATGGTTTTGGCACCGACATGCTGATCCATGAGTCTCGCAAGTATGGGTTGGCAAGGAGCCTGAGCGAGACGTTGATGAAGGCTCGTCAGAACCGAGGCGAAGGTTCCGACGCTTGGGTTCACCTCAACGATGTCGCCGGATTTATCGGTCCGGAAGTCTTCCGAAACCGTGAGCAACTTGTGCGGTGCTGTCTTGAAGATATCGTTATGGGTAAACTCCATGGGCTGATGATCGGGCTAGATGTGTGTACCACATTGCACATGGATGTATCACTGGATGATTTAGGATGGTGCATCGATCAAATCATGCCAGCCAACCCCGGTTATTTGATGGCACTGCCGACTCGCATCGATCCAATGCTTGGGTATCTGACAACCGGATACCACGACCATGTCCACATTCGCCAAGAGTTTGGATATCGCGTCAACGACGCAATGTGGGAGTTTTTCAAAGAACTCGGGGTGATTGACCAAGACGGACAGCCTACGGAGCACTTCGGAGATCCTAGCTGGGTCTATCTGGCTTATTGCCGTCGCAAATCTGACCCTCGATCGGACCAAGAGATTCTCACGGAGGCCAAAGAGCGAATCGCTCAGGTGCGGGATCGAGGTGTGTTCATATCAGAGGGACATGGCTTGAGCATTTCGGTG
>JBJSXX010000338.1:0-5233 GCA_046086605.1 Pirellula sp. | reverse complement strand
CAGGTTCAACCGCCCGGGCTAACCAAAATTCATGGCATACTCGAAAGGCAACATGTTGCCAAGTACCCCTTTGCTAGTCATACTAAGGAGGAAGCCCCTCGGGAAATACTCACTTGTCTCCAACTAGTCCACTACCCATGTCAGAACCCGTGGCCTTGAATTCCCCAGACGCTTTTTTCGATAACTCGCGGAGTCAGGGCAACTTTGAGAACCTGAAGCTGTCTGCTATGCCTAAAGATCCATTCGAAATTCCTGAGGAACTTCGAGGTGAAACGATAACTCCAGGCGTATTGAACACACTCGAAGTAACACCCTACCACGATTGGAAGCGTCTTTGGGAATTTCCCCTCGCATTGATTCTTGCAGTGCCTGCTTTGATGATGACTGGCATCCTGTGGATTATCGTGAAACTCACGAGCAAAGGTCCAGGGATCTACGCTCAGCAACGTAGCGGCAAGGATGGTCGCGAATTCACGATGTATAAGCTTCGTAGCATGCGTGCGGATGCCGAAAAGAACGGTATCCAATGGTGTGCTGGCGATGCCGACAACCGGATCACCCCCCTAGGCTATTGGCTCAGAAAACTACATCTAGACGAGCTGCCCCAAATCATCAACGTGCTACGCGGAGACATGTCGTTTTGCGGGCCCCGCCCCGAAAGACCCGAAATCGTCGAGCATCTTGAAAAGTGCGTTCCCTATTACCGTTCACGGTTGCAGGTAAGGCCCGGAATCACCGGATACGCTCAAATCAACCTCCCCGCCGACAGCGACACCGTTTCGGTGATGAAAAAGCAAACTCTCGACCTAGACTATATCGAGAACGCATCGTTGAGCTCGGACATCCGAATGGTCGGCTGTACTGCTCTACGTTTAGTCGGTTTCCCTGGTGGTCTTGCTACCAAGTTCGCAGGGTTGGTGAGAAAGCCTGAAAACTCGAAGTTCAGCAATTACTACATTGACCTTTGGCAAAGGTGTGAAGCCTTCAAGAAGAACAAGTCTCGGAGCGAGAAAAAAGCATAATTGGAGAGATCTCTATTCGCTCTGTGCCCAAGCATATTTTTTCGATCGACGTCGAAGACTATTACCACGTATCGAACTTCGACTCTATCGCTTCTCGCGATCGTTGGTCCGATTGGGAACAACGAGTCGAGGAAAACACAAACCGAATGCTCGATCTACTCGAGCGAAAATCGGTAAAGTCCTATTGCTACTTCCTAGGATGGGTCGCCGAAAGGTATCCGGATCTCGTTCGGCGCGCAGTGTCCCAAGGTCACCTCGTAGGTTCTCACACCTATTGGCATCGAATGATCTACCAGCACACGCCAAACTCGCTGCACCTAGATCTAGCGATGGCAAACGATGTCCTGTCCAAATTGACCGACTATCCAATAAGACACTTTCGTGCTCCGACATTCTCGATCACCAAGAAATCTTCTTGGGCTGTCGCAATCCTCAAGCATCATGGCTACCAACACGATAGCAGCGTGGTTCCTGTGCGGCATGACCGATATGGAGTTCCTGACTCGCCACTGGATTCCTACTTCTTAAAAAGCAAAGACGCAGAAATTCAAGAACATCCCGTCAGTGTTCTCAACCTGGGCCCTTACCGCCTACCGATCGGCGGCGGCGGATACTTCCGCATCTTCCCGTGGTGGTTCACTCGCTGGGCTTTTCGAAAAATCGAAAAATCAGGCCGTACGATTCACTTCTATATCCACCCATGGGAAATCGACCCCGACCAACCCGTAGTAGACAAATTGAGCAGACTATCGAGATTTCGTCACTATCGAAACCTCAACCGGTGCTTCGAGCGTCTCGAAAAACTTTTCGATACATTCTCCTTCGGCAACCTCGATCTGCCGACGCCACATCGTACCTACTTGCTCGATGGATAAAAAACGCGTGCGAGCTCCAGGAGCAGTTGTTCAAGATCCATGTAATACGCTTCTTCGGGCATCGTCGCTTTCTTTTCTCGCAAGGCATCGATTTGCTTTTCGATTTGCTCCACTTGGATTTTGTCGGACTCTGTTAGAGACCTGGTTTCTTTAGGCTCCGTAAGCCAAATGTGACGAGCCAGCTCGCCGTCGACAACTCCTTTTTCCGAACGTTTGATCGGTCGCAAGCCACGGTAAAACTCGGCGCTAGTTCCCTTGCCATCCCCGTTGTCGTCCATGATCGGATGCTCGGTTTCAAGCAATTTTTGCTCCTGATAATATCGCTCCGTCTTGCGACTCGCCGCGATGAACGCTTCTAAAACTGAGATCGATTCGTCATGATCTAAGTCCGAGGTAAGATCACGCATGCTGTCTGCAAGAAAACCACCGAATCTCGAAAAATTCGTCTCCGACCCGCTCTTAGTCGCTGTGATAACAACACGATCGCGTCCCGCAAGAGCACTCAAAAAAGGGCCTGAACTCGATGCACACACTGCGATCACCCAACGATGCTTAGACCCCTTCAACCAATTTCCAAGCTCGGTCGAAGATACATCTACACCCCGCAAATTGAACTTTGACTCTTTGCCGTCGTAGGTTCCGTGACCCATGAGAACCAGCCAACACGTTCCAGCTTTCTCCACACTTTCGACCGACTCGATCCACTGACGCAACTGATCTCGATCAGCCGGCCTTTGCTCAGTCTGCTCTAAACCGTTGGCTCGACCTTCCCCAATCCTAACAGGCGATAAACCTTCGCTCGATTTTAACCAACTGGTTCCCCAGTCGTGAAACATCGCCCCATAATCGGATTCACCCGATGCTCCAACCACAATGCATACAGTTGATGGAGGCTCACAGGCGCTCATAATGCCCGACAACTGCATGCCCCATAAGACGGGGATCATACCAAAGAGAGACCTAAGATCCCCGTACATGGTTCTTAGGCTACTAAGCCAATCCATAACGCCGCCTCCACCACCATTCGATCGCTAAACAACTGATCGCGATACCCAAAAGCCAGGGCGTATGCCACAGAGGCGAAATACGCGTCTGAGTAAATGGCAATTGATCGACAGGTATCTTACCTAAGATCGATCCAAGCGACCTGTAGGGTATCTGCTCTCCACCGCTCAACTTGGAAATCGACGCGAGCGATTCTTCGTTGATGCTAATGTTGGCCAGTTCCTCGGCCTCAGGTTCGTAAACAAAAGCCATCTGCGATTCTTCGATAACGCTTCCATCGGGCTCTCTAGCTTTGGCCGTCACGTGGTAAACACCACTTTCTCGCATCAGAAAACTTGTCTGGTACAACCCAGCACTTTGCATCGATGCCGCAGCTTTAATCATCATCGAATCGCCCTTGGGCGGCTTGATGTGGATCTCGACGATGGCGTTATCCATCGACGCATACTTTTCGTCTTTGACTTGTACGTCAATCAACCGCTTTGCGTTCTGCATCGCATCGACCCGTCCAGTCATCTGAACTCTTCGAGGGATATCGACAATCATGCCTCGAATAAGTTGCCGCCAACCTTGATAAAAGGGGCTGATCTTGTCCTCGGTGTTCATCAACGCCCAACGCCATAAATCACCTACCATCATGGCCCCGGTGGTTCCCTTACCAAACTTATGCATAACGAGCAAAGGAGCCCTCTGTCCATCTGGCAACAGACAATCAACAAGAACTCTTGCACCAGCCTTAATCTGACTCGTCTGGTTCCACACCTGGAAAACAGGCATTTGCTCTAATCGTTTGTTCTCATCAATCTCGTTGTCATGCAAACGTAAATAGGGCAACAGCCACCCTTCTCGCGATAACTGATACCGAATCGTATCGGGCGAGTCTTGTTCAAGACTCGGAATGAGCATTTCGGGTTCACTTGGGTCACCGTACACGGGAAGCAATTGACCGAGGACCGAGTCGCGGAACTTGCGCCCTCGCATGCTCTCTTGTCCACCGAGCATCAACAGCGATCCCCCTCGCTGGGAAACGAATTGACGAAGCAATTGCAATTGGTCGACTGTAAAGAACTCCGTCTCCAAATCGTCGATAATTACCATTGAATAAGCGAAGAGCTCTTCCGCATCCTTTGGGAATCCCTTGGCTAACTCCTCTTTGCCTACGACGCCTAACCTCGCAAAAACAGGCTCATTGTACTTTTCTTTTTCTTCGTCCGACACATCTTCAAAGCCTGAAAATAGTGGATTGGTATCGTCGCTTCCCTTGGCTCGAAAACTGAACTTCGGCTGCTTGTTCGCTATCCGTATCAAAGCCGTCAAAGACACCTCGGCATCTTCACTCAACGCCCGTTGCAAAAACTTGTACTCCCAATTAGGCCTTCCAGCTAGGTAGAGTATTCGATAAGGTCCTATGGCACGGTCGACTGCAACATAGCGATGATTGTTGTCGAGCGTCATCTCCAACCCAGGTACCTCTCGCATGCACCGACAAACGATTCGATACCCGCTTGAACCAGACTCCTTGGGGCGAAACTGAAATCGAAAGACATGCTTTTTCGAACCGGGCGATATCTCAATGATTTGATTCTGAAGCACCGCATGATCCATATCCTCCAGGCGAACTTCAACCTTCTCCGATGAGAAGCCGCGATGCCCAAGAGTTGCTGAAATGGTCACCGGAGCAATTTCGAAGTCACTGGTTTGAACACTCACGTCCTGAATCCACAAATCCCTTCGCTGGTCTCCTTGAGGGGGGATCATCACTGGAAATATTGGAATCTTTGAATCGGACAGCACTTGGTCCGTGTCTTGAAAGCCAATCGAATTAGTGCTCCGACCATCCGTAATGAGCACGATGGCCGCTGGAGGCCGCGTCGCATTCCGATTTTTGAGACTCTCAAGTGCTCCCTGTATATTCGACTCGTACTCGGACCCATCCCAACCTTGGAAATCCTCGACTGATTTCAACTGACCTCCAAAAAGATATTTGCGAATCCGATATTGTGCTCCAACATCCTTGAGCCAGCTAGCTTCGTCATCAATCACCTCCGAGAAGCTATCCACCAAATCCTTTACCTCCAATCCATGCGGACTGGTTGCTAATGAATCATCCTCTGAATTCGGCTTTTGATACAACGCTTGCATCGATCTGCTATTATCGAGCACTACGGCAACGCTGTTCGCCTGAGGTTCTGGTACTGTTATGCTGCGATTCGGATCTAATAGGCAAAAGCAAAAAATGCCAAGCCCTAACGAACGAAGCAATGATCCAATCCAGCGTATTTTTTTAGACTGCATTGCAGGATAAGAGAACCATCCTGCAATGCTGAGTAT
>JBJSXX010000337.1:0-2883 GCA_046086605.1 Pirellula sp. | reverse complement strand
CCGGTCATAAAATCACCCATAAACTGGCGCCTCCCGATAGCATGTTCAAGCGAACCGCAGGGGCGATATTTTGAGTTGTTCATCGGCTTGGTACCTCGCCTAGTTTTCTACAATACAAAACGGAATTCCGCCGAGGCGATTAATCCCCAAACGAGTTCCTGGACAACTGACTGCCGCTCCTGCGCGTTGCTATCAAGTAGTTGTAGTACCCTGGCTCGCTCCTGATCGTCGGGTCGTCGGCAAAGAATGCTCAAATAAAGTTGCTCTGCAAACTTGTCGGGATTCTCTATGACCATCAATCTTTCAATCAAATTACCAGGCGAAGACTTAAGCCAGTTCAGGAATTGTGGGTCATTCTGGATCGTCAATGCTTGGTCAACACTCGCAAAGAAACCGTCTTGGGGTGAGCCGGCAGGAAGCGCGAACCGTTCGACGGTCATATCTTCGACAGTATCCCACATGTTGTTGGCAACAGCCGCATTGACGAACGCTTGGCGCTTGGCGAAATCTTCTCGCGTAGCCGGATCCGATTGGTATTTAGCGTCCCACTCTGCTAACGACTTTTCCTCGATCGCTTGATGCATCTCAAGAGATGTATAGATTGCCCCGGCCATCTGCTCAGCCGATAGCCCTCGGACAGCCCGCAAGGCAAAACTGCGTCGCCATAACTCCATGAGTTCCAATTCATCCTGTTGCAGTTGCTTTTGCTGCCGATCGATTTCTTCGGCTTGACCACCGTTGCGTACTTCGAGCAAGGCCTCGCGCTGCACAAGCCATTTTTGCACTCTAGAAATGCCTTCCTTGTACTGCTGGTTGTCTGTCTGCTGGTCAAGCACAGCCTGCATCTCCTTGCGCAAACGTCGCAGCACACCACGCGCTTCGACAACGAATTCTCCGAACGCCAACCGGCGACTGGCTAGCGCCAAGACGCGGTTTCGTCCATCATCAACCCGGTAATTCGCTTTTTCCACCACCTCTTCAGAAAATTCGGCTTCTTGATTGTGCAAAGCCTGCTTGGATTCGTTGGCGGCGTTCAATCGAGTGCTCAGTAAACCTCGCAAGGCTATTAATTCATGATCCTCCGGCGCTATTTTCAAGACTTTATCGGCCTCGCTTACCGCCGCTTGAAGGGATTTAATCAGATCGTCTTGTTTAGATTGCTTAGACTTCAACTCGTTGAGCGTAACAGCATCCTTATCTCGCTGCTGAATCCTTTGCTGAAGCTCCTGTTTGGCTTGTTCTACCTGCTGTTGCAATTGCTTCACATCGAGTTGCGCGCGTTCGAGTCGAGCGACAGCCTCGGCCATCTGCGAACTGATCCGATCTGATTTGGGCTGAATCTGCTTGAGATTCTCATCAAGCAATTGCACCATGGCTTCCATGGATGCAATTCCACCGGTGGGGCCCGGCCAGGATTCCAAGTCAGGAGCCAGAACACTTCTTTGGTAGGTTTTAGAACGCGCGATTTGTCTTAGGAATTCGCGAAGATCATAATTTCCAGCGACCAATGCATCGGCCAAGAGACTGAGCAACTCTGCCGAGATAGGCGGATTGGCCAAATGGTGCATGTCCACTGGATGCACAATCCCTTTGCCCATCATATTGGCCCACAAGCGATTGGCCAAATTGCGGTTGAAGGACTCGTTTTCACGGTGCGTCGCTAGGACCGCCAGTTGCTGTCGTCGACTATAACGAGGAACAGCTCGTTTGTCTTTATCAGGAGCCACCACATAAGCGTCGAGGTTATCCACAAAATCGGGTTCGGTGTCCATCGCCATATCCGAGGGTAACAACGGTACAGCTGTCGATTTACCATCTTGTGGGCGAAACACCGATGCAAACTCTAGTGTACCTTCACCCTTTTCCCCCAAGAGCAAGGCACCTCCCCTTTTCTCGTCTTTAAACAGGTACGTTCGATTCACAAACGACAGAATGCCAAAATACTCGGACTGCTCATATTCATCCACCAAAGGATGATCATGGCACTGCGCACACTGCACATCTCGACCAAAGAAGATACGACCAATGTCGCGAGTGACCAGATTGGGTTCCGCATTACGATTGACGATAAAACTGGCAGCAGCGCCCAGATGCTCCCCCGTACCATCGCTTGCCAATATCTCCGTACACAGTTCATTCAATGGCCGTTTATCTTCAAGCCACTGACGGATTAGGGAGCGAAATAAAAGCGGCGATATCGCCTCTCGCCGCTCTGTGAACATCACCTCCAAAACCTTAGCATAGTACCTTGTGAACTCATCGCCCGAGAGCAGATCATCGATCAATCGATCGCGAGCCGCTACCGATCCAACCTGAACCGATGCTACTTGCTCCAGAAAGCGTTCGGTCTCCGTTGCTTTCGGGCCTCGACCAATCAAATCCAAATAAACCCGTCGCTGGAATTCATAATCGTCCGCCAAAGGGATTTCAGGACCGAGATATTTGCTCGCGACAATCACATCGATTCGATGAGCTAACTCCAAATCACCAGCCCTGATTTCCACCCAGGCCGAAAGATCAAGAAATAGTAGGGCCGCAACAAGAGCCAAAGGGCGATGGATCCAAAGTTGCTCAGGAGGCACGAGTTTCTCTCTCAAAAGGGTTCTTCAGGAATTAAAGTGGCTAGGAGTGTATGCTACCGGTGTTTATCGTACTCGTACTCGTACTCGAAGCGGTCTAGTATAGCAATTCACCCAAGTAGTCTGCAAATTACCGCAAGCCGCTTCGATCAACCATCGGTATCGCAGCAGTTCAAACAGCCTTCGAGTACGAGTACCGTTGCACTGAGTACCGCTTCGCTGAGTACGAGTACGAGGAAATCCGATGCGAAGCACCATTCATAAAAAAACCGCAGCAAGACTCGAGAGTCCTACTGCGGTTTTC
>JBJSXX010000336.1:0-3626 GCA_046086605.1 Pirellula sp. | reverse complement strand
CAAGACTTCACGAAACTACCTTTGTTCGAGCATTTGGAGAAGGAGCTTGGTTTGCTAGGGCTCAGCAACTGAGTCCCGATGAGTCGTCGACCGATGCAATATCGCTTCCTTTCGCTCGATTGCATAGAAAGCAAGTCCAAGCAAGATTCCGCATATCGGTAAGGCCTCTATGTTTCACCGCAATAATATGATCTGGTTCATGCGGAAAGAACGCGTCTTTCTCGTGAATCAAGCAATACTCGCATCGCATCGAGGCTCGCTCGCGAACAGCACGCCGCATTTCAACCGGAACATACTCGCTCATCGCGTTCTATTCGCCAAGCCTTGCGCGGATTTGCGCTTTGACTAACCTCATTAGCAACTCCGCTTGTTCGTACAAGTCGAGCTCATGCTTCTGAGTCTCGTCAATTTGTCCCAATCGACCTGCTTCGAGCAATTGAGAAATACGACGAGTCGTTTGGGCTGATGGCCTAAACTCGAGGATTTTTTCACCCGATGGACACGAAGCGAATAGCTGCGCTATCTCTTCGAAAATTCTCGATGAAACCTCCGTCATCGACATGGTAAAACTCCTTGGTTAAAGCAGTAAATTCTTCAGAAACCTACTCAACTACATTAGTATAGCATTGCTTCAATGGATAGGTTGCGACAATCAAAACGAACTACTCCTGCTCGTGCTCCTGCTCGTACTCGAAGCCCTTCCGACAGAGTTTGGGCCAACAGACTATTAAAATTCTGTGTAGTTCCAAAACCCAATTCGTTCGCCACAAACCCTTTTCGATGACGAGCACGAGTACGAAGTCACAGGGGACTATGCACCTCTTGTTTCACCCACAGTAATTCCTAAAGAACCTAGCTACCTAACTTCAGGAGTTGGACTCGCCACAGGTGGAGCATCTCGGGGGTCAACGATCCGTAATCGCTCCAAGTGGCTGGCTCGGCATAATCCCCCTCGGCTTTGTCTTGTGACTTAAGCTTGAGCGAACTTCTTAGTTTCGCACCGAATCGATACCGATCCATTTGAGCACTGCGAGCAAGGTGCTCGAAGAGCTCGACATCCTGCTGGCCATAGCAATAAGCCTTCAGACGGATTGATGGAATTGGCCCCGGGATCTTCAGCTCCTCGGTGGGATAAAACAGCGACAACTCATCGGCCTTTTTCCACGATTCGGCTGTGCCTATGGTTTGCCACGGCAAAACTCCGTCGGCACCTGAGCTCCAAGCGTCCCAACTCCAGGCAACCGCCGATGCATTGCTCTTACCGATCGGGTTATTGCCTCCATAGACGACCACCTGTTGGCCAAATCGAAACTTACGATCGAGCACCAATGATTCGTACTCCTTGTAGGCTCCAGTGGCAACCACGTTGAACTTGAGCATCTCATCGAGCGTATTGCGTTGCCACTGAGGTCTAGAAATATCGGCGCGAAAAACCACTTGAGGCAAATCGTTCCCGTTGGCTTGGTCGATTCCAACACTTCCACCAAGCTTGCGAGCTTCTTGGGAGTCTTGCAACCCATCCAAATACGCCAGCCCAAAATAACGAAGCGCGATGTAATCTTGAAAGTTTGCCGGTTCGTCCAATAGCCAAGGTGAAGACCCTCGCGACCAACCTCTGGATTTGAAATTGTTCTTGTTGTTGAGATAAACATGAAAGCGAGTTTGCATCCAACGCTTTTGAGCAAAGTGGTCAAAACTCTGAGCAATCGATGAAACCCAAGCTTGGCGATACTCCTTGGTGAACGCTTGATCGGCCCAATAACTGCCGTTGTAGTTTGGTTCGATCTCAAGAGGCCAGTTCTCGTGCATCGCCAAATAGAAACACTCGATGGGCACGCTTCCTCGGGGTAAATCCGCGAACGCTTCACCCGTAAAGAGTTTTCCAAACCGCTGATCGAATGCGGTCCAGTCGAACTGACCATTGTTCCACTTCGGAGCGCAACCCTCGGCGAGTTTACCGCCCTGGCCATAAGGCACGCGATTAACAACCGTCCGGTGGCGTTGGGCAAGTCGATAGTAATCGATGTCATTGGCAGGTAAACCGTAACAGTTCATCTCAGGCAAGAAACTCAGTGTCTTTGGGATCACAACGCTGTGGACTTGGATAGATATCGCAAGCTCGACAGACTTACCCCCCTGCTCAATACTGAGTTTGGCTTTGTAATTTCCTGCCGGGACTTCCGGTGGAATGTATGTTTCGATAAGCCAGTTTGAAGCAGCAGTCGCATTGTCGATTCGACTTGCCGACCGAGGGAATTGGTTATCGGTAGCCAGTGGAATTAACGGGTCTGGAATCGATTGATCACCACTTGGAACCTCTCGGTAGGCGTAGAGTTCAACGCGTGCGGTTTGCAATTGCGGGTTGATATCCCCCGCATTCTCCCAGGTCCAAGTAATTTTCGGTGTCGAGGGCAATTTGGAAACTAACTGGAAACCTGCCCACGCCCCCCGGGCCAGATCGAGCGAAACCTTGTGTTCCTTTGCATCGAAGAGATGATTGGATCGCAAGTAAGTGCTACGTTGTGAGGGAATCAGCGTGTTGCTCTTGGAGACATAGATGTCCAAGGGATCGATCACGCCCCAGTTAGTTCCTACACCTTCGAGGGTTCCGTCCCAATTCGGTTGCTTGGAGACCGATAGGTTGCTCGAAACGATCGGATCGAGTTTCAGCGGCGTTTCGTCCCGAACCTCGATGGGGATTTGAACGCTCTGCTGATCTCCGAGTTGCCCATCGAGTCCAATCGCCTGCACACTAATTTTCGCTTCTTTGGAACCGGGAGCTACCAGCCCTGCTTTCTTGCCCATTAGTCGATCCAGGGGCATACAGAACTGGTGCTTCAGGTGGCTTCGAATCGATGGAACCCAAAATGGATCGATCCACTGACCATCTAGTTTCGCCCGAAACCCGATGAGTCTCTCGTTCTCTTTCGGATCGATCTGCCAAGTTAAGCGAGCTCGTGGGTCGAGTTTGTCGGCAGGGACATAACTGAGTTTGTCAATCGACTTGGGCTTGTCGGCCTGCAAAGCAGGCGAGTCGCTAGCAAGCTTCACCAGGATGTACGGCGAGCTGGATTTGTTGGAATCCTTACTTGCGACAAATCGATTTGGGAAAATCTCCTGCTTGAATTCCTCCCCTTTGCGTGTCCAAGTGCTTCCTGTGTCATCCATCAAAAGAATGCCGTAACTGAGCCCATGGACTCGGGCAAGCAAAATCTCTGGGGGGATGTCCAATTCAACCCAACCCTTGGTATCGGCCGGCTTTGCATCGACCGATGCATAGAGCGTGTTACCTTGACCTATACTGACTGCCGTCACGTCCGAATCGAACCATCGCTCGGTTGGATAGACTCGATGGGTGAAGGTCGATGCTCCTTTGACGACTTGATAACCCGAACCACTCCCTTCGATCCAGTCGGCACTGAGGGTACTCAATGTAACCCGCTCGATGGGCCTATCCCCTTCCACCTTGAGCATCAGCTTAGCTTGCTGGATCTTCTTTCCTTTCAAGGCTCCGGGTTGAAAATCGATAATCGAAAGCTCGATGATCGACTTGAGTTTGAGCCTCGGTGCTGCTCCATTGGATCCGCTCTGCTCGCTAGGGTAATTCGATAGCCAAGTGTCTCTGG
>JBJSXX010000335.1:0-6942 GCA_046086605.1 Pirellula sp. | reverse complement strand
CATCAGACCTGCACCTGGCTGACGGGCTTTCCTGGCCGAATCCAATTCGATCACCAAAACCCCTTATACGACCCCAATCGGTTTGCGGCCAAGCAATGGTGCCAGCGCTACGCGCGTGAGGATCAAACTATCGAGGGATCCTTGGTGGTATGGATCGATGATTCGATCGAAGAGCTCCCACAAGATTTCATCCAGTGCAATATCCCTAAGGTGATCGTCGGGCCCAGCCAACCCAAAGAGACTGTGCCATCAGATCTTTGGTTGCCAACGGGCATCATGGGGGTGACCCACTCGGCAAATGTGTTTCGAGGGGATCAAACCATTCTTGCGAAGATTCCAATCCAGACCAAAGAGCTTCAGACCCAATGCTCGAGCCCTGGCGATTGGCTCGGGAGGCTCGTGCGATGAATGTCATCCACCTTAGGAATGCTCGGATCGTCGATGGGATTCATGGTTCGTCCAAGCCGACCG
Source organism: Pirellula sp. (assembly GCA_046086605.1). GTDB lineage: Bacteria > Planctomycetota > Planctomycetia > Pirellulales > Pirellulaceae > JBKCUI01. Next base: position 6,471 of record JBJSXX010000335.1, on the reverse strand, counting down.
ACCTGTATATCGTCGACCAAACGCTTGCGCGGAAAATCCCTCCAGGTCTTCGCATCGACAGCCAGTACGATTTAGAGGACCATGTCGTGATGGCAGGTGGGATCGATATCCATACGCATATCGGGGGTGGTAAAGTCAACTTGGCTCGATTGCTTTGGCCCCAACGCTCCGAAGGGCTCGACGATCAGAAGCCTTGGCTATCACCGCTGTCGGCTCCGGTTCCTGGCACCTGGGAGACCGGTAGGCGTTACCTGCAGATGGGTTACACAACCTGTTTTGAACCGGCGATGTTGCCAGCCAACGCAAGGCAATCGCACATCGAGATGCGCGATACGCCATGGTTAGACACCGGCGGTTACGTCGTCCTGGGCAACGACCGGATGCTGCTGAATCTGCTCGCCTGCCGAGCCTCCCAGCAACAGATCAACGACTATGTCGCTTGGATGGTCGCCTCGAGCGCAGCGATGGCCATCAAAGTCGTCAATGCAGGAGGTATCGATGCATTCAAATTCAATCAAAGGCAACTGAATGTCGACGAAGCCCACCCGCAATTGCCCGTCAGCCCGCGAGACATCCTTTGGTCTCTTGCGACCGCCGCCGAAGAACTTGGACTTGCCCATCCCTTGCACGTTCACTGCAGCAACTTAGGAACACCCGGGAACATCGAATCGACCCTCGCAACCCTCGATGCGGTCGAAGGTCGCCGCATCCACCTGACCCATGCTCAGTATCACTGCTATGGTAAAGCTGGCCCGCATGGCTTCAGTTCCGAAGCTTCGAAATTGGCCGATCGAGTGAACCGATCCAACCATATCTCGATCGACGTCGGCCAAGTCCTCTTCGGTCAGACCATTACCCTTTCGGCCGACACGATGCATCAGTTTGCGAACCGGAAACTCGCAAGCCCGCGGAAACAGATCTTTCAGGATTTGGAATGCCAAGCTGGCTGCGGGCTGCTCCCGTTTCGGTACAAGCAGAGCCAGTATGTCCACGGCTTGCAATGGGCAATCGGACTGGAGTTGTTCTTGCGCATCCAAGACCCAACCCGAGTTTTTCTGACCACGGATCATCCCAACGGTGGTCCTTTTACGGGCTACCCGCACCTGATTCGTCTGCTGATGGACTATGACTTTCGAATGTCCATATTCGATCGATTGCACCCGGATGTGAAAACCATTTCGAGCCTGCCGAGTCTCAAACGGGAGTATCGGCTCGATGAAATCGCATCGATTACCCGACTCGGTCCCGCGCGAGCCTTAGGGCTCCAGCAACGTGGCAACCTGAGTCCTGGTTCGATCGCCGATGTGGTGGTTTACCGGAATGATGACAATGCCGAAACCATGTTCGCAAATCCTGTGATGGTGTTTCGAAAAGGAAAACTCGTGTTGCGAAACGGTGAGATTCTAGACGACTGTTCGAAATCGGTTCTCATCAGCCAGTTCGAATCCCGTTTCGATGCCTTGCGCTGGGCAAACCACCCGAGCCACAAAGAAGGCTGGGAAAAACTCTATGGCTATAGCCCTTGGCTCACGGCCATGACCGAAGAGGAATTTGCCGACGAAGGAATCCAAGTCGAGCATGCCCTCTGGCAACCCGCAGAGTAGTTTTGTTTAAAAGCGGTACGGCGCTAGCCGTCCGGTTACAAAACATGGCAAAATCGCGGGTCCTCGAACACTCATTCAAAGCCACCTTTCTCCTGCGCCAATGGCAGTTCCATTCAATACACACTAAACTAGGTACTGTCGCGATCCAGTCAACAACATCGTTTTGATCCCTATTTTTCAGCGCCATGACCAACCCTACTATCCGACCAGATGATAGTCTCTCAGCGATCGATCCTATTGTCGCTTGGGGCACTTGGGAACCGTCTGCCCAAGAACCCTGGGATGCTCGGCGCGTAAGGCATCTGATGCGACGCGGAGGTTTTGGCGCGAAACCTTCGGAAGTCCAAGAGTTCGTCGGACTCGGGCCATCGAAAACGATCGACAAACTTCTCGGGGTGCAAAGCACCCAAGCTGTCGAGAACTTTGAACAAGAGTCCTCGCAAATCGCCTCGGCGGTCCGAGGAGGCGGGAGCATCGATAGCATCGCCGCTTGGTGGTTGCACCGCATGATCCACTCGCCAAGCCCCCTGGTGGAGCGAATGACTTTGTTTTGGCACGGCCATTTTGCGACCGGCGCTGATAAGGTCAACGATGTTGAGTTGATGGTTCAGCAAAACAAACTTTTGCGAGAGCACTCCCTAGGTGACTTTCGAAAATTGGTTCACGGCGTATCCAAAGATCCCGCCATGCTGTTGTACTTGGATTCGGCTTCGAATCGCAAGTCCCATCCCAACGAGAACTATGCTCGTGAATTGATGGAGCTTTTTTGTTTAGGCGAAGGGAATTACACCGAGCAAGACGTCCAGCAACTTGCCCGATGCTTCACCGGTTGGGAGATTCGACGCAAAACGTTTCGATTCAACCCCTACCAACACGATTCAGGATTGAAAAAATTGTTCGATCGCGAAGGTATCGAATCGGGCGAAGAGGCCATCGACGCGGTGCTAGAGCATCGATCCATGCCGACGTTTATCTCCGGAAAAATCGTCCGATTCTTTGTTTGCGATGAACCCAATCCGACGCCCGAGTTCCTTGAACCCCTTGCCGAGGTGTTTCGCAAGTCGGATTTCAACATCGAGCCGCTTGTGCGAAAAATCCTGTCGAGCAAACTGTTGCTCTCGGATTGGAGCGTTGGCAAAAAAGTCCGATCTCCGATCGATCTGATGGTCGAGTCGATGCGCAGTTTGCAAATGACGACGAACTTGGATCGGTTGGCCAAGGGTCTCGATGGGATCGGCCAAGCTCTTTTCAATCCACCCAATGTCAAAGGCTGGGATGGTGGCCGCGCGTGGATCAACTCATCGACGCTCATCGGGCGATCGAATCTGCTTGTCGATCTATTGCGAGAGCCGGCCACACGCTTTGGTCGCGGGGATCTAGAAACGTGGTTAAAATCCCAGCAGCTTAGCGACCAAAAACAATGGCTCGGGTGGCTCGAAGACTCCTTGCTCTCGGTACCCTTAAGTGGCCCGGACAAGGAACGGTTGCAGAGCGTTGCGGAAAAATCCGAAGTCGGTTTGGATCGATGGAAACGAGTCCTCGTTGCCCTTTCCCAAAACCCCAAAATGCATTTATCCTGAAAGTCGATCATGAAACGAAGAAACTTTGGAAAGCTTGGGATCACTACCTGCGCGGGTCTGGCGATCGGAACCGGACAGCCCGGTGGCTGGCTGCAAGCACTCGCGGGTGAGTTGGCTTTGCAGGACGATCGTTCATCGATGACCGATCGAATCCTAGTTGTCATCCAGCTTTCAGGGGGCAACGATGGGCTCAATACCGTAGTCCCTTATCGGGATGAACTCTATGCCAAAGCGCGTCCGAAGCTTGGGATCCCAACGAGTCAGGTCATCAAGCTCAACGATGATCTTGGACTTCATCCTGCGCTTCGAGCGATCGAGACGCAGCTTTCCGAAGATCGTTTTTCGATCATCCAGGGGGTAGGTTATCCGAGTCCCAATCGCTCCCACTTTGAGTCCATGGACATTTGGCACTCGTGCCATCCGAAAAAGGATCGTTCGCAATCAGGGTGGCTTGGCAGGTGGCTAACCGAGCAAAGCAGCGGTGCGACGAGTGACTCGCCTGCGATCCATTTGGGCTCGGAGCCACTTCCGCTGGCATGTCAGGAGCGGGGAGTCCAAGTCCCCTCGCTAGCTTCGCTCGAGCAAATGCGGCTCAAGGCCAAGCTTGAGGCCGGGCAGGACAAAGAGATGCAGCAAGAAAGTGGATCCAAAACCCAGGAGTCGGGTAGTCTATTGGATTTTGTATCGACCAGTACTGTATCGGCACTGCAGGTCAGCCAGCGGCTCGATACGATTTTGGCGCAGCCGGACGCTTCTGGCGATTTCCCCAAGACGGGGCTTGGGGAGAAGCTCCGAGCCGTATCGCGGCTGATCCTATCGGGTCTTAAGACCCGAGTCTACTATGTCACGCTCGATGGTTTTGATACGCATGCGAACCAACCGGATGTCCATGCGAGTTTGCTCAAGCAATGGGCAGATGCGTTGACGGCGTTTTTATCGAGGCTCGAGCAAACCGGTCAGCGGGAGCGAGTGCTCGTGATGACCTTTAGTGAGTTTGGTCGGCGGGTGTCGGAGAACGCCAGTTTGGGGACAGACCATGGAGCGGCGGCCCCGATCTTTTTAGCTGGACCGAAACTTCCCAAAGCGATCCATGGCATCCAGCCAGATTTGTCGGATTTGGAGGATGGTGACTTGCGATACAAGATTGACTTTAGAAGCGTGTATGCTTCGGTGCTTGAGCGTTGGATGTGGACAGATAGCCGCAGAGCGCTCGATGGTGATTATCGAGAGCAAGTCGAGCAATTAGGTTTGTTTTCATAGGGCGTTTGCATGGACGAAGAATCGGCGATGGCATTTGCGCTTCGTGCGACCGCTTACCACGAGGCCGGTCATGCCGTGATGGCCATGATATTGGGTCGAGCGGTGCAGAAGGTGACGATAGTCCCTGGGCAGTCCCATTTAGGAGCGCAGCGTTTGGGTGCTTGCCATTTGCAAAAGGGCAAGGCGCGAGGTGCGCAGGATTACTTAGAGGACGAGGTCATGATCTTGCTTGCGGGGATGGTCGCCGAGTCGCAGATCACAGGACAGTATTGCCAGCAGGGAGCGGCGCAGGATCTGCGATTTGTGCGAAGGATGTTGCAGACACGCAACGATGGCGAGCGACAGATCCAGCGGCTTGAGAAACGTCTGCTCAGCAAGACCGAGCATCATCTATTGGATACGGAGACATGGAAGGCGGTGGAGGTGATTGCAGCGGAGCTCATCAAGAGTCAGACCATCAGTGGTAGAGCGGTGAAGCATCTTTACGAGCAAGCGGTAAAGGAAGTCGATCGATGAGTTCAACGCAGGCTCGGCGCATTGTGATTGCTGCGAATCCCAAGTCGGGTTCAAGCAGTGGGATAGGCAAAGCGCAGGGGCTCAAAGCGGAGCTAGAGTTGCGGGGCTGGCAGGTTGACTTAACGACCGACTTAGATCAGATGGAAGCGATGGTGGGTCGTTATGAGACCCAGGGTCAGTTGCGGACGGTCGTATCGGCTGGTGGAGATGGGACAGCGGCTGCGGTTTTGAATCGGATATCGGTTGAGATACCGCTGACGATTTTCCCGCTTGGATCAGAGAATTTGTTGGCTCAGCAGTATTGCATACCGAGGGATGTCGGTGGTATTGCGCAGATGATTGAAGGGATGGCGATGCGGGAGTTCGATTTATTTCGGGCCAATGGAAGATTGTTTTTGATCATGGTCAGTGTGGGGTTTGATGCCAAGGTGGTTCAGATTGTGCATGAGAATCGCAGATCGCACGTAACTAGGTGGGCTTATCGGTTAGGGATATTGCGAGCGATATGGCAGTATCGCTGGCCACCGTTGGAGGTCCAGAGCTTGATGGGAGATCGATGGGAGGGGATAGGGAGTAGCCATTGGTTATTTGGTTTCAATGTACCTCGGTATGCGGCGGGGATTCACATCATGGATGAGGCGATTGCGGACGATGGGTTGATAGATATAGGGATGTTGGAGGGTGGTAGTGTTTGGAGTGGATTTTGGAATTACGTTCGGGTAGCGATGGGGATTCATCGCAGGAGTAAGCGGTGGAGGGAGACGCGAGTGATGGGTTTGCGAGTCAGCGGGCCTGGGGATCAAGTCGGTTATCAGATAGACGGCGACTATGGAGGTCCATTACCCTTGGAGATCATCTATACCGGAACGAAGGCCAAGTTAGTTGTCCCCTAATGTTCAACGGAGTCAAATGTTCAACGGCTGTCCTCAGCCGTTTTCTTCGACCGTCGGTCGGCGTCTTTGGCTGTTGTTAGCCGACAAGCGCCAGCGTCGGGCAGCCAACGCGTGTTGTGCGAACCTTTCGGTATAGCCCGGCTAATCAAACTAGCGATAATCTTCGATTCACCGAACAAGCACACCACCTTACTGCATTTCCTCCCCTTCTCCCCCAGGGCTTTGGCTGGGGGAGTAAGGGGTTGGGGGATGAGGGGGTAAACGCGCTGGTAGCCCAATATAAGACGTTTGTCATTAATCAACCTCGCCGACCGTCGGTCGGCATCTTTGGCTGTTTTCATCGTCGTGCGATTGACCCTTGTTGTGCGAACCTTTCAGTGCAGCCAATAGACGAAACCACCCCTACCACCAATCACTTACGAGTCCTAAACAGGATTTCTAAGTTCAAAATGATCGCGAGGATCGGTCGATCCTTCAGGATCGCTCGATCCTCGCGATTTTTTGGAGCGTATTTCAAGACATGAGAATTGCCAAATATTTCAATGGAAACAAATCAGTTAATGGTTGTGTTGCGGATTGATACCGGGCTGAGGTTGGTTACACTGCTGACAATGCGAA
>JBJSXX010000334.1:0-9169 GCA_046086605.1 Pirellula sp. | reverse complement strand
CGAGGATGGATCGGTCCTTGTCCCTGAGGCTCTCGGCGGCAATGCGACACTGCGATTTGAGTTTATCCACTCGGATAACCTGAAACCTATTACTGCAGTTCGTCTGCGTGCTTTGACGCACGACTCGTTGCCCAAGTCAGGTCCAGGTAAAGCCAGCAACGGGAACTTTGTTCTCTCGGAATTTCAAATTCTCTCGAACCAAGTCAAGCAGTCGTTTACTCAGGCCTGGGCCGATCACTCGCAACCGAAATATCCGATCGAGCATGCGATCGACTCGGACGCCAAAACGGGTTGGGCAATCAATACCGATGCGGCCCAGGTGAAATCCCGGCCAGATCTCAAAATGAATGCGCCTCATTGGGCTGTCTTTGCACTGGCTAGTCCAATCGCCGCAAGCAACAGCCCTGTCGAAGTCCTCCTGCTTCATGAAATCAACAAGGATTACTTGATCGGACGATTTGCCTTGGACGTCAGTACTACAGCGATCCCGCCCCAAGCTCCTTTGCCAACAGAGGAGATCGAGTCCCTCAAATCGCAAATTGCAGAGCTGAGTCAACGCTTACCGAACCAAGGCAAGACTGTCTCCCAGATGGTTTACAGGGATCAAGCCAAACCGCCCAGCACATACCGCTTAACGCGAGGTGATTTTTTAAGCCCTGATAAAAACAACGGCCCGTTGAGACCAACGATCCCATCGATCTTTCGAGAAGGCAGAGAAAGTTCGATGAGCAATCGGCTGGATTTAGCAAGATGGTTGGTTTCCAAAGAGAATCCACTGACGGCTCGCGTGATCGTTAACCGTGTATGGATGAAACTCTTCGGAACAGGACTTGTCGAAACTGAAAACGACTTTGGGCTCCAAGGTTCCGCGCCCAGTCATCCCCAGTTGCTCGATTGGCTAGCAAGTGATTGGATCGAATCGGGTTGGTCGCTCAAGCATTTGATCTATCGCATCGTATCTTCGGAGACGTATCAGCAAAGCAGCAACTTTCGGTCCGATCTTGTCGAAATCGATCCTGCCAATCGGTTGCTGGCTCGACAAACAAGCATCCGTCTCGATGCAGAGATCCTCCGAGATCGAGCTTTGAGTGCCAGCGGTGCATTGACCACCAGGATCGGTGGTCCGAGTGTGCATCCTCCACAGCCATCGGGAATCTACAACTTCACTCAAAACGTTAAAACATGGAAAGAAGACACCGGTGCGAATCGGTTTCGCAAGACGATGTACACGGAGTTTTTCCGAAGTGCCCCGTACCCTTTGTTCACAACCTTTGATAGCCCTGACTTTAGCACCGTATGCACGCGTCGTAGCCGGACAAACACTCCCCTTCAAGCCTTAACGCTGGCCAATGATCCAGTTTTTTGGGAATTGTCGATCGCGCTTGCCGATCGTGCCGAGCGAGAAATCCAGCAAGCACGAACCGACAGTGATCCATCGACAAAGGCGGTTTCGAGCCTCGATCTGATCCGACGAATGGTTCTGCTGGCTTGGTGCAGGTCCCCAACTGACACAGAGTTGGATCGATTGAGTCGTTTTGAAAGTGCAACGATTGAATACTATCGACAAAATCCAGATGAGCTCGATCGCTTGGGCGGGTTCACACCCGAGCGCGCCGCAGATGCTCAGGTGGCTCGTGTGCTATTGAACGCGGATGAATTCGTAAACCGAGATTAAACCATGAACGAGAGTCGATCAGATCAGATGTCGCAATTGCGGCGCCGAGCGTTTCTCGGTTCTGCTGGGATTGGTTTTGGATCGGTGGCGCTAAAATCTCTGATGGCCCAAGAGGATCCCAAGCCCTTGGGAACGCTTGGTCAATTCCATCTGCCACCGAAGGTCAAGAACGTCATCTTTTTGTTCATGGCAGGAGGGCCCAGCCAACTCGAACTCTTCGCGGACAAGCCGGTATTGAATGAGTTTCACGGCAAGCTGCCCCCGGAGAGCCTTACTCAAGGGCGACGTTTCGCGTTCTTGCCCCCCGACGCGAAGCTCATGGGTACCAATCGCAAGTTCGGTCGTTATGGCCAATGCGGGATGGAGCTGAGCACGTTGCTCCCTTTCCATCAGCAGATCGTCGATAAGGTGTGTTGGCTTCGTGGGATGAAGACCGATGTGTTCAATCACGGTCCTGCGAAAATTTTTATGAACAGTGGTTTTCAAGCTCCGGGTAGACCGAGCATCGGCTCATGGGTCACCTACGGTCTTGGATCCGAATCGGACAGTTTACCGGGCTTTGTTGTCTTGCAGTCTGGCCCGCGAGGGCCTCGGGGTGGAAATACGCTTTGGTCGGCTGGCTTTTTACCCTCGAAGTATCAAGGCGTTCCGTTGCGTAGTCAGGGAAGCCCAATCTTGCACCTGGAGAACCCCAAAGGAGTCTCGAGCAGTTTGCAACAGAGTTTCGTCGAAGCGACCAATGACCTCAACCGAATCCGTTTCGAAGAGGTATCCGATCCAGAGATACAGACGCGGATCGCTGCCTATGAAACAGCCTTTCGTATGCAGGCATCGGCTCCCGAGATGATGCGGATCGATGATGAGACAACCGAGACCCTCGAACTTTATGGTGCCCAGTCGGGCAAGGGATCGTTTGCCAGCAATTGCTTGCTCGCGCGTCGGCTTGTCGAGCGAGGTGTTCGTTTCGTCCAACTTTATCACACCGATTGGGACCATCACGGGGGCAAGAACCAAGACATCAACGAGGACCTCGACAGGGTTTGCATGGAGGTCGATCGAGCTTCGGCGGCTTTGATTCTCGATTTGGAGCGACGTGGGTTGCTCGATGAAACACTCGTGCTCTGGGGAGGTGAGTTTGGTCGCACACCGATGGGTGAGATTCGGGAGTCAACAGGAAGGGATCACCATGTCGATGCCTTTACGATGTGGATTGCAGGCGGTGGGATCAAGCCTGGAATGATTCATGGGGCGACCGATGAGTTAGGATTCTCGGTCACCGATGGACTGGTACATGTCCATGATTTGCATGCGACGATATTGCATCTGCTGGGGATCGATCATCAAAAGCTTACGTATCGATTCCAAGGTCGGGACTATCGGCTGACCGATGTGCATGGGAAGCTTGTAAGCGAGATTTTAAGCTGAGTGGATCGGCAAGCGGTTGCCTGAAATCCGCGACCACAGTAATCTCTTGAATTATCTTTGTGACGTTTCCTAATCAACGAAATCCCTGAATTCCACCGAGCTCATGAGCCAACACGAACCGATCAAACCTGAACTCCAGGAGTATGAAACAGCCATCGAGGGGTTAAGGCAAACCGGGCATCAGTTCTGGACACGAGGTTGGTCGCTGGGCACATCGAGCAATTACTCGGCAGTGGTAGGACGGGATCCACTGAGGTTGCTTGTGACTGCCAGTGGCAAGGACAAGGGGCATTTGGGCCCCAATGACTTTGTCGTCTGCGATGAGTTGGGCAAACCGGCTTTCGAGAACCAGCCCAAGAGCAGTGCCGAGACATTGCTTCACTGCTTGGCCGCCAAGCGAGGGGCAGGTGCGATCCTCCATACGCATAGCGTTTGGTGTACGATTTTGTCTGAGCATTTTTCCCCGTTAGGAGGGATTCGCATCAGCGATTTCGAGATGCTCAAAGGACTCGAAGGGATCACGACCCATGACGCGAGCGTCTGGATACCGATCTTCGACAATACGCAGGATATCCCGTCGCTTGCAGTGCGAGTCGAGCAGTACTTTGCTGAGCATCCCAATGAGCCATGCTGGGGGTATCTGATCCGAAGGCATGGCATGTACACTTGGGGCAAGGACATCGCTGAGGCCCGTCGCCACATCGAGATCCTCGAATTCCTTTTAGAGTGTTTGGGTCGATCCACGAAACTGGTTTAGGCCAACGATGCTGCCTTTGGTTTTTCGAACAATCCTCCATTTCTTTAGGCTACTGCTCCCTGTAGCACTTGGGGTAGCAGTCTCGAGCGCAGTGATTGTCGGGGCCTTGCTCGTGGGCGATAGCATGCGAGGCTCTCTGAAGCATATCGCGCTCGATCGCATTGGTTCGATCGAGCGAATGATCGTCTCGCCGCGATGGTTCGATCAATCCGCACTCGATCGAGCCAAACAGAGCACCAACGATGCATCGCTCTGCGGGTTTCTTTGGATTCAATCGGTGGTTGCCGAGCACCAAGATCGCTCGCAGGAGGAGCAGGGCAAGATCACCACGCATCGAGTCACCGAGATGGCACTCTTGGGGGTCGATGAGGACTTTTGGGCACTAGGGACTAACAAGCCCTCAGCGAAGCTAGGGAATCAGCAAATTGTCTTGAATCGATCTTTGGCCGATCAACTCCGAGTCCAAGTCGGTGATCGGGTCACCTTGAAAGTATCCCGCGATGCGGTGGTACCCGCCGACAGTGCTCTTGGAAAGAAAGAGAATGAAGTCGTCGCTTTGTCGCGATGGGAGGTGGTCGATGTGATCACCGACCAAAGCCTCGGGCGATTCTCCTTGAGGAGCGATCAGCGTCCTGTCTTGAACGCGTTTGCGTCGAAGTCCGCACTTCAAAAGGCCTTGGAAATCGAAGACAAAATCAATGCGGTGGCAACTTCGGCAGGCGGCCAAGAGCCATTGCTCACTGCTTTGGAATTGACACTCGATGATCTCGGGTTGCGCTGGCAGCAGGTCCAAAGAAGTTTTCCGGATCCGAACGCAGGTGAATCGGGCGCTGAGCCTCAGAGTGTCTTTTCCTATGATCAGCTTACTAGCGAACAAATGATGATCCCCGATACGCTCGCCCAAGCGATCGACTCGGGATCGAACAAGTCGGCTTCGGTGCGAATCTTGAGTTATCTTGCCAACAACACCCAAGTTGTCCGTTCCGACGAATCACCAAACTCGCAAGAGCAGAGTCCAGGCCGCAGTGTTCCTTACTCGATCATCAGCGGAGTTCCTCGGGAACTCATCGAACGGATGCTCAGCGAAAGCAAGCCCGATGAGAATAATGCCGGTTCAAGCAGGCAAGAAGCGTCAGTAACACAAACCGCCTCGGACGATTGGGTTGTCATCAATCAGTGGATGGCCAAAGAACTCGGTGCCAAAGTGGGTGATCTTCTGCAGATCGATTACTTTCTGCCTGAGACTGTCGAGGGAACCGAAGTGGAGAAGAGTTTTCAGGCGACCGTCCTTGCGATCGCACCATTGAGCGAGCCAGAGCAACCGTATCGGCGCAAGTCGCCAGCTCGGTTTTCGCAAGCACCCACGGTGTTTAATGATCCAGCTTGGACCCCCGTCGTCCCTGGCATCACCGATCAAGAGTCGATCTCCAGTTGGGAAACTCCTTTTGCCTTGACCCGTAAGATCGACAAGCAGGACGACGAGTATTGGAACTCGCATCGGCTGACACCCAAGCTTTATATTTCCGATATGCGAGCTCGGGAGTTGTTTGGATCGAGGTTTGGTTCGCAAACATCGATTCGTTTCGATGGGCTCAGCGAGCCTATGCGCCAGGCAACTGGCCAGGAGTTGCTCGCGATTGCCCGAAAGAACCTTGGCACACTCGGGTGGCGAGAGCTGCCACTTCGAGAGCAGCAACTCAAGGCTGCAAGTGGAACAACACCCTTTGACGCTCTGTTTTTGTCGTTGAGTTTCTTTGTGATCGCTGCGGCATTGATTTTGGTGGCGCTGCTGTTTCGCCTCACGATTGAAAAACGAGCGGAGCATTGGGGATTGCTCATGGCTTCGGGTTGGACACGGTCCAAGGTGCGAAGATTGCTTCTGATCGAGTCTGGGATCGTAGCCGCAGTCGGATCGGCCATCGGCGTTGGCTTGGGCGTTGGATATGCTTATGCGTTGTTAGCTGGACTCAAGAGTTGGTGGGTAGGTGCCATTTCGGTATCGTTCTTGGATTTCTATGTTCGCCCGGTGAGCTTATGGATTGGCTGGTTATCGGGATTGCTGGTTTCGTTGTTGACGACTTGGTTTGTCACCAGGCAGCTTAAGCGAGCGAGTGTTGCTCGGCTATTAAATGGTCGGATGGATGATGAGGCTCCGAGTCCCAAAGCCCATCGCTGGATTCAGGTGATGGCAGTGTTTTGCGAACTGCTTGGATTGGTGATCATGCTCTCTGGCCAATGGTTGCAGGGTCAAATTCAAGCTGGAGCGTTTGTCGTTAGCGGCAGGCTGGGGATGATCGCGATGGTTTTCTGGCTTTATGCGGGCATGACCAGGAAGAACCCTCAGGTGCAAGATTCCCATGTGGATCTGAGTTCTTTGGCGCGTTCGAATGCCCTGAGGGCTCCTTTGCGAAGTATTCTCACGGTGGCCTTGATGGCCATGGCAAGCTTCCTGATTTTGGCGATGAGTTTATTTCAATCGCAACCCGACAGGAGAGGTACCGGAGGCTTTGCATGGGTTGGCAAGAGTTCTCAGAGCATTCACGTCAACATCGCAGATCCTAAACAGCAAAGGCAAACGCTCGGAGAAAAAGCGACGGGGTTGGTCGATACCAAGATTGTATCCGTAAGGGTCCGAGGCGGAGACGACGCCAGTTGCAACAATCTCTTTCAAGCTTCGGAGCCTCGGGTAATGGGGATCGGAGCAGCGATCAAGGAGATCGATCGAGGCACCGATGGGAGAACCGAACTGGCATGGTTTGGAACCGACATTCAGCAGTCACCTTGGGAACGCATCGAAGCATCTGCGATGGGAACCAAGGAGAGTCCTCTGCCGGTCATCCTTGATCAGAACACGGCGTTATGGGCTTTGCATTTAGGTGGATATGTTGGTGAACGGTTTAGTTATCGGTTCGGGGACAAGACCGTTTACTTTCAGACGGTGGGTGTTTTACAGAACACTATTTTTCAGGGGAGTCTTTGGATCGGTGAAGCGAACTTTCAGAAGATCTTTCCAGACATCGGTGGCTATCGAGAGTTTCTTGTGAAACCGCCTGAGGGTGCATCGAAGGATCAAGTGGCCCAGATACGAACGGTCTTGGAGTCAGGATGGTCGGATGAAGGGCTCAGTTGTGCATCGGCCGATGGGATATTGAGTCGACTGTTGGCGGTCCAGAATACTTATTTGAGCGCGTTCCAGCTCTTAGGAGGCTTGGGGCTATTGCTCGGGACACTAGGGTTGGGAGTATCCCAATTGCGCAGTGCTTTGGAACGCAGAAGCGAGCTTGCGGCCATGCGTGCGATGGGCTTTCCGAAGGGTCGGCTTGTCTGGGCTTTATTTTTGGAGAACGGTTGGCAATTGCTGCGTGGGCTTGGGATCGGCATGGTGTGTGCCTTGGCTGCCTCGGCACCGGTATTGTTTAGGGGTAATTCCGTGGTTTCTCTCGGGGGCCCTTTGACGATGCTGATTTGGGTGATTTTGCTGGGATTGGTTTTCTGTGTCTTGGCTGCCGTCTTGGCCATGCGACAACCGTTGCTCGGTTCCCTGCGATCGGACCGGTAGGATGATCGGTAAGACAAAGAAGGAAAACACAGAGTCACAGAGGGCACAGAGGGTGTGGGCGACTTCCTCGAAACTCTGTGCTCTCTGCGACTCTGTGTTTCAAAAAGTGCCCAAAAGCGAAGGGCCGGGCATCAAACGGACGGGATTTTCGCCTAGTGCAGGCCGATCCTAGTGGTATTATCAGAGGTGGTTTTGTTCCAATTCAGCACATCGACTCGCTTTTGAGCCGAAATCAACCTATGCGCAGTCTTCCGATCGTCGAAATCCCTGATCCTTCCTCGAATCTGCCTGGACCGGACGTCCAAGGCAAACGAGGCTCGTACGCTTTTATCAGCTTGGGCTGCCCAAAGAACCTTGTCGATAGCGAGCAGATGCTCGGTATTCTCCAGCAAAGCGGCTACCAATTGGTGCAAAAGCCCGAGGAGTCGGACTTTGTGGTGATCAACACCTGTGGGTTCATCGAGAACGCGAGAAAGGAATCCTTTGAAGCGATCGATCAGATGCTCGAGCTCAAACGCTCGGGCAAAATCCGAGGCGTGGTAATCACAGGCTGTTTGGCCGAGCGCCAAAACGAAAACCTCTTGGTCGAGCGTCCCGAAATCGATGGGCTTGTGGGTGTCTTTGGGCGCGATGAAATCGCCAACGTGGTCGGTCGGATCATGGACGGGTTGGATGAGCAACGCACCGTCTTTCGACCTGCCCCGATTCGAGCCCTTGCAGACAACATGCGTCTGCAGGTCACCCCAAAGCATTTTGCTTATCTGAAAATCTCTGAGGGGTGTGATCGGTTGTGCACGTTCTGCGCGATTCCGAAGATGCGTGGGAAACATGCCAGCAAGCCGATGGAGGATATCCTCGTCGAGGCTCGACGCTTGGCCGACAACGGGGTTCGCGAATTGATCATCGTTGCCCAAGACACCACGTACTATGGCATCGATATGTTTGGAGAGCCGAGGCTTCGAGAATTGCTCGAGCAACTCGACAACGTCGAAGGTCTCGATTGGATACGGCTCATGTACTTCTATCCGATGTACATCGACAAACCGCTACTTAATACGATCGCCCAGGCCAAGCGTATTTTGCCGTACATCGATATGCCATTGCAGCATGCCAGCAATCCGGTGCTCAAGCGGATGTCGCGACGAGTAACACGCGAATCGACCATCGAGATGGTGACGATGATGCGCGAGACGATCCCGAATCTTGTCCTGCGAACCACCATGATCGCCGGCTTTCCTGGTGAAACCGATGAGCAATTCGACCAGCTCGAAGAGTTTGTCGATTCGATGCATTTCGAGCGTCTGGGTGTGTTTACTTATTCGATCGAATCCGACACTCCTGCAGCGCGCTTGGACGAACATCTTCCCGAGCGGATCAAGAAGGAGCGGAGGAAGCGATTGATGGCTGTCCAGCAAAAGAACGCTTTTGAATGGTGTGCCAAGCAACAGGGAAAACGGCTAAGCGTATTGCTAGATAAACCGGTCGATGGAGTCTCAAGCTCATGGATCGGCAGATCCTATGCCGATGCTCCCGACGTGGATGCCTGCGTCTTTGTCACCCCCTCCGAAGACTTCCAACTCCGGGCAGGTGATTTGGTCGAGTGCGAGATCGTCTCTTCCAAAGAATACGATCTGATCGGTGTAGCCATGCGAGTCCTGGAATGACCAAGCCATCTGCGGTTTCGACGAACCCATGGAATGTCCCCAATGCACTTTCGGCGATCCGTCTACTGATGGCCATCGCTGTATGTGCA
>JBJSXX010000333.1:0-15939 GCA_046086605.1 Pirellula sp. | reverse complement strand
GAACGAGGTGCTGGGCAAACCCCACCAACCTCGGTGCAAAACCCAGGCGTTTACGCAGCTTATCTCGATCTACTTTACAGCTCGAACATTGTACTGCCATCGAGCCCAGGGCCGAACACAACGCTTGATTTTGCCAACTCGCCTGTTGCACCTTATCGAAACGGCGTCTCTGGATCGGCTTCGATTCCAGGTGTTGTTAAATCGCTAGGTGCCTTCACCGGAGCAGAGCGGCCACCGTTTAGTTTCGCCGATCCGTCGCTCATGACGATTCTGACCTTCACCGCCCGTTCGGCTGGTTTGGCTGAATTCGTAGGTGATCCAGCCAACGAGTCGCCAAACACCGATGTCGTGTTGTTCAACCCACCGAATGCTCCAGTTCCAGTCGAACAAGTTCGCTATCTGCGTTCGACGATCGAAGTTGTTCCAAGGGGTACCGAACTTCCGTTTGCTGTCGATGACAGCACGGCGGAATTGCTCTTGAATTCCACATCGTTCATCAACGTTTTGGCTAACGATATCGTTGGAACTTCCGGTCCAATTCGAATCACATCGGTCACCCAGCCCGCCAACGGTGTTGTGTCGATCGACAATCGAGGAACCACGAACCCATCGGATGACCGCATTCAGTTTGTCCCCTTTACTAGTTCCTTGGGATTCTCGGATCAATTCACCTACACGATCGCCGACTCGCGAGGTTTCACTTCGACGGCTACTGTGACACTCAAGGTCGGTAACACGAGCTTGGATGACAAGATGAAGATCCAGCTCAAGGCGTTTGATCTCAACGGTCAGCCGATTACTTCGATCCCATCAGGTAGCCAGTTTGAACTTCGTGGATATGTCCAAGATCTTCGAGCTCCGAACTCCCAAAGCGGTGTCTTCGCAGCTTACCAAGACATCCTCTACGATCGAAATTTGGTAGCAGTGCAGACATCCCCAAGTGGACTTGGTTTCCAAATCGAGTTCGCCGCAGGTCCCAATGGCTACAGCAACGGCAAGTCCGGCGATATTCGAATCCCAGGCTTGATCAACGAAGTCGGTTCTTTCCAAGATTCAGCTTCGCCTCTAGGTACTTCTGAGTTGCTTCAATTCAGCATTCGCATGAAGGCCAACACCCCTGGCGTTGCTCGGTTTGTTGCCGATCCTGCCGATATCAGCCCATTCCATGATTCTCTGCTTTACAGCGATCCGAGGAACAAGGTTCCTTACGATCAAATCAGCTACATTCCTGCAGAACTTGTAATCACCGGCGGTAGCGGCTCAGGCGGAGAAGGGAACACCAATCCTTGGGATCGCTTCGACGTCAACAACGACGGGTTCGTCTCTCCAATCGATGCCTTGATCCTTGTCAACAAGGTCAACACCAACGGTAGTGGTGCCCTAGGTGGCGGCGAAGGAGAAGGTTCCGGCGAGAAGTTCTATGTCGACGTGAACGAAGACGGGTTCCTCTCACCTCTGGATATTCTCTGGGTTGTCAACCGAATCAACGGCTCGAACTTCTCCGGTGAAGGTGAAGGCGAAGGACAAGTCCAAGCAACACCAATCGTGCAGTCGGATTTCGAAGTCGAATTTAGCACGGTCAATCCACCGATCGAGATTCAGTCCAACAGGCTCGCACGCACCGGAACCCCTAGCTGGGTAATCAACTCGGTCGTCGATCCATCCAGTGTCGATGACTTGCTAGCAGGTTACTCGGCACAGGAAGAGCAAGAAGAAAACGTTAGTGAACTGGTCGACGACCTGTTTGCTGGCGACCTGATCTAGTCGCTTGGGTTGGCTGTAAAACACACAACAAGACCGGTTGGTTTGAAATAAACCGACCGGTTTTTTCATTGCCGTATCGAGTAGCTCCATCATGACTAAAATCGACGGATGGGTTGATCTTCAAATCAATGGCCTTGGTGGAATCGATTTCAATTGCAAGGATCTTTCTGAGGCACACTGGGATCAAGCCATCGAGCATCTCGGCCAAGATGGAACGAAGTACTTCTTGCCGACGCTCATTACCGACAGCATCGAATCGCTCGACGCGAAACTTTCGAAGCTTGCGAAGTTATGCAAATCCAACATGCAAGACTCCCACGCAGCGAGCAAAGCTGTAGGGATTCACCTCGAAGGGCCATTTCTTTCAGCCGAGTCGGGCTATGTCGGGGCGCATCCAAAACAGTATGCCATCGAGCTAAACCTAGATCACCTCAAGCGACTTGTTGATGCCGCAGACGGATGCCTCAAACTTGTGACACTTGCTCCCGAACGTGATCCATCGGGCAAGGGGATTGAGTATCTCTCGAAACAAAACATCATGGTGGCTGCCGGACATTGCGACCCGTCGATCGACCAACTGCGTCGTGCGATCGATTCGGGGTTGACCCTTTTTACCCATCTAGGAAACGCATGTCCTCCGATGCTTCCAAGGCATGACAACATCATCCAACGTGTTATGGCACTAAGAAGTTCGCTGCGTGTAACGTTGATTGCCGACTCATTTCATTTGCCCCTCTGGTTGCTCGATAGTTGGGTTGATTGGTTTGGGGAAGACCGAGTTTCGATCATCTCCGATGCGATCAGTGCTGCGGGATTGCCTCCTGGGGTCTACACGCTCTCGGATCGCAAAGTCGACGTCGGGGCCGATGGGGTTCCGCGTAGCGAAGATCGCACGCATTTTGTAGGTTCTGGAGCCACCCTGGGCCGCATGCATGAAATCGCTCGAGGGAAGCTTGGCTGGTCGACTCACCGCTTAGAAAAACTCTTTAAAGTCAATGCAGCAAACTGGTTAGGACTCGACCAGTAAGGAGGAAGCGGGCCTAGTACCTGGGTGCTTTTTCCAGCTTTAGAACCCTGCGATGCGCTGCAAATGCACCTTGGATCCTTTACAATCGGGGTTCGAAGCCTTTCGATTCCTGAACCCTAACGACTACAAGGATCCTCTCATGAGCTCGTTGTCTCGCCGCCATTTTCTAGAACAGACAATGTTTACCACCGCCGCTGCTTTGGCCCTCGAGGCCCAGCGAGCTCAGGCCAATGAGCCACAACAGCAGCAGCCACCTTCGATCGGCCCGAATGATACGATCCAGGTAGCTGTCATAGGAGCAGGAGGACGGGGCCAGTCCCACATCGATGGCTTTGCAGGAAGGCCTGGAAGCGTCGTAACCCATATCTGTGATTGCGATGAAAAGGCGGGCCAGAGGTCTTGTGAAAAAGCAGCCGAGAAACAAGGTGGCAAGAAACCTGTCTGGGTCAAGGATGTTCGCAAGCTCCTCGAAGACAAATCGATCAATGCCGTGAGCATCGCCACTCCCAATCATTGGCATTCACTCGGTGCGATTTGGGCGATCCAAGCGGGCAAGGACGTTTATGTCGAAAAACCCGTATCGCACAATGTGCTCGAAGGACGCCGAGTGGTACAAGCGGCACGCAAGCATCAGCGGATGGTACAAACTGGAACACAGAGTCGCTCGAATCCTGGTATGCGCGAAGCGATCGCGTTTGTACACGCAGGAGGTATTGGCGACGTGCTGATCTCCCGTGGATTATGTTACAAGCGTCGCGACTCGATCGGTCCACGCGGTACCTATGAAGTACCCAAGGAAGTCGATTACGATTTGTGGTCTGGTCCTGCGAAAATCCTACCGCTTACTCGCAAGCGATTTCATTACGACTGGCACTGGCAATGGGAATACGGAAATGGAGACCTGGGCAACCAAGGGATTCACCAAATGGATCTATGCCGTTGGGCACTCGGTGAAGATCGCTTGAGCGATCGCGTATGGTCTTTCGGAGGCCGCGTGGGTTACGAAGATGCAGGCGAAACAGCCAATACTCAAGTCGTCGTTCATGACTACGGTAAGCGAAAACTCATCTTCGAAGTCCGTGGTTTGCCGACTCCAGATTATAAAGGTGCAAACGTTGGCATCATCGTCGAAGGCACCAAGGGTTACTTGGTCATGACCTCCTATGCAAGCGGCACAGCGTTTGACCTTGATGGCAAACCGATCAAGCAGTTCAACGGCGGCGGAGACGATCGTCACTATAAGAACTTCACCGATGCGATGCGAAACAGGGATTACAAGACCCTTAACGCGGACATTGAGCAAGGCCATTATTCCAGCGCGCTGTGCCACTTGGGGAACATCTCCTTGCGACTCGGAAAACAGATCCCAAGCGCCGAAGTCGTCGGGGCTTTGCAGGCCCAAGGTGGCGACGCGTCGGTTGTTGAAACTTGGAAACGTACAGCAGAACACTTGCAAGCCAATGAGGTCAAAGACTACTCGATTTGGATGGGCAAGCAGTTATCGATCGATCCGATCGGTGAGGTCTTCACCGGTAGCGATGCTCCCAATGAGTGGCTCACTCGCGAGTACCGTTCCCCTTACAGTCTGCCTAGCGAACAAGCGGTTTAGAAGATTCCAATCGCCATGTGAATCGTTTAGGAAACGATTGGATTTGAATGGATTTCGGCGTATGCCGGGGGAATCGGATCCCTTCATGCTCGTGCTCAGTCCGCTGTGGCGGACGGTGCACGAGCTCGTAATCGAAGGGGTTGTTCTGACAAATTCGCCGACGCCTCCCTTCCGGTCACGGCTGAATTTTCCTCGTTTACTCATCGAAACTTAACCCCATCCTAGACACGGTTCAGGTTCCGTCCTATATACTCGTCGCTAGACCCGGAGTGGAATTCCATGATTGATTCTCCACCTTTCGGGATTTGAATCACTCGATTACTACCAAGGAGGGGAAGTATGTGGAGTTCTAAGAACCGTCGTCAAGATAGGAATCATCGACGAAATAGTTTGCGCCTAAGGCTAAGAGCGCAGATCGAGAAGCTTGAGGATCGGTCGTTGCTTGCCGCTTTTGTCGGCGGAAATTTGCTCGTTGAGCGAATCGGCAACGGAACGACTTCACTTAGCAATGTTGCGTTCCAAGTTTCCTTGCTTGAATACGCGACAACGGGTGGATCACCTGTTCAAACCATGAACTTGCCGACATCTGGTGCTAATCAAGTCACCGATTCGGGTTCGGCGACAAGTAGTGGTTATCTCAACATTCTTGACGGACGAGTCGCAGTACCCGGTTACAACAGCGCTGCGGGTACAGCAGCAGTCAATGTGACGAATACGAAAGTTGGAACGGTCATTGGCCAAGATGGGCTTGTTGCATCCAGAACGACATTTCCGACAACAGCACCCATACCCTTTAATACCGATAATTTTCGAAGCATCATTGCTACCGGTAACAATTCCTTTTACGCAACCGGTAATGGTAGTGGTACAACGGCGGGAGTATGGTACGCCAATGCAGGCGCCTTTACACAGATCAGCACCACCGTCAATAATACACGCAACGTCGAGATTTATAACGGACAGTTGTATTTCTCGACAGGATCTGTAACGCCTGGAATTCACCGCGTTGGGACTGGTCTTCCAACAACCACGGGGCAGAGTGCCACAGCAGCGATCAGTACAGGGACAGGTGCAAGTCCCTATGGGTTTGTGATGTTCGATACCGATGGCAACGGGGTTCTTGATCGAGCTTATATCGCCGATGATCGAACCGGTGCTGGTGGGGGGCTTCAAAAATGGACGTTTAATGGGACATCATGGTCTAGTTCATGGGCTCTTTTGGTCAACGGTTCGAATGCTCTCAGCGCCACTGCTGGTTCTGGATTTGCAGGCATGAGAGGATTGACGGGTAGTTTCTCCAATGGGACAGCAACGCTGTATGCGACAACGACCGAAGCTTCGAACAATCGCTTAATCTCAATCGTTGATACTGGAGCATCAACGCCGACAAGTGCAACTCAACTTGCAACCGCTGGTGCCAACTATGTGTTCCGGGGCGTCGATGTGTTCTCAGACAACACACCTCCCTCTGTCACCTCGATCGATGACGGGGATATCGACAATGAAGTTGCCGTCGGTGATACGCTTACTTACACGATCACCTTCAATGAAGACATCGATGCGAGCACAGTCAGTGCGGCGGATTTTGACAACGCAGGCTCAGCGAGCATTTCAGTAGGTGCCGTTACGGCATTGAGCCCCAAAATCTTTTCTTTGACGGTCACTCCGTCGACAACTGGCTCAATCATCCTGCGCATTCCAACCGGTGCAGTGATCAAGGATCTGGCTGGAAATAGCCTCGTTGTGCCGGTACTTGACGATACAACCGTCACCGTGATCGAAGGAGCAGATACCACACCTCCAACGGTTGTTTCCATCGTCGATAACGATTCGGATAACCTTGTTGCCCTCAATCAAACCGTCACCTACACGATCAGCTTTAGCGAAGATATCGATGCTGCGACAGTCACTGCTAGCGACTTTGACAACGCAGGAAGTTCTTCGATCAGTATTGGAACGATCACCGAGACATCGCCTGGCGTATTTACCGTGTTCGTCACCCCGACCAGTGGCACTAGCCTAAGGCTCAGAATCATCGGAACGATCAAGGATGTCGCAGGAAACGACCTAGTCGTACCGGTTTTAGATGACGACACGCTAACGGTTGATGCAGTTGCACCTACTGTCACCAACATCACCAACAACTCCACAGGAACTCTGTTTGCAGAAAGCGCGATCACTTACACGGTTACCTTTAGCGAAGCCATCGAAATTTCGACATTGTCCACCAGTGACTTCAGCAACGCAGGTACGGCCACCGTCGCTTTCGGGACGATCAATCAAGTTAGCCCAAGCGTCTACACCTTGGTCGTAACACCGACCTCGGGTGGAACACTCCGGTTGCAATTGCCCGCCGGGGCGGTCGTCAAGGACATCGCTGGAAACAATGCCGTTGTTCCAATACAAGACGACGAAGAGCTCACGGTCACTCCAATTACACCACTTGGCCCGGGCGATATCGTTCTGCTTGGTTATAACACCTCAGGATCTCCAAGCGATTCGTTCGTCATCATGACTCTCAAGGAACTCATCGGAGGAACTCGGTTTATTGTCAGTGACAACGAGGTTGCCTCCGATGGTGGGGCATCCTTCACCGATTTGAACGAGGCTGAGGCGTTATTCACAGTCAAAGCAGGCCAAACGATTCCGGCCGGAACGATCATTACGCTCCCTTGGGGTGCATCGAGCGTTTCTACTGCGACCTACGACTGGACCTCTACTAGTGGTGCTGGTTTTGGCTCAAACAACGACGAGATCTACATCTACAAAGCGGTCACGATGACATCATTGACTCCCACCGCGTTCATTTATGGTGCAGCAATTGGCACATCGACCAGCTCGCGTCCTGATGGATTAACTCTGGGTATGACGTTCATCAAACCGACGGGGGTCGCCGCGCGATACAAGCCCGTGGGCGCTGTCTATAACGGTCTTCCAAGTACCATTCGACCCGCGATCGGAAACACCGCAGCGAATTGGGAATCGGTCGCGCCGGGTGCTCCAAGCGATTGGAGCTTTACTCTCGGTCCTACGTTTACCGGTGCGACGGTCAACAGCGGAGTTTCCTTTCCAAACAATGCCCAACGATCGATCATCACCTCCTTGGTGGTCAACTTCGGATCTCCAGTGACACTGCAACCCAATGCATTCTCGCTTGAGAACATTGGACTGCTTACGGCAGGCTCTAGCTTCATTCCACAAAGCCAACTCATTGTGACGCCGGCTTCTGGAAGTTCCTCGAGCTACACGATCACCTTTGATGCCGGTTCCGTAGCAAACGGTACGGTCGTCAATGGCATCGTCAAGCGAGCCGGTGGAGCACTTGCCGCCAACAACGGCAACTCGCTCGCAGATGGTAACTACGTTCTTCGGATCGACGCGACAAAAGTCGATGGCGAAGGCTTCGCGTTAGTCGGTGATAACGCCTTTGGGGATGTGGCGACGGATCGCTTCTTCCGCATGTACGGTGATAACGACGGAGATGGCGATGTCGATGGAACCGATGCAGTTGCACTGAGAAACGCCCAACTCTCTTACAATGCCGCCTTGGATTGGGACGGCAATGGATCGGTATCAGCAGGTGCTGATATCACGAACTTCAACAGCAATCGCAATCGTCGGAGACGGTTGTTCTAAAGGATATCTTATCAATTTCTTGTTCGTAACGCTTCAATAAGGGAGGGACCCCATGAAGAAGATTTTGTGCGCTTTGTTGGCTTGTTGCGCGATGAGTGCCATGGCTCTTGAGAGCCGAGCAACCGTCGTTTCCGAATTACTCCTCGTCGAACGGACTCCGTTTGTCGTTGGAACACCGACGGTTATCGATATCATCCTCCAGGAAACCCGGGGGCCGAGCGATACCTCAATTCTTGGAACTTTCGAAACTGTTTCCGGAAATATTTTGTTCAATTGGACTGGTTCAAGCGCGTACGTTATTTCGGGTTTAACCGATTACGGGACGCAAAATGGACGTTTCTTCGATAACGGCGGAGGTTCTTCAACGATCGACCTCGACACCGCAGCGAGATACGGTGCGATAGAACAAAACGATTTGATTCCATCGGCAAGCGATGATCCACTGGGTGTTATTGTGAGCCCAACACTAACGACGATTAGGCTGGCTAGCTTTACTCTCAGTGGTGGTGCCGTCGGTGATGTGATCAGTTTTACAATGTCGGATTTTGACACTCAACTCGACGATATTGTGCTTGCTGATGGAACGGTACTCGATGGCACCCTCATCTATGGAGCGCTTACGATCACTGGCAGCAGTGGTGGTGGCGGCGGCGGTGGCGGTGTCGTACCCGAGCCAACCTCGGTGGCCCTCTTCGGATCGCTCCTGGGCGGACTGCTAGTACGACTCAGAAAACGACCTAAGCAAGGCTAACAATCCGATCAACCTCGATGCGCTCTTCGGCGCCGGACCCAAAGTCCGGTGCCTAGGGTGGCTAGTCCAAGTATATCGATCGGCAAGTAAATCGATCGATCTTGGATGACCGTTCTGACTTGCTGATAAGCTTCCGCCTTTGGGTCAAAGCCAAACCACAGGTCTTTGTCGCTCGATGGCCAAGTTCGATCGTCCCATGCAGTAAGCCATAGAGAATCATTGGTCTTCCATTGATCGCTCGGCACGGCCGTACCGATTAAGCTTTCGAGTTCGGTGCGCGCGATGGGCATCGAGAATCGCATTTTACCTCGCACCCACGCCTCATTCGATGGGCTTTGGCCCAGCGATCCTGACGCACGACCCGGGCCGACGACGAAAACTTGTAGCAGGTTCCCTCGTCCTTCCTCGGTAAACTGATCCTTTGGGACACGGTACGGAAAGACCGGAGTCTCGGTCGCAAAAGAGATCCGCACGGTACCGACCTGGGTTCTCGCCGAACTTGAATCGTATTTGAAAGCGGTGATGATCCAGCCTTGCTCGACATAGGGCACCACCCATTCTTCGAGATCTTTGCGGGCTTGATACTGATTGTCCTTGAGCCATTGAATCAGCTCGTTGGCATCGTTTGCCTTGAGGACTGCAACTTCGTATCCTGCAACCTTTTTGGTCTGCAGAACAGCAACCGCAGTCGGGACAGCATCTTCATTGATTCGACCTGCACCTACGAACTTGGTTGATTCCATCAATAGAAACGGCGAAAGCAACAACGGAAAAGGATCAACGCTCCAACGGTCTTTGACTTCGATGCGAGGTTGAATTTTTTGATCGAGCGATCCAAAAACACTGGCATCGGATTCTTCGATTTGCGGCTCGGTCGGCGAGGGAACCAAGAAACCAAAATCCGAATCGTTCTGGCCTGAGCTTTTAAACGCCGCCTCGCGTACGAAATGCTCGATCTTGGTCTGCGGATCCCATGCGACGAGAATTCTTTGGTCGGCGATTCGGAAATCGGACCCCGCCCTATATGCCGGACAGCATGCATGGAGACACTCCGGCGTATCTCGCACCATGACCAAGATCACTAACGAGAAAATCAACCAGATTGGATACTTGCTTTTCATGGTTTCTTGATTTCGGTTGGTCGTTTCTGAATGCGGGTTGGAAAGGATCTCCAGCCTGTGACGTGGACCAAGGATTTCCACCACTCCTTGAGCCACTGCAGCAAGCTATTGGCAAGCCACAAAGCCCACAAGAGCATCAGGAATCGATAGTACCAAATCGAAACCGAAAGGACCCAAGGCTGAGGTAAACTGCGGTCGGATCGCGGGGTGAACCAATTGAGGTTCCCCTCAAAGGACTCATTCCCGACGATGAACATCCGAGGCGTACCTAGCAGCCCAGCGGTCACGACTCCGATCAGCAGGCCGATGGCGACGATCGTTAGTATAACGTTCGAGACCTGCAAAAAATTAAAAGAAAATCCTCCAATCGATTCCGGATCGAGTCGCCTCCGCAATCGGATCGAAAAAAGCCACGCCACGATCAATAGCGATGAAACGATGTGGACTTGGGTAAGCCCGATCATCAGGAGCATCCACTCCCAGGTAGCTAGCGGCGAGTCGATTCTCGATCCAAGTACCCATCCTGCCAAAAGAGATACGGCCAAAATAACCCAGAAACGGACCGCCGGTCCTCGCTGCGGACCATTGGCCCAAAGCACCCAACGCGAGGCTGGGATGAGCATCTTCGTTCGGATGTTTGCGACCTCCTCTGGCATCTGGATCGCTGGCATGGAAACGACACTTGCGACCGGAATCTCTTCGGTCCACTCGATCTTCACCTGCTGCGCACCGGGTTGGAGATTGACCAAGACCTCGTCGGCCTGTCGACGGATCGGAACGCTCCGACCGGCAACTTGCATTTCGCTCACCGTTGCCCCCGAAGGAATTGGGATGGCTTGTTCCCCCCCGAGGCTCGATTCGATTTCAAACGACAGCTTCGATTTCCTTTGCCGACTTCCAACCTCGAGCGAATGTTCGAGCGACTGAATCGTGAGCAATTTGCCCGCGACCGCAGAAGGCCGTTGAAACTGCAATTCGACCGATTCGCCAGGCCAAGGGTTCCACTCAGGAATAAGACTGGCTTTACGGATATCAAAAATCGGCTTGCTTCCAACCGATTGCATGCTCCAAACCGGAGATGTTTCGACCAGCCATCGTTCGACCAGATTGTTGGAAGCAGAACCGTTGGAGACCGGCTTGGCGACGAGTTGAATGCTCGGAGAGATCGGCAACTCCGATTGCCACTGAAAGGTCATTTGTTCGGCACTGAAGTTGACTTCGATGTTGCCATCTTGGCTTGTAACCCCCGGTGTAATGATTTGTTCGTTGGACAACGTAGGAACCGAGACACTTACCGCTTTACCAGGTTGGCTCAGTCGCTTGAGGGTCGTGTCCACTTTCCAGACTAGTCCGATCTCAAGCCGCCGTTCGACGAGAAATACCGAGCGAAAGTTCTTCTGATCGTAATTTGCTTGCCCCTCGACTCGCTGCTCTTTGCGCACGAAGATGATCTGATTTTCGGGTTTACCTTCAGGACTAACTCCTGACCATGTCCACTGGGGGGCTTCGACGCTCAGGTGGTGAGGAGCGAGGATAAATGCCCAAGACCATTCGGCACTTCCGAGGATTCGTCCCCGAGCCGAGAGTTGATGAATCCCCTCGGGAACCAATACCCACAGATGCTCGTCGTCCTTGCGTACGACCTGAGCATCCTTGCCATCGATTGCAATGGCACTTGGAAACCAACTGGCCCCTTTACCAGGCAGCGGCACGGCTAGGATGCTTGTTGCATGAATCGTGGCCTGCATTTCGAGATTGTCTTGCTCGATTTTGATCGACATCGCTGGGATATCGGCTGCGGTGGGAAACGCATCACTGGCTTGTTGTACCCGTTGCCGCAGCGTGTCCAACGTCGCGCTATCGGGGATTTGTGCACAAGCGTGCTGTGCGTTTCCACCGGCGATGATTGCTAAAAAGGCCACAAACAATAACGCGACGGGCGTCGACGGATTTCCTGGTGCTGCTGGTGTGACTCGAAGAGCCTGCTTCCAGATTTTTCCAAGTCCCTCAAGAAGGATCCCAAGTAGCAGGACCAGAAGCACCAAGCGGCATAGTGTAAGTGCCCGATGTTGGTTGCATGAAATCAAGATAGGTCGGATCGTTTGTGTGTCGCTAACAGGTCCATCCCAAGCACAATGCACGGCGGTTCCATACCATTGCGGTTTGGCAACGCCTGTCTGAATGCTCGTCTTCGGATCGTAAGCGAAATTGCCCACCTGAGCTTGGTTGGTTTGGACATAGTTCTCTGCGGCCGGCTTACTGCTATCGAACTTGGAACGAGTCTGTGAGTGCATTTCGGTGGCGAGAACGACTGACGCGGGCTCAATCGCTGAGTATTGATCGTTCCGTTGGTCAACGCGATCATTGGATGTTTGTTCCATCCACTGAAACAAGCTTCGGTACTTGATGTTCGAATTGCTCGGTTCGAGTTGAGGATAAATCGCATTTTGAATCTGCATGGCTGCAAAGGGAACCAGATTCAATAACAGCAACGCCGTCGCGAGATGCTTCCACCAATACAAACCAGTAAGGCTCTTGCCCGAACCGATCACACGAATTAGCGCCAGTGGAATCAGCAGGAAGAACCAAGTCCAACGAGGCGAACCAGGTTCGTGATAAGTTAGAGCAAAAGCCGCGAACGCAACCAAACCCGGAATCCAACCATAGAGGCGAAGGACTGCCAAGCTAAAGACCAAGAGCAAAAACAGATCCAGCAGGCTCCAAGCCGTCAGCCAATCTCCTTCGACTCGATCCGGTCCAAAGACAGCCAGCATCCGCCAACCCGGTGGCATGTACAGTTTCAATTCAAGCCTCTCGGCGGGCGTTTGCCATCCGATGGCTGGAATCTCCCGTACGCTTGATGTGCGTCCTACCGCTTCGATCGTCGGCTTACGAATCCGCAGCTCAATCCCTTCGGAACCCGTTGCTGGGTTCTGAGTAATAAGTTGCCTTTCGCCATGTATCCGAACCACTCCTAACTGATGCTCGGCGGCAACATCAAGACGCGTGGTTTGTTTTGGTTCCCCATCGAGGATGTCTCGATAAGTCATCGCTGAGCCATCGTCATCGAGCCATAGCACTCGATCAACACTAAGTGGATTGGGTTTTTCGACACCCATCCCACGATTCTTCTCGACCAAGGTCGCCGCGGTTGCGGTTTTCCATTGATAGACGGTCACATTGCCCCAGTTCTTGGGAAACCTTGTCGTTTGCGCATCGACGGGAATAACGCCCTGCAGTTCGGTGGTTCGCAGATCGGGTGCAGGTTGGACAGCTAAGAGTTCGGTCTCCTTGGCAGGCTTCAATCCATCCGCGTATTTGAACTCCTTGATGTCCTCGGTTCGAAATGCATCGACGAGTATCTTCCAATTGCCAGCTCGAAGCTGCGCTTTGAGCTTGCCGGTATCATCGATTGCCACAGGGATCGGACTGTTGACAAAAGAGAGTTGCCAACCCTCTGGGAGCACGAACCCGAGCTCCTCCTCACGGCTCTTGCCCGTTGCCGTCAAATCGATCTCTGTACGGAGCCAGATGGGAGCCCCGTCTTGAATCAGTCGGTGGATCTCAAACGAATAGCTATCCTTTTGAACGTCTTGGCCGACATTCGAACGGCTCAGCCACAGCGTTCCGGTACTGTCCCAATTCGGAGTTGCGATCGGTTCGTTGCGAACTTGCAGTCGCAGCAACCCATAACTTCTTGGGATCGTCAGTTTTTGAGGTAAGGATTTCCAGAGCCACTGGCCCCTGAGCGAGTGGTTGCCGGGTTTGAGTTTGACCGCTGGGGATCCGTTGTGTTCGATAACGACGAGTTCTTTTTCGGAATCGCTTACTCCTGTAGGCCAGTGTTCGCTGCTGCCTGGAAGCGGGAACCAGGATTCACGGTACACGGTCACATTGACTTGCCAGCTACCCTTTGTGTCATCGGCTTGTATCTCGACTTGGCTCGGCCAGTAATAGATGCGTTCTTCGAAATTTCGGTAGGTCGTGGGAGCTTGCTGGTAACTCTCGTCCCAAAGAACCCACGGAATCCAACTGCGCAAAACATCAGGCACTGACTCGTTAGGGATCTTGTACGGTGGCTGTACAGCTCTTGTTTGCGCTTGGGATTGGCTCGGACAAACAAGCAGTGCCGTAAAGCCCAAGATTAACCAACCAATGCACCGAAGTAAACGAATCATTTTGGCCTCGACTTGCTAGCAGGGAAGTGACTCGACCGCAGTGGGCATCAAGCCTCTAGTATAATTCAAGCTTAAGTGTACTAGACCATAATGGTTGGTTTTTCAGGAGATTCATTCATGAGGGATTTGTAGCCAAGAGAACTCAGGGTTGAAAGAAAAAAACCACGGCAAAATGATGATAAGGCAAAAAGATAGGAGTGGTATTCGCTTCTAGACTGCGTTGGGAGATGATTAATTCGCCAACGGCGATATTCATCGTAGCCTGGGGTACCACCCCAGGTGGCAGGTTTCTTAGCGTCTTGAACTCAGCGGGCGTGAGACTCATGCCCCGGAGCAAAAACAACCTACGCAAAAAGGCAAGGATGCAATGGGAATGGGCGGGCAAAAAATCGCCGGTTGATGCATCGACGATTCGCATTACCTTGGGGGATGATTCAGATGCTTGCTTAGGAACTCGAAAGTTCCAACTCCATGGATCGTATGGGGGCCATTGAACCACTCGATCGTGGTCTTATCGGGTATCCCCAAACGCGCCGCGTACATTCGTCGCACTTTGGCAAACTCCAATCCGACTCGCTCGTCAGGAGCCACGCCGTCGGCATGCCCTCGCTCGACCATAAATGGACGAGGTGCAATCAAAGTCGCCATCTCTGCATAGTTGAATTTTCGACCAAGGTCGAACTCGAAGATTTCGTACTCCATGGTCCAGACGTAGCTGTAGGGTGCCGAGGTACTCGCGTTTTTCCAGACCCAATCATTGAAGTCTGCGGAACAAATCGACAGACAATACTCAGGCACCAGCGCTGGAATTCGCATCGCACTTTTGCCTCCATAAGAGAGTCCATAAAAGGCGATCCGATTCGGATCGATCTCAGGGCGACTAGCAAGCCACCGAACGATCTGCTCATGCTGGGCTACGATCGTCGAGAACAAGGTCTTTCCGAGCGGATTGCTCTTGCGCTGCAGACTCCGGAAACGGTCTGTGAACAAGTACAAATTTTGTGGAGCAAAGACCACATAGCCTTGTTCGGCCAATCTTGCCGAGACGTCATGATAGGCCGGGTGGTCCTTGATGATCGTGTCGGTGGGGCGTCCTTCGAGTCCATGCTGAAAGACCACACAAGGTCGCTGGGCAATCGGTTCGTTGGATTTAGGAACGAGCAGGATTCCATAGGCAATGACTTCATCGAACACATCGAGCACCACCTCATAACCGAGCCATTTTTCCCGTTCGTACACGAGCCTGGTTCGTGGGGTCAGCGGCTTTTTAGGAAAATCCCAGTGTCCGATGATCTCCTCACGAAACTCTTTGCGATAAGGCTCGATGCTCTGAGCAAACTTTTCGGGTGTGGACGTATCGAGATTCTTCCAGTGGGCGTCGCGTTCGTATTGAATCAAATCCAACTTTCTCTGTTGCCAACGATCGAGTTGTCCTAGCCATGCGAGTCGTCGGGATTGGCTTGACTCCAATCGATCCCAATTGCCCTTGGCGATCGAGGCTCGTTTGGATGCGATCGCAAGCGATCCAGAGTTGCTAAAGTCACTTCCGAGTTTCCCGATGCTTGTGGCAAGTCCTGAATCGCTGATCCCTTGGGGTTGGGAGTTTGCCGCACCGGATGGTTCGCTTAAAACGACTCTGTCTTGAAGTTTCCAAGGGGATAAAAGCTCTCTGGCCCGATCCGCTTCGGCTTGGGCCTGCGAAGGCTCTGGGCCGCTGAGCGACCCCGGCGCACCACCTTCTCCAGCAATGCTTACGGTCGGACCTGGTACCGGATCGATCACCAAGTGTCTTGGTGCGATCAGGCCTGCAAGCTGAGCGTCACCAAAGTGCATCAGCAGTCCGTGTACGTTGC
>JBJSXX010000332.1:0-3381 GCA_046086605.1 Pirellula sp. | reverse complement strand
TTCGTTAGCCACAGTTGCTTTCCGATTACGATCACGAGCACCGTTTCACTGAGCACGAGCACGAAGTCACGGGAGCCAAAACTTCTTATGTTTCACCCACAATAATTCCTGAAGGGCCATTGAATTTCTTCATCAGCGGTTAAAAAAGGCTAGTTACCTTCTGGCGAATGATCAGGTGGATCGGAAGTATCCTGCTCGGGACATGACTTGCAGTAATAAGGACAACCCTGCATCGGTTGCCGAGGATATTTAGGCCACCTCTCAGGTACTCGCTCGGATTGACACAGCAGAAAGATCGATCCGCGACCACTTATGATCGTTCGGTGGTCTTTGCAATCCAAACACTCAGAACCTTTGAGCAAAGGTTGCTCGCGTGCTAAATCATCCGCCAACCGATCCTGATCCTGACTCATCTTCTCTCAAGCCGCCCTTGCCCGAGTTCCCTTGCTGGGTGCTTGCCACGCATCGAGCACAATATCCGTCAACTGCGAAGCGCTCTGTTGCCAAGTCTTTGGTCGAAACCGATCCGATTGCCCAAACCCATCACGATTTTGAATCGCATCTTGTCGGATTGCCTCCCAGTTCCTGATGCCATTGGCAAGATCCTCCGGATTGTGCAACTGGAAGTACTCGCAATGCTTTCCGCCAACCTCCCGATGAATCGGTGTGTCGGAGGCAAAGGTCTTGCGGCCATGCCACAACGACTCGACGATCGGAAGTCCAAACCCCTCGACGATCGAGGGGAGTAGAACCCCCGAACATCTCTCATAGGCGTAGTGCAATTCGATGTCCGATAAGTCATGGAAGACCCAAAGGCCCCGCTCGAACTTTGGATGGTTCTCGATCCGCTCCATCAACTCTCCACACATCGATCCGGTTCGACCAGCAAAGCAGAGATTCAACTCCGGCTGTGTCTTCCATAAAAGATCAAAAGCATCCAAAGCCTGCTGGTGATTCTTCCTCGGATCAAAACTCGCTACCATCAAATAAGGTGGGTTTTTGTAGGCTGTGTCGAACAGCGAGTTGATGATCGGTCGAACACTGCCGTGCGTTGAATCCGATCTAGGTATCGCTAACTCCGCACCCAAAACAAAC
Organism: Pirellula sp.; assembly: GCA_046086605.1. Lineage (GTDB taxonomy): Bacteria > Planctomycetota > Planctomycetia > Pirellulales > Pirellulaceae > JBKCUI01. The sequence continues at coordinate 2,286 of JBJSXX010000332.1, read as the reverse complement.
GATCGAATGTCTCGGCATAGCTGCGATGGATCAGGCTCATCGGCAATGTAGTTTCGGACGTCCTGGGCAACCGTCTCCGAAATCGCCACGATCGTATCGGAATACCGGATGACTTGGTCCAAGTAGTTTTTAAACTTATGGCTACGCTTGCGACCAACGAATTGCGGATGTGTCAGAGGAATAAGGTCATAGACGATCGTCGCGATCAGTGCCCCTGCACTTCGGTGTGCCTGCACCGTTTTCCAGATGTCCCTGCGAGTCCAATAAGCATCAGGCAGAATGAGGATCTGCGTCGAACCCGGCTCGATCGTCTTGCCTCGAAGTACACTTTGCGAAAGAGTCGACCAGCGCAAAAGGTGATGCGGCAGCTTGTAAATGCCAAGATGGCTTGCTTGAGGCTCCATCCACTTACGAAGCTTTCGAGATCCGCTAACGCTCGCAATCCACTTCGGTGCAACTTGGATCCAGTCAGGCACAAACTCCTGAGCGTTCCTCTCCCAATCACCCAGTAACCTCAGACGCTCCTCAAGCGTCGGATCGATGTCAATAAACCGGCCCTGAAAATGCGTTGCTAACTTGGGCGATTCAAAACCGCGCTCGTCCAGAACCCTTGGGATCTCACGGCATAAATTGCGCACGACCCGCTCGATCCCTGTGTTCTTTCCCGAACCAAACGTGTGCGAAACATCGATAGTAATCCATGGCTGCGTCATCCCCAGGTTTTACCCCAACTGGAAATCCCGACGCAAGTCCGCCCTACCTGGACTACCCAGTTTTCCTCAAAGTCAAAATGCTAGCAAAATCTCTCCAAGCACCCACTCTGGGACTAATTGCGGGTTTGGGCCTGCTTAAGAATCTGCGATTGAGCTTCTTTTAATCTCTCGGGCCATTTGAATGTCGGAGCTTGGGTCGGCTCGTAGCCTTCAAGGTGTCCGCGTAAGCGTTCCTGTGGCTTGGTGTAACGAAACTCGGTATCTCCGAAAACTTCTCTGCAGAGCGAAGCCAATCCTGGATCGTACTCGAGCAACTCACTGCGGGTGTTGACATGGTTATGGTCGTGATCGTCTTGGCGATTGTTATCAAACCACGACTGAACCCCTTCGGCAAAGTATTCATGATGATTGACACTCGCATACTTGCCCTTCCATAGTCCAGCCTCCTTGGCCTGCCTATAAGCAGCCTTCACCCTGCCATCGAACGTGCGGTCGACATTGACCATTCCTCGCAGATGAATGTTGTGAGCAAGTTCATGGATGAGTATGTTCTCGGTCCCATAGGGATCGCCTGGATAGCCGAGCAGGTTTTCCTCACCGCAGGAACAAAGGGGATCGGTTTGACTGCCCCCCATCCCCCTTGCTCGCGCATCATAAAAGTCTTTTGCCGAGACGCCTGGAAGTTCCTTGCGGTTCTCGTTGGCCAGCCACTGCCACTCGGGTTGCTCGGTGGTAAACTCATTCCAACCCAAGATGCATAGTCTTGAGCCGCTCTTGATCATCGCCTCGCGCACATCGGGCCGCTGACCGAGCATCCCATCGATAATCGCCGCCGCTTCCTTGAGTGCATAGGGGTTCACCGAAGCCGATGCGACGATTGGAAATCCATTTGCATGGATCCTTTGTGTATAAAAATCCGGAACACCTCCGACCCGAAACGCTTGGACGGGAACTTCGCTAATAACAACCTGTACCTCGGCGCTGTTTGAAACCACTTCAAACCGATGCCCCAAGGTCGTCTTGATGATTCGATCCTTGCCCGGTTCAACCTCTCCATTGGAGATCCGCTCCGTATCGGACTTGATCCAATAAACCTCGACACTCTTGTCGGTCCCATTGATTATCTGCAAACTCGCCCTTGGATCCTCCTGGGCAATGAGCACCGTATCACTCCATGCAAAGCTGATGATAAGCCAAAGTGCAATACGCATGATAAAATTCATTTTCGGTTCTTCAGGAATGATTGTGGGTAAAAACGTAAGTTCGTGCATCGCATCGGATTTCTTCGTACTCGTACTCGAAGCTCCTGAATCCCATCGGTACTTTTCGAGGACGAGTACCATTTCATCGAGTACGAAAAAAGCCATAAGTGTATCCTCCCAGCGGTGTTTAGGCTGGGGGGCGTGCATACAATAACCGCTGGGCAATCGCGCTTTCAAAAATATTTCGACCAAATCCGGGCATAAAACTCACCGATTTCTAAAATCAGGAGCTATGGACGATTCCAAGCTCCCTACACCCCACAACAACTTTTTTCACTATGCGTTGTCTCATGCGCAGGCAGCCAGAGATT
>JBJSXX010000331.1:0-4797 GCA_046086605.1 Pirellula sp. | reverse complement strand
CAATCCGTTCATCGAGTCGGGAGTCGATGGCGATGGCTCCATCGCGGCTGTGAAAACCTGAGTGTCTACGCCGATGTATTTGACGTTTCGTTTCTTCTGGTCATCCTGTGGACCAAAGAGCATGACGTCTGGATCGGTAGGAGTTTTCTTGGACGATCCAACCAATTCGCGAGTCATCTTAATCGAATAGTCGTCGTCTTCACTCCCGAAGATCACATCGCGAGCCCCTGGTGCCGCGAAAAAATCAGGAGACAATTTGGTCGGATACCACCAGCCCTCGAGAGAGATGCCGTTTAATCCCTCTTGACGGATGGCCACTTCGTGAGGCTTGTCATCCAAATTGCGAACAATCGTTGTTAACTCCAAATGGTACTGCCACTGGTCGGCAGTCGTCGGGGATTTCGATTCAGGAGCCTTAAGCAGTCGATACTGTTTGACCAACTCTAAATTCGCGTCGATTCCGGCAAGCTTCAGTTGTGTACCGAATGGTAAACGAAACTCGATACCCATTCCACCTTCGACAGGAATCTCCGAGGCCTCCCAAGTTCCATCGAGGCTCGACTCTAAACCGAGGATCGAAACTTCTCCATCGACAATTTCCTTGCCATCGATTTTGGCCAAACTCAGTCCACAGGATCCCTTGGGATTATTGCCGACGACACTTTCAATGTTGAAGTCGTCTTCGGCTCGCAATACGGCAACAGGTTGCTCGGTCAGTTTTACAAGGAGGGTCTGGCGCTCAGTGGGTTGTCCTTGGCGCTCGATCTCCAATCGCAACTCATCACCAGGCTTCGAGTTGGTCAAGACCTTATCGAGTTGATAGATCGATGCAGGACCTTGGAGTCCTTCCCAACCTACGATCACATCCCCAGGCTCGATGGCTTGCACCTCTTGAGATCCCTGTTGATGGGCCGTTTCCATCGCCGAACCCTTGGGTACAGAATGGATGACCACCCCACCACCGGAACGATCCTCAGGAGCTAAATATCCGAGGTAGCCTCGGTTGTTTTTGGTTTGCAACGAGCGATAAGCAAAACGACCTGGTTCCTTTTGTTCTACAAGTTCGATTCGCTCGATAGTGGCCCCGAGATTATCAAGGGTGACTAAGAATCGGTAGCCATCGGACGAATCCATCGATCCGAGCGTCCAACGCTTACGAGGAACTTTCTCGGGCAAGACCAAATCAGGGAAGTCGCTTGCTACCCTTGCAGCAGAAGCCTTGGCCTCCTCGATCCGCTTGGCCTTTGTGCTTGCAATCTCGTCTTGCGTCTTACGCTGCTGCAGTTCGCGAACGGCTTGCTGCTGTCGGTTGCTGTTGTAGAGAAAAAAGAGCGATAGGGCCAACAGCAGCCAAATGAGGAATCGATTGTCACGCCCGCTGGGCGCCGGTGGGTTTGGTGTGTTCAAGGGGGTGCGCTCGTTGCGAAGTTCGAACCGAAATAGTCTGTATATTCTCGGCGTCAGATCTGTGTTTGCCTAGCTCAATTATGGATGCGAATCGCGCGGAGCACAAACTCGCAAAGCATTTGCCGACCGATATTTAGAGCGTTTTTGGCGGGGCTGGTCGCTGAGAGTCGATAGCAAAGATGGTCCTAAGACGAATCAATCCGTATAACCCGAACTTTCGTTAAAACCCCTCAATCTTGACACGCCCTCGTTCCGATAGAGTCCGATGGTGGGGTGTGGTCACTCCCTGATTGTTTGATGTTGCTAGCAAATTCCACGCTATTTCTGCGGGGTCTGAGGATGAACTTGAATCGAGTCAAACGCCATGCCCGTCTGAGGCAAATCCTTGTGCAAGGTTGTCTTATGGCCGGCTATGTGAGTACGGGATTTGTCTCCCTAGAGCAGTGCGAAGCACAAGATTCGTATCGCAGTGCACCTCCGAAGGCATGGAGGCAAGCCGGTCCTTGGCGCGCCATCGGTATCGTGCCTGTGGTTCAAAAGGCATCTGCCCAAGAAACGGCCAAGAGCCCCGAAGAACCCGCAAGTGTCGTAAGTGCAATCGCGACGACGGAGTCTCGTCAACCGAGCTTGGTCAGAGTTCCATCGGTTAGGATCGAACCACCGAAGGCACTCGAGTTGGATGCCACACGGAGCGTCGGGCCTAAGGTCAAACTCAGCGGAAGTGCCTTAACCGAAAGTACGTCTTCAGGCGCAAAGGCCACATTCAGAACGACGAATTCGTCGAATTTGAAAGTCACCCGCTCGGGTGATATCACGGCTGAAACCCCCGTGAAAGTCAACTTCAATCAAGAGCGAATAATCGCTTTACCAGCACTTCCAAGTCCTGACAGTCCGTACGCCGAAACAGGTATCGAGATTCCTGTTCGTGTCGAAGTGGTGGCTGAAACTCTGCAATCGATTATCGATACCGAAACCCCTCTTGCTCAATTGCCAGTCGCTCCGATCAGCTCGGTGCCAGAGATTCAAATACCGCTTGAGCGGCCACCGGTGCTCGAATCGCCTGAAGTAACTTTGACAGCCGATACTCCATCAGAGCAATCCCATTTTGAAGAGACTCAAGATAGCGACACACAAGAGACCAATGCTATTGGCTCAGTCCCAGTGATGGAATCAGTTCCAGAGATCGAATCAATCCCAGCGATGGAAGAAGAGCCGTCGCTTGCAGACTCCGCCTCGATGACGCCAGCGATCGTCGAGAAAGTGGTGGCTGCTCCAAAGATCATGGCTCTGCCAAGTGTCGAGGCGACATCCGAAGAGATCCAAGCGATATCGAATCTGAATCGTTCCACGCAGTCCAACAACGAGGGCGTACTGAGCCAACTCGGTGCGCAGGTTCTGATCACCACCGGCCCGATGACGATCCCAGTAGAACACGAAGTCTCAGAGAAGGTTAACCTCGAGTCGCAAGACATCCGAGCACTACAGGTTACCGGTACAATCTCTCGGTTGCATGTGATCGATAGTTCGATTTGCCAAGTTGTCTGCAACGGAAATCGACTTTTCATCGTGGCCGATCAGACCGGGGAAACGATGATCGAAGTCAACATGGGTAAGCTGCACAAACCTATGTATATCCAAGTCGTCGTCCAGCGGCCTTGGGCACGAAGCTCTTCGGCAAGTGTCAGCCTTGAACAAATGCAGGCCATCGTAACTCGTCTTGCACCTTCTGCCGATGTGACAGTACAACCGACCGAAGAAGGGGATCTGGTTGTGTCGGGGTTTGCCGAGAACAATCAGCAAGCCAAGAAAGTGCTTGAAGCGATCCGCAAAATGGTGCTTGTACCTGTAATCGATCGAATCGAGATCCGCTAGTTTCCAGATGGCAGGAAAACAAATCGCATTAAAACTAGTCCTTGGTGCCATAGCGGTAATGGGCTGGTGCGCGATTCTACCTGCACAGCAAGCAGATCCATCAGCTCCAAGTCGGCTAAGTTCCCAGGACTACTTGAAGCTGATGGAACAGGCCAACGCGGTAGCGGGCATCTCTGCAACGGGTGGCAATTTTCCTGGTGCCAAGGCTCGACCCAGGGGCAGTCTTCAAACGCCTCCACCGGAGTCGCAAGCTACCGGGCTTCTCCCGCCCGAGGCAATTCAAACTCAGGCACCTGTCGCCCAAGTGCCCGTTTCTCAGGTGCCCGTTTCTCAAGTGCCTATCGCTAACCCGATGCAGTCGTTTCAACCGCAGGCCCCTAGAGGTCCAGTGGCCCGAGAAATGCAACCGAGCCAGCCATGGACGGGTCCCCGTTGGGTGGGACGCTATGCGAGCGTAGGCATGAGGCGGCCTGGTGATGAGAGTTATACCCTTTCGCAGGGAGGACAGCTCGGAACCTTTGGTTCAGATCAAGCCAATCAAATAACGATAGGCTACTTGACCAATCCGATTGATTGCTATGAGTTCAGTTATCTGGGTTCGCTCCGATGGAATCGCGCTTTGGAATCGACGGGTCCTGTGAACTCACAGATCAGTTCGAACGATCCAAGCTGGTCAGCACCTTTCCAAAACGCTGATTTGCATCAGCAGAATCACTCGGCTGGCTATCGGCAATACGATTTGAATCGACGATGGCTTACCGATGACATCGGCAACAGCACTCTTGGACTACGGCTCATCGACTATAGCGAGCAGTATGGTTTGCGTTCTGTTAAGGGTACGCAAGAGGGGTTATACCAAATAGACACCAGCAACTTGCTGGTCGGTTTTGCCAGCGGCATGGAGCTTTGGAGACCGGTCAGCCAGCGGCTAGCTTACGGTGGCGCGATCGACGGCGGACTCTTTGCAAACTTTGCAGAAGCATCCATCGATGCTCGCAATACCAGTGGCAAACAAGTCTCGACTCTCGATGACGATTTATCCTTGACGGCATCTTTTGGGTTGCATTTAAAAGCCCGTTATCAATTGCGAAGCTGGGCTGGGCTTTACGCGGGTTATCGTTGGATGGTGATCACTGGGCTGGCTAGTGTGGATGATCAAGCTCCAGAGCCACTTGCCGACTTCATCTCGCTTAGCACCAGTTCGGATGCTACGATCCTCTTTCATGGATTCGACATCGGTTTAGAATTGAAATTCTAAAGGGTGATCTACTCGGTGTTCCATCCTCCCACTTCCTACTTCTTCCTTCAAACTTCTTCTGATCTCCCCTTCGCCCCCAGGGCTTTGGCTGGGGGAGGAGCCGGTGGCTCCAGAGAGTCGAGGGTAGAAAGTAGAGAGTGGAGAAAACCTATTTCGGGGGTGGAGGGGGCAAAGCGTGCTGGAGGCTGTTTCTTAGTAAAACGTTTGTCTTCAACCGTTTTACAATGAGCATGCAACAACTTCAATACAGCCGACGACTA
>JBJSXX010000330.1:0-2533 GCA_046086605.1 Pirellula sp. | reverse complement strand
CGCTTCGCATTTGATCAAGCGTATCGTATTTGCCTGTCCCCACAATGACGCGGCTAGCAAGGACTTTATCAGCAACAGTTAGTCGGTGCGCGGGGTTGTTCATCAGCCGCCACCTACCAAGGTGACCACTTCGATGCGATCGCCAGGCTGCACGCAATAATGATCATACTGGTCTTTCGGAAGAATCTCTTCGTTGACCTCCACGGCGCAGTAGCGATCTTCGATGTGCGAGCTTTGCAACAAACCACGAATGGTTGTATGCGCCGGCGATTTATGCAGCTTACCGTTGAATTCGAATTCGACCATCAGCCAAGAGCACCAAGCGGGTAGAAAAATGACATCGACTCATCGGATAAATTTTAGTCGAAAACCCAAAAATCAAACAGGGTCACTTGGAATGCCCAAAACCGAAGCCTTGGACAGAGAAAACCTCGGTGGCCCCAGCAGGCCTGACCGTCGGATCGAAGCTCCGCTGGGTTTTTGTTGGCACAAGTTTGTGCATGGATTTCCAATCGTCGGGAACGTCCAGACAAGCAGCCAACTGGGGGTTTTCGCAAGCGTCTCGCAGATGTTCGATCAGTATACGCCGAACTTCCAAGATCGCACGAGGTGTCGTGTGCACCGAACCATGGTTGGCCTGCACGACGATCTGGGTCTGGGCATCGTCCATCTGGGCGCTTGCCAAGGAGACGATCCCGTCGGACTCAATCGTGTCCTTGGAAAACCAACTGGAGTTCTCGATCATCCCGACGATGTTGTGGTAGCGAACCCACGGAGCACGACGGGATCGCAACAAAACAGGAAAAATCGGGGAGTCCGGATTGAGCGAATCAATACTGGTTTTGGTGATGAGTAATTCCGTATCGCGGAACAGACCAGGATTCTGCCTAATCAACGAATTTCCCATTTCGATGAGACCAGACGGGAGTTGAATGAGCTTTCGACCAAGCCACTGTGTGTAGTCGTTGGCATAATCGCTACCGCGATGAGGTGTAGCGATCGTAACGACTCGCTGAATCGAAGGATTCGGATGGAAGAACAACACACTGGCAATCCGGTTTTTCTCTTCCTCACTAGCTTGGATCTCATCAAACGTCGCGTCGCTAATGATCCTCCAAAACTCCTGGCCACTTTCGATCGTCTGCATGTGTGAGACCAGTCCCCCCATGCTGTGACCGACGAGCACCATTTGTTCTAAGACAGGAGACTGGTGGTTTGGATCGAGGTTCTTTTGAAGCTCGGCTAGATCGGCTCGCATCTGAGCTGAGCTAATCCAAAACGGTTGGCCAGTCGGATATTGATAGAACCAGAACTGATAATTCTTGCGAAGCTCACGAAAGGATCGCAAGTCATTGAACATCGGCATCCATGTCATCGGACTAGACCACAGTCCATGCACCATCACCACCGGAATCCGATTTGGATCGAATGGTTCGAGCATGTATACGCCTCGCAGTTTTTGCGACTGATCCGGGAACAGCAATCCCGTGGTGCTATTGGTCTGCTCTTTGAATTTTGGATTCTCTAAGAAGTGAGCTAGCGGGGTGCTCAAATCGGATTGGATCGGAACCGAGCGGTCGTTAAGCACCAGTTCCGCACCCGAAAGCGGATCGTGCAACTCCAAAACACATGGATGCCTATGGTGCGGTCTGCTCTCGTCGTAGGAATCCTCCGACACATACAGATGAGGAGAGGTCACTCTGAGAATCGCTGTCACCGGGAACGAAAGCCCTTCAGGGTAGTATTGCTCGGCATCGGTTTGCTGCGCGGGCCTATTGCGAACCGCAAGCATCGGTACACCGATACCATAGGTGACATTCCCCGCATCGATGGTTTTCACTTGGAAATCACTGCAGAACTTTAACTCCCCAAAATCTCCGTCCGCCCAAGGCCCGCAATTCGAAACCCGAACTTCATGCGAAGCCGTGTCGGTACTGATCCGATAACTTAAACTCGGACGCAAATTGCCTTCACTACTAACAATCCTCAAGACGGCTTCGAGCGAGGTGTTGTACAGATCGCAGGCCCCGCGAAACTGAGGATCGTAAGGATTTCGAGATCCATCAAGCTCAGGACAAAACAAGTACAAGTAGGCATTGCTTACCGCCACCGAATACATATCGAGGGCCTTGCCCGGATTCCCACTTCGCTGGTAACGTACCCCGAGGATGTAAGCAAGCTCGGCGATCGCATAGGTCTTCTCTGCCCCCTTTTCGTCGGTCGCAATTCTCTGCAGATTCTCTAACGCCAACTCCGGATAGTGATGGAACACGTCCAATACATCGTAATGTCGAAGAAGCGAAAGCGTTCGGCCCGTGGGTTGTGGGCCGGCGCGATGCATCAAATTCAGCGCATCACTCAGAGGGTTGACCGGAGTTCGCCGAGGTTGCAAGTAACGCTGCGATGCACAGCCGGGCACAAGCATCACCAAAAGAAGCAGCGCGATGATCCAATGCGATGGTTGCTTCTTCAATGACGTAAACTCCTGAGAACGAACTACTTCCAGGAGTTTTCATAGCAAAAACGCTGCTTT
>JBJSXX010000329.1:0-16362 GCA_046086605.1 Pirellula sp. | reverse complement strand
GGTGGTAGGGATTTGAAGCCCTTCGACTTGGAGTGGCCTTGCCAATGCCATGGGACTGGTGCTTCGCAGTGGCCGACTGAGCGACTTGCAGCGTCGGGCCTTTGCGAGCACCGGGGAATTGCTCCTAGAGTCTTCGACATTAAGGACTGCGTCGAGTGCCGAGATCGTCTGTGCTTGCACCAATGCAACTTGTGCCATGTTGTCTCAAGCGGCCAAAAGGGTCAGGACGGTCGAGGAATTGATCAAGCAGACTGGCGCCGGCGGTGTATGTGGAGGGTGTCGTGGTCGTCTGCCGATGTTTTTGGGCAAGCAGGACATGCATCTTTGCCGACTCAAAAAACTGCCGTTGGCAAATGGGTCATTCCGAGCCTTTTTGGAATCGGTTTCTCAAGATCGACTACCGTCTGCCAAGGTTGGTCAGTTCATTCGTATCGAGGGATTGATCGATGGCGTTTGGATCGGACGGCCCTACACACTGACCGATTGTCAGGACGCGAGCTACGAGATTGGGGTCAAGATCGAAGACGGTGGGTTCTTTTCCAATTGGCTTGATCAAGCTTCCGATGGGACGCTCTTGAGGGTATTTGCTCCCGAGGGGGAGGTTTGCCCGAGTCCTGCTGGCGATGTTCCATTGGTCTATGTTGTCGCGGGGATTGGGATCACACCGGCGATCGCAGCCGCGAGACGAATATCGGATTTAAGGCCCATTACGATCCTCTATGGATACCGAAAGGAATCCGTAGCGCATTATTTGACCGAATTGCGAGAGTTATCAAGCCAAGGTCGAATTCGACTCCATGAGTACGCTTCTGGTTCCGGGCGGCGACTGACTACGCAGGAAGTCAAAGATCAGCTAGCGACGATCGGCAATTGCGAAGTGATCGTCTGTGGTCCGGGTGAATTTAATCGGGAGTTTGTCGATGGCCTTGAAGGGCTCTTGGGTGTGAAGGTTCGGACAGATAGTTTCTTGCATGCGCAGCGAGGGCAAGGAAGCGGCATGACGCCGGGATCCTGGAGGCAAAAGGACTTCAAGCCGAAGTGTCCCTTGGAGCATCAGGTACAAATCAAGACCGATAAAAGCGCACTTGAACAAGCGATAGCGTTTCTCAAAGAGTTTGATGCCGAGCAACCAGGTCGATGCAACTTGAAGGATCGCATTGAGGCGATCACCCAGCAGATGCATGAGCATGGGGTATGGACCAAGACGGTCGAAGAGTTGGGTTTTGCGGCGAGGCTCGCTTGGAGAAACGCTTCGCGTTGTGTCGGTAGGTTGTATTGGAAGGGATTGCATTTGCGAGATTGCCGTGATGTCAACGACTCCGATGCGATTGCACAGTCTTTGTTTGAGCACATGAGGTTTGCTTGGAATGGCGGGGATTTAAGACCGGCCATTACGGTCTTTTCGCCTGGGACCCGCAAGAGACCGGGCCCTCGTATTTGGAATCCTCAGTTGTTGCGTTATGCGGGGGTCAGGCTCAGGTCGGGAAAACAGATAGGCGATCCTGCGCAGAACGAATTGACTCAAAGGATCATGGCTCTGGGATGGGAGCCTAAGGGGAGCCATTTTGAGCTTTTGCCATTGGTGATCCAGACGCCTGAGGCTGGGGCAAAGCTCTACGAGTTGCCTGAGGACTGTCGTCGAGAGGTCGAATTGACACACCCTGAGCATCCGTGGCTCGTGCAAAGGGGTTTGAAGTGGTATGCGTTACCGGCCGTATCGGATATGGCCTTGGATGCCGGTGGGATGCTTTACCGGTTTGCTCCATTTAACGGTTGGTACTTGGATTGCGAGATTGCGGCTAGAAACTTAACCGATACCAACCGCTACAACTTGCTCCCTGAGATCGCCGAGTCGATGGGATTGGATATTTCCAACGACCGGACGTTGTGGCGAGACAAAGCGATGCTGATGCTTCACGAAGCGGTTTTGCATTCGTACGATCGGGCTGGGGTGAAGATGGCTGACCATCACAATGTGTGCCATGAGTTTTTGGAGTTTTGTAGGAACGAGCAAGCGGCAGGTCGCGAGCCGTATGGGAAATGGATGTGGTTGGTACCTCCTTTTTCCTCATCGGCGACCCCTTTGTACCAAGAGCCGTTTCGAGACGAGGCCATCAAGCCAGCGTATCGATATCAAAAGGCTGTCTGGCAGCATCAATAAGGCATTGAAGCTTTTTTGCCCTCCTTGGAGCGTTGGGATTGGAGCGTTGGGCAGTTTCGAATCCTCGATCCCACTGCGACTTAGCTAGTCGCAAAATTGGGGTTTGGTAGAATGCGCCGGTTGCTTACGCGTGAACCTTTACCTGGAGACCCTACGCCATGCGAAAAATGTGGCTCGCTCGATTCCTGTCACTTTCGGCACTTTTTTACCCTTTCCTTACGCCTGATTCCGCTATGGCTCAAGACCCTTCGATCGCCAGCAAGAACTCCGAGTCCTCTGAGGATCCCTATTTGTGGCTTGAGGATGTCACGGGGGAGAAGGCACTCGAGTGGGTCAAGGCAAGGAATGCGATTTCGATCAAGCGGATGGAATCTGAGTCGAGTTTCGAGAAACTGCGGACGGATCTCTTGGATATCCTTGATTCGAATGCTCGTATTCCTTTTGTATCCAAGCGGGGTGAATACTATTACAACTTTTGGCGAGACAAGAACAACGAGCGTGGACTGTGGCGTCGAACGACGCTTGAAGAGTACAAGAAGGCCGACCCGAAGTGGGAAGTGATCCTCGATCTCGATGCGTTGGCCAAGTCGGAGAGTGAGAACTGGGTCTGGAAGGGTGCGGCGCTGCTGAGGCCTGATTATCAGCGAGCCTTGATCACACTTTCTCGCGGTGGTGCCGATGCAAATGTGACTCGCGAGTTCGATCTCAAGACACGGTCGTTTGTATCCGACGGGTTCAATCTTCCGGAGTCCAAGGGGAGTGTATCGTGGATCGACATCGATCATATTTTCGTTTCGACTGACTTTGGCAAAGGCTCGATGACCGATTCTGGTTACCCACGAATCGCAAAACTTTGGCAACGGGGAACTCCGCTGGAAAAGGCCAAGTTGATTTACGAGGGCAAGCAGGACGACATGTCGGTCGGTGCCATCCACGATGATTCACCGGGCTTTGAAAGGAACTTTGTCACGCGGAACATCGCCTTTTACAATGACGAACTCTACTGGCTCAAAAGTTCAGAGGAGTTGGTCAAGATCGATGCCCCTAACACGGCCAACAAGAGCGTCTTCAAGAGCTTCCTACTTTTAGAGCTCCGAGAGCCTTGGACGATCGATTCGAAGACCTACCCTGGCGGTTCGCTTTTGGTAGCCGATCTGAATGATTACCTTGCTGGCAAACGTCAGTTTCAAGTTCTCTTTGAACCTACGGATTCGACCGCTTTATCGAGCGTTACGACGACCAAAGACTACGTTGTCATCAACACGCTCGATGATGTGAAAAACAGGATATTCGTGCTCAAGCCTGAGGGTTCGTCGGCGACCGAGGGTTGGAAGCGGGAACCTCTTGTTGGAGCACCAGCCTTTGGAACCGTCAATGTCACGGCGGTGGACTCGGACGAATCCAACGATTACTTCATGACTTCAACGGACTATCTGACTCCTACGACCTTGTCGATCGGTACGATAGGCAAAGCCCCAGAAGAACTCAAGCGATTACCGCATTTCTTTGATTCCAGCGGAATGCAGATCAGTCAGCATTTTGCGACCAGTGCCGACGGAACCAAGGTGCCGTACTTTATGGTCGCCAAAAAGGACTTGGAGCTAAGCGGACAGAATCCGACGCTTTTGTATGGTTACGGTGGATTTGAAATATCGCTACAGCCAAACTACAGCGCCACGGTCGGTAGGGCTTGGCTGACCCAAGGTGGAGTGTATGTGGTTGCGAATATCCGTGGAGGTGGCGAGTATGGACCGAGGTGGCATCAAGCGGCCCTTAAGGAGAATCGCTTGAAGGCCTACGAGGATTTTGCTGCGGTTGCCAAGGACTTAGTGGCTCGCAAAGTCACGAGCAAGCAGAGACTTGGGATCCAAGGTGGATCCAACGGTGGTCTATTGGTTGGGAATATGATCGCACTGTATCCAGATCTTTTTGAAGCAGGAGTTTGCCAAGTTCCGCTTTTGGATATGAAACGCTACAACAAGCTCTTGGCGGGTGCTTCGTGGATGGCTGAATACGGCAACCCAGACTACCCGGATCAGTGGAGTTATATTCGCAAGTTCTCGCCTTATCAAAACGTGCAAGCTTCGGTTCGATACCCTAAGGTACTCTTTACCACCTCGACGCGTGACGATCGAGTTCATCCCGGGCATGCTCGCAAGATGATGGCCAAGATGGAATCGCAGGGGCATGCGGTTTGGTATTACGAGAACATCGAAGGTGGCCATGGTGGGGCTGCCAACAATAAGCAATCGGCTTTCATGCAGGCTCTGGCGTATACGTTCCTCAAGCAAGAACTCATGAAGTAAGAAAGATTCGAAGCGATGTCCGAGCGTCGAGTGGTTTTAGCGATGAGCGGTGGCGTTGACTCCAGCGCTGCGGCGGGATTGTTGCTCGAGCAAGGCTACGAGGTCATCGGCGTATTCATGCGGCATGGAGAGCAGTCGAGCAAAGCTTGCGATCTTGGAAACGGCAAGCCCAATCCCCTGCTCCCGATCCTTGAGGGGCGATTGGATCACAAGCAGGGATGTTGCAGTGCGAGCGATGCGGCCGATGCACGGCGGGTGGCCGACAAGCTTTCGATCCCTTTTTACGCATTGGATTTGGAGGCTGAATTCAAGCAGATCGTCGATTATTTTGTCGACGAGTACCAGCAAGGCCGAACGCCCAATCCGTGTGTTCAGTGCAATAATTGGATCAAATTCGGTCGGCTGTTTGATTATGCAGATGCTGTCGATGCCTATTATGTCGCCACTGGGCATTATGCCAGGATGATTCGACCCGAATCCACCTCCAAGCAGTCCGAGTGGGAACTGCATCGGGGTCTCGATGATGACAAAGACCAAGCTTATGTACTCACGGGGATCAAGCGTCATTTGTTGCCTCGAATGCTTTTGCCTGTGGGTGGGTTTCACAAGTCCCAGATCCGAGACCGAGCCGCACAGATGGGTTTGAAAGTTGCAGACAAGAAAGACTCGCAAGAGATCTGTTTTGTCACGAGCGGCAAGCACGCCGAGTTCGTTCGGCAGAAAAGTACGCTAGATACTTCTGGGGAAATCGTTACTTCTGATGGAAAGGTAGTGGGTCACCAACCAGGTATCGAGGGATTTACCATTGGGCAGCGCAAGGGATTGGGGGTCGCTATGGGCTCTCCCTATTACGTTACATCGGTCGATCGAAAAACGAATCGGGTGGTCATTGGGCCGCATGAGGAACTTGCATGCAAGAGTCTCCGAGCTGGCAAGAGCAACTGGTTAGCAGACTTTCCGATCGGAGAGCCGACCAAGGCGCAAGTGCAGTTTCGCTACAACTCGGCACCCTGCGATGCGATGGTCACGCGGGAGTTCGACGGAGATTTCCAAGTCGAGTTTCTTGAGGATGTTTATGGGGTATCGCCTGGCCAGTTGGCGGCGGTGTTTCTTGGATCCAGGGCCATGGGTTGCGGTTGGATCGCTTAGTGTTTCTTGCAGCGGCTAGCGATCGAGCAGCTTGAACAACCTGATTTGCCGTCGCTTTGGGAGCCGCAACCGGAGGTCGTACCGCAACCTGGGCCGCATCCGTGTTCCAACTGTTTGTAGATTTCAGAGTTCTTGATGAAGCTCTGGTAGATCTCGGTGAGTTTTTCGATGTATTCATCGGTATGCTCGGAGGTCGAGCCGAGGAATTCGAAGACGACCGATTTTCCATCGATGCTCGTGGCGATATCGAGTAGCGTTTCGTTGATATCATGATCGTCGAGGAACTGTTGGCATTGCGTTAGAGCATTTTGGTTTAGAGATTGGAGTTTGCTCCAAAGCCATTGGTCTTGATCCGTCGCATCACGTACCCACTGGGTCGTCGCGGATTGATAAAGGTCTGGATCCCAGTGGCTTTCGACGACGGATTTTGATTCCGAGAGGACTTCGGCCAGTTCTAGTCCGAGACTGGATCGGCAGATAATCCATTGGCCGCGATGAAGCTCATGGAGTCCAGATTCCACTGGCCTAAGTTCGCCTTGGGCGGCCATTCTTGCAAAAGCGTGCGGACTGACTCGATTCATGCGTTTCCTCAGATGTAGGCGATCGACAGCATAGAGTATAATCCTTAGGGAACTGATTCGGAAGAATGCCAAGGAGATACTCAAATGACAAAGCGAATAGTGAGCATGCGATTTACTCAGCCGATCGGGTTAGTGGCACTTGGACTCATCGGGGTGTGCATGGGGCAAGAGGCCAGTTCCGATAAGGTGCCAGTTGGCAAAATGGTCTTCGAGGAGGATTTTCAAAAGGGGCGATCGCGATGGGAGACTACCGACGATGCGTCTTGGGAGATCCTCCAGAAGGATGGGAACAGTACTTTCGGGCTCAATAAACGCATCAGCAATTATCAACCCAAGGTGCGTAGTCCTCATAACATCGCCTTGATTAAAGACCTATCGGCAGGCGACGTGCAGATATCTTTTCGGGTTCGTAGCACGCACGACACAGGGAATCATCGCGACTGCTGTGTGTTCTTTGGTTATCAGGACAAAGAGCATTTCTATTATGTGCATCTTGGGGCCAAGCCAGATCCGGCCAGCGGTCAGATCATGATCGTCAATGGAGAGCCCCGGCGACCGTTGACTCAAAATCAAAACACCATTCCTTGGGATGACAAGTGGCATAGGGTCAAGGTGATTCGTCGGGTTTCAAGTGGATCGATCGAGGTCTATTTCGATGATATGGATCGCCCTATCATGGAGGCTAGCGATAAGACTTTTGGTGCGGGGCGAATTGGAATTGGATCCTTTGATGATCAAAATGAGTTTGATGACATTCGCATCGAGCAATTCGATGCGGGGGCCAAGCCCACGGCAAAAAACACCGAAAAGAAAGCACCCCAAAGGCCGACTCCGACAGTCTCGGATTATGTGTATGCGAATGACTCAGTTCGACAGACTTTTGACTTTTGGAAGGCCGACTCTCCGAAGCCTACGCCGGCGGTATTGCTGATCCATGGCGGAGGTTGGAAGAACGGAGACAAAACGGGATATGGAAATAGTCCGATCAAGAAGTATCTCCAGGAGGGGATCTCGGTAGCGGCGATCAATTATCGGTTCATTCAACAGGCGATGGAGCAAGGGGTCGAGCCACCGGTGAAGGCACCTTTGATGGATGCAGCTAGGGCATTGCAGACGATTCGATCCAAGGCCCAGGAGTGGAACATCGATCCAAGTAGAATTGGAGCGACGGGGAGTTCTGCGGGTGCATGCACATCTCTTTGGTTAGCTCTGCACGATGATCTTGCCGACCCAAACAGCACCGATCCGATTGCAAGGGAATCCACAAGGCTCACTTGTGCTGCGGTTGTTGGGGCTCAAACATCGTTAGATCCCAAGCAGCTTAGGGAATGGATTGGCAACAGCGTTTACGGAGGTCATGCGTTTGGATTTGCTGTCGAGGGAAGGAGTCGAGACCAGGAATTTGAGTTGTTATTGGCGAATCGTGAGAAGGTTTTGCCGTGGATTCGCCAGTACTCGCCCATCGAATGGGTTTCCAAGGACGATCCGCCCATTTTTTTGGAGTACCCCAAACAGCAGAAGGAACCTGTGCTGGGGGGTAAGGAACCAGATCCAACCCATTCGGCGATGTATGGGATCCAGTTGCAGGCAGCTTGCAAGGCTGCTGGATCGCACTGTGAATTGGTTTATCCTGGGAATAAGGAATCGGAATTCAGTGATTCTCAGGCGTTTCTTATTCATCACTTGAAGCGACCGAACTAGCCGTGGAACTTGGCGAACTGCTAACATAGCCGAGCTAAGCTTTGCTCACACTTTGGAATCGATATGGAAACGCAAGAACTCAAGACACCGCTTTACGATTGGCACATGAATCATGGTGCCAGGATGGCTCCTTTTGCCGGCTATCAAATGCCGATTCAGTATAGTGGTATTGTGGCTGAGCATACGGCCACGAGGCAGGCTGCAGGAGTATTCGATATTTCGCACATGGGGCGATTGAGGTTCGATGGGCCGAGGGCTGATCAACTGCTGGATCATCTACTGACTCGCCGAGTGTTGGATATGCAGCCCGGTCGGGTCCGCTACTCATTGGTCTGCAATCCATCGGGCGGGATTTTGGATGATGTTTTGGTCAGTTGCTTGGAGAGCCCCAGCAGTAAGATTTACTTCTTGCTGGTGGTCAATGCGAGCAACAAGGACAAGATTGTCCGATGGCTCACGCCCCATCTAGCGGACTTTCCCGATGTTGAATTCAACGACGTGACCGATTCGACTGCGATGATTGCCATCCAGGGTCCTAAGTCGATCGAGGTGTGTCAAAAATTGTTTCCACCGAGTGTCTTAGGGTTGGGCTATTACCGCGCCAAGGTCACCGAGCAGATGTCCAAGCCATGTGTTGTATCCAGGACGGGATACACCGGAGAGGATGGATTCGAGCTGATTGTTAAGGCAGAAGACGCACCGCGCGTATGGGAGAATCTTTTGCTCGCTGGAAGAGATTTCGGGATAAGTCCTGTGGGCTTGGGGGCTAGGGACACTTTGCGACTCGAGGCTGGGATGCCGCTCTATGGCCACGAACTTGACGAGAGCATGGATCCTTACACCGCAGGCTTGGGTTTTGCTTGTCAATGCAAAGACAGGAATTTCATTGGAAGGGATGTGCTACTGAGCAAATCCAAAGAGTCGCTGAAACTCAAGCGGGTCGGATTGGTGCTCGATGGGCGCAGGGCGGCTAGAGAGCAATCCGAGTGCTTTGATCAACAAGGCAATCGAATCGGTACCGTCACCAGTGGTACATTTTCCCCAACGCTGCAAAAACCTATTTCGATGGCTTATTTGGCAAGCGATGCTGCATCGACGGGATCCGAAATCCAGGTTGATATCCGGGGGACGACTTCGAAGGCTTGGGTTCATGAATTGCCCTTTTACAAGCGGGCCAGTTCGGTTTAGATTTCCGTTTTTGGAAAGAGTTCTTTTCTCGAGGGTACCAATGTCCATGACACTTTCTCCGGAAAATTTGAAGTATCTACCGTCGCATGAGTGGGTTTTTGCTCCGCAGGACGGCTCAGGGGTGGCCACTGTTGGAATCTCAGCCTTTGCCGTCGCCGAACTCAATGACCTTGTCTACATGGCCTTGCCCAAAGTCGGACAGAGCGTCGAAGCCGGCCAGGAGTTCGGTGAAGTCGAGAGTGTTAAGGCCGTTAGTCCGATGTACAGTCCGATCAGCGGTCAAATCGTGGAGATTCACGAAGGGATCGTCGATCGTTTAGAGACCCTCAATGCGGATGCTTATGCTGGAGGCTGGCTCATTAAGATCAAGATGAGTGATCCGAGTCAACTCGATAGCCTTCTGGATTATCAAGCTTATCAAAAGCTTTTAGCCCAGCACGGCTAGTGCCAAGGAATCGGCTTAAGAATGTTAGGGGCTACGGTCATTGTTCTTGAAGATTATCCACGCTCGGGCTTGGATAACATGCAGATCGATCAGCAACTCTTGCATACGGCTAACCCATGGGAGCTTGTGCAAGGCTCAAGCCGGGAAACCAGGAAGCCTTCGATCCTGATCCGCTTGTACTATTGGTCTGAGCCGACGCTTTCGCTGGGTAATTTTCAATCGATCCAAGATCTTCAAAGCTCCGACGATACTCTCTGTCACCCCGACTTGGGGAGGCTTGCGTGGGTTCAGCGCAAGACAGGTGGTGGGGCGATCCTTCACGACCAAGAGGTCACTTACAGCATCGTTGTTCCCAGTGATGATTCGCCGATGGAACTTGGGAGCAAGGGGCACAGTGAAAAGCTTTACCGAGCGGTGCATGAGTCGGTGGTTTCGGGATTGGTGAAGATGGGGCTCGATGCAAGTTTGTCCGAAGCTTGCACTTGTTCGGTGGCTGGTGGGGCCAATAAAGCCAAGGAGCCATTTCTTTGTTTCCATCGTCGCACACCCGTCGATGTGGTTGTCGGGAAACACAAAGTTCTCGGAAGTGCTCAGCGAAGGGTCAAAACAGGTCTCTTGCAGCATGGAAGTTTCCTGGTTTCCAGATCGCCGCATTACCCGTCACTCTTGGGAGTCGCGGATCTGGCCCCGGTTTCTGAAGCTTACCGAGGTTTTCAGGCTAGGGGGGAGTCGCCGGCTAGTCGGAGTTGGCAGGATTGGTTGGAAGGTAGGTTATTGGATGCGATTTGGGGGTTAATTGGCCCCACTAGAGAGATAATCCGATTGAATCTGCGGGATTCATCGGTTAGAATTTAGTGAACCGCCCGGTTGAGAGAACGGAGTCCTGAGATTGGCGATGTTGTTGATCGATGGTTTTGTTGCTCTCTCGTACAACTGGACGGTCTCTTCTTAACGGCATGAGGAACATATGAAAATTTCGCTCAAGGTTCTCTCTGGAAACCATGAGGGAAAACTAATCCCGATCAAGGAAGAAAAGTTCTTCATCGGTCGTGGGGATGATTGCCACCTGAGGCCCAAGAGTGAGTCGGTCAGTCGGCGACATTGCGCGTTGGTTCAAAAAGAAGGCCGATTGCTGTTGTTGGATCTCAAGAGCCGAAACGGGACCTTCGTCAACGAAAAGCAACTGACGCATGACAAAGCCAAGATACTCAAATCCGGCGACCACATTCGCGTGGGGCAACTGGAGTTTGAGATCGTCATCGAGATCGGAATAGCCAACACGAAAAAGCCTGAGGTCAATACGGCTCAAGAGGTCGCTCAGAGAGTGGCAGAGCAAGCCGAATCGAAGCTCACGGATTCTCGGGAAAGTTTTGATATCAGTTCTTGGTTGCTCGAAGCCGATCAGATCGATCGTCGCACGGTCGCAGCCGAACCCGATACACGGCAGTTCCAAATGGAAGAGACAACGCATTTGGATTCCGAGCTAATCCATGAGTCCACCGAACTTGATCCTAGCAAATCGGAGTCTGGCGAAGTTTCTGAGTCTGCAGATTCGTCGGAAGAAGGTAGCAGCAAGGCGAAGCGACCCGAGAAGAAGCCTCCGATGAAATTGCCAAAGACGACATCGGGGCCGACAACCAAGAACACCAAAGATGCCGCTTCGGAAACTCTCAAAAAGTATTTTGGTGGACGATAGTAAGCTTTGAAGGAGCTTAACACTAGGAAGGGCCCAGGGACGATGCAAGGGAACTCTCGGCTCTATTGGACGCTAGTCGCAACTCTCTCGGCTATCTCTCTGGGTTGGAACGCTCCGCACTGCTTTGCTCAGCAACAGACGCTCATTCTCGATAATGGCTTTGCTGTCGGACCCGGGACGTTGAGAGTCTTGCCACGACTCGACAAGAAAGGTTTTGCCGGAAGCAATGAGGCCCAAGCTGCTGCGAAGATCGCAGGGCTAGATGATGGTCTTCGCGTAAGTTACGTAAGTACGAAGCGAACCGATCGTCAGCCGATCGAGACCCTGGAGCCCTTTAAGATTCAGATCAAAGTCAATCAGGGAGAAGTTTGCAAAAACGACGCGGTGATTCAGGGGGGGCTTGGTAGCGCATTTAGCGCCACGCCCTTCGACCCCTTTGGACGCCGTATCTACATGTTTCAGTCCCCTAATAAGCAGATCGTGCAAGGGATCACCGAAGTCTCGCCGCAATATGTCCGTATTCAAGGGCTCCGAGGTGATACAGAAAAAACGTCGATCACATGGGATATGAGAGTCGCCATGTCGGCGATCCCACCTTTGCAGTTACGAGATATATTGCTTAGGAACGCAGATCCGAATAAGGCTCAAGATTGGCTCGATATTGTCAGCGTTTATTTGGCTGCCAAGCGTTACGTGGAAGCTCGAGAGTTGCTCGTGGGTGCAATTCAACGATTCCCAGAATTGCAAACCAGTCGTGCGGAGATCAAACGAATCGATCAGTTGTTAGCCGATCAGATGTTCGAAGCGGCCGTTGTTGCTCAGAATGCAGGGCAGCATGGGCTCGCAGAGCAAATCCTCAAAGGGTTTCAAGCAAATACCGTTTCGGTCGAAACGCAGTTGAAGATCGATCGAAGGCTCGAAACCATCGCAGTTGGAAAGAAAGAGCGCGAACAAGTTCTTGGATGGTTACGAGAGGATTTGAGCAAGGCAAGCGATCCGACGGTGGTGCAGGAGTTTGAACCCATCCTCCAAGAGATCGAATTGAACTTAAACGAAGACACGCGGATCCGGTTTGCGGATTATTTCAATTTGCGTAGCGATCCAGACCTCAAGCCCGATGAGCGACTTGCGCTGGGATTGTCCGGATGGCTCTATGGAGCAGGGCTTGCCGAACGGAATCTCTCGGTCGTTCGTTCTGGTTACATCGCTCGGCGGATGATCTCCGAATTGCTTGCGGGCCGACGTAAGAACGAGGCTTTGATTCAGTCGATTATGAAGCTTGAATCTGGCACACCTCGTTATGTGACTAGGATTTTACAAAACATGCCACCTGCGATCGCCACGGAGGCTCAGTCCCAAGTAACCTTTAAGGTGCCCAGCACGGAGAATCCCCAGGAGTTTATCGATCAACCCGTTCCTGGAAGGTATCTTTTAGAGGTTCCTACCAGCAGAGAGTTGGGTGGTGGCATGGTGCGTTACATCGTTCAATTGCCCGCCGAGTACAACCCTTACCGCAAGTACCCATGCATATTGGCTTTGCCAAGCGAAGAGATTCCTTTCCATGATGCGATCGACTGGTGGACATCTCCAGACCGATCCAGCCCAGAAGTCAAATGCTATGGGGATCCATGTAAGTATGGGTACATCGTTGTATCTCCGGAGTGGAACGAACTCAAGCAACCGGTCTACAACTACACCGAGAATGAGCATCAGATGATCCTCAGGCCACTTCGAGACGCGATGCGTCGATTCAATATCGATTCGGATCGTGTGTTTGTTGCTGGTCATTTCATGGGAGCCGATGCAGCTTGGGACTTGGCCATGGCTCATCCGGATATGTGGGCCGGAGCGATCATGATCGGTGCGATCGCTAAGAAGTACATCATTCAGTACTGGCCCAATGCACGGCACGTGCCGACTTATTTTGTCAACGGTGAATTCGATGGAGATAATCCGCTGTATCTCAATGCAACGACTTGGGACAAGTTGCTCGATGACCGTAAGATCGACACGATGGTAACCCTCTATTCGGGTAGAGGGCATGATCATTTCCAAGAGGAATTACCTAGAATCGTCCAGTGGATGGAGATCCCGACTCGACGTAGAAATTTCGCTCCCGACCGATTCAGTGTGGTAACCAGTCGGGCAGGCGATCGTTATTTTTGGTGGTTTGAAACGACGCAACTCAATCCAGAAAATCTCGTGCATCCGTTGTTGGAACCCGATCGTTGGGATGAGTATCAGATCGAAGCTGTTTTGAATCGCGAAAACAATGCTGTTCGAATACAAAAAGCGGCGGCCAAGGAATACAGCATCTGGCTCAGTCCTGAGATGGTGGACTTTACCAAGAAGGTGACCATCGATGCCAAGGGGACCACAAGACGCTATGATATCAGCGGTTCGACCCAGACCATCCTCGAGGATGTACTTGGACGCGCTGACCGTCAGCATCCTTTTTGGGCAAGAGTTGATACTCCGCTGAAATAATGAGCCATGCCTGACCATTCCAACGTATCGAGTAGCCACAGTCCTTGCCGTATTCTAGTACTCGGTGCCCATCCAGACGACGCCGAGTTTTTTGCTGGAGGGTTGTTGCATGAGCACAAAAAGCAAGGAAGCCAAATCCGGCTTATCAGTGTTACCAACGGTCAATCGGGCCACCATCAGGATAGTTCCGATGTTCTGGTTGCCCGTCGCAGGATCGAGGCACAAGAATCGGGCAAGGTTCTCGGTTGCGACTACAACTGCTGGGATTTTCCCGACGGTTCACTGCAGCCGACCCTACAAGTACGTGAGGCGATCATCCGTGAGATCCGTTGCTTCCAGCCCGATTTGGTTTTAACCCACAGGCCTTGGGATTATCATCCGGATCATCGTGCGGTAGGGCAAGCCGTTCAAGATGCGTCTTACATGGTGATGGTGCCCAAGATTGCGCCTGGTTATCCGGTTCCGAAACGAGAACCGGTGGTTGCCTATATGGTCGACTTGTTTACCCGTCCTGTGGCGTTCCGCGCCGATTTCGTCTTGGATGCAAGCGAGCATTTAATGGGTATTGTGCAAATGCTCGCCTGCCATCGATCGCAATTTGCCGAGTGGATTCCATGGATCGAACGAATTAAAGACATGCCAAGCCAACCCCAGGCATGGGCAGATTGGTTTCGACAATTCTTTTTGGAGAAGACGGCGGCAAGAGGATCGCGCTTTTGGAATCCGAACTGGGGTACAAAGCCGTTATTGGTCGAAGCTTATGAAGTATCCGAATACGCTGGAACGTTGTCCCCTGAACTTCAGGGGCGGCTCTTTCCAGCCTGCCGATCGAACATGCTAGGACAATAGAATGCAGTCGATCGCTGTTTTGGATTTCGAAACCGCAAACCATCAACCCACTTCTGCTTGCCAATTGGGGATTGCGATCGTTGAGCCTTGGAAGATTGTTCGAGAGAAACGCTGGATGATTCGACCCCAGAGATTGTATTTTTCTCCAAGGTGCGTAGCGGTACACGGTATTACTGCCAAGGATGTTTTGAATGCCCCGACTTGGGATGAGATTTGGCCAGAGGTTTGTCAATGGATCGACGGATCGGTAATGGTCGCGCACAATGCGGGTTTTGATGCCAATGTGCTCATGTCTACGTGCTTAGCACATGATATTGCCATCCCCCCGATCGACGTCCTGTGCACTCGGCTGATTTCCAAGCGGAGTTGGCCTGCGTTGCGATCCCACTCGTTGGCCTCGATGGCCGAATACCTGTCGATTGTCTTTGCGCACCATGATGCGCTCGAGGATGCCAAGGTCTCCGCAAGGTTGCTCATTGAGGCCGCTAGCAAGTCAGGTGCTGAGGATTTGGAACAACTCGAAGACCAACTGGGGCTCGTCCGAGGTCGAGTTTGGAGTGATCGAGTGCGTCATCCAAGAACGGTGCGAAGATCTAGGATTGAAGCAGTCGCAGAGGGTACAGCGCGGTATGAACCTAAGCGGTTTACCAAGGACGGTGTTCCTCTTGAAGGCAACCGGCAGCACAAGCCTCGTCGCATTGCTGATGAGATTCTCAAGCAAAGCACAGGGAAATCCCCGATTGAAGGAAAGTATCTGGTGCTCATCGGTACCCTGTTAGGACTGGATCGAGAGGACTCGGCGGCTTTCTTGAGCCAACTTGGGGCCACGGTTCAATCGGAGATTAACTTGCAAACCCAGTATGTGATCCAGGGGACTTTGAGCGAAACCGAACTAGACACACTTTCAGGGATCACTTCGAGGCGTCAAAGGGATATAGCCGACAGGAATCACAGCGGGCAGGCGCTGGTGATCTTATCGCAACGACAATTGCTGGCGATGTTACCTGCGGGACTCGAGACCGCGAGCGATCAGGAGCGTTGATCAGATGACAGGGGATCAATCCAAGGATGCGTTGGGGGCTGGCACGGTCGTCGGTATCGGTACCGATATCATTGAGTGCGAGCGAATCGCAGCCATGGAGCAAAAGCATGGCGAAGAGTTTTTGCATCGAGTTTTTACAGAGCGGGAAATCGCGTATTGCGGTGATCGCAAAATGTCCGAAGTGATTCACGAACGCTGCGATAACCTCAAACTCAACATCCAATTAAAAATCCTTCACGCAGGGATCCGGCTCGAACCGCTTCCAGAAAAAAAACACGACGAGCCAAGCCCGATTATCTGAGCCCGATTGCAAAAGCCGTTGCGTAAGCTTTGCAGTGCGAAATCGAGACTTGCACCTGACGGATCCCCAATTCATTAGCGATTTCCAAAGCGCGATTCGATAGGATGACCGAGGGTGCACCTGAAGCAAGGTTGATCACTTCGACATCGGTCCACTGAATACCCTTGGCCCAACCTGTACCGAGAACCTTCAAAATCGCTTCTTTGGCCGCCCAACGCCCCGCGTAATGCAATTCGGACATTTTGCGATCACCGCAATAAGCGATTTCTCGCTCTGTAAAAACTCGATGTAGAAACTCCTCGCCATGCTTTTGCTCCATGGCTGCGATTCGCTCACACTCAACGATATCCGTACCTATACCGACGACCGTGCCAGCCCCCAACGCATCCTTGGATTGATCCCCTGTCATCTGATCAACGCTCCTGATCGCTCGCGGTCTCGAGTCCCGCAGGTAAC
>JBJSXX010000328.1:0-9144 GCA_046086605.1 Pirellula sp. | reverse complement strand
ATGCACCCGAGACGCTCAAGCGGCTCGAAGCGGTACTCAAGCCTTCAAGGGCGAATGCAGGTGCATGATGAACAAGAATAAGAAAAGTCCAGCCGACGAAGTCAATGAAGCTCGTAAGATGCTCAAGGAGGCTGGTCTGCGAAGTACACCGGCTCGGATCTCGGTGATCAATGCCTTGAAGCGCTCAAGCAAACCTCAGACCCACGCGCAACTTGCCGACGAGCTCGTTCCATTGGGCTTTGACAAAGCTACGGTTTTTCGGAATTTGACCGACTTGGCCGAAGCCGAATTGGTTCTCAGAACAGAACTCGGTGATCACGTGTGGCGATTCGAATTGCGGGATCCTAAGCACGATCGCAGTAGCCACCCCCACTTTGTGTGCATCGATTGCGGGAGTGTTTCGTGCATCGATGACATGGCTCTACCGAGCCCGACGGTTCGACGCAATTTGAATATCGCCAGGATCAGCGAGGTGTTGGTCAAAGGTCATTGCGGAGTATGCGACGCATCGAGAGCGACTCGACGCTGAAGTCGCTCTAGATCATCGAGCGTATTGAAGGACACGGGTAGCAGGTCCGTCGAAATCACTTGGGCGATCGCTGAGGAACCGAAGATTGCAATGAGTTCTCGCATCGAACGGCAACCAGCTTGCCAAGCGCGTTGAACCGTGGGCAAGGCATCTTGGTGGATCGCGCATGGGAACGGAACAAATGGGTTCGTTTCAGCCGTGCCGGCTTGAACACTCGACCGAAAATAGTGCAACAGCCCTTTTGGTTCAGGGATCATTTGGTCAGGAACAAGCAGTTTGCTCCAGAGGGGATTCCATAGCCAAAGATCGCAAGTGGTGAATAAAGCCCAAGGCGACGCGGATCGGTCATTGGCTGGTGAATCAAGCATCCCTGAGAGGATTCCCGCCACGGGACCTTGATCCGGTTCGATGTCCGCAACGGTTCGGATTCCTAGCGATTCGAATTCCATCGCGGTTTGGGAGATAGCAACCGCTTGCCAATCATCGGCGATGAGTTGAGCAGCCAATCGCTGAATCTGAGGTCGACCATCGATACACGCGAGAGCTTTGCTCGATCCAAACCGAGAACTTTGACCACCTGCAAGGATGTAAGCCAAACGAGGGGCACTTGGCAAGTTATCGGGTTGGGGCATCGCTCAAGTTGTTCTCGCTGACGCTTTCGTGGGCCGAATTCTCGAGCATGTGGTGGGGGAAAATCGCTCCTAGAATCATCAGACCGAGGCTGGATGTGTGCAAGAGCCAGCAGTTGTCATCGGCAAGGATTGTATGCAGGGTGATCATCGAGGCGACGACCATCGCTCCAAAGTAGCACGCTTCTGCGGCGCTTCGGATCCTGGTGTCCTCGCAGAGCCTAGCGATCCAGAGGCCAGTAAGTGCAAGGATTGGAACGATCCAGGGAATGCACTGCGAGAAGGCTTCGAACCAGTAGGGGACATAGGGTCCGTAGCTCGTCATAGGGCACATCCGTGTGTTTGAGAGAAGTGTTGCTTGCGAGCAAGGATCGTCGGAAAAACGTCGAGTAAAAGCAAGATCCTTTTTGCGAGACCAAAGGGAAGTAAAATCGTTTTTTTGATGCAAGCTGTGGCTGCATACGCGAATCTTATAGCCGGAAAGTTGGCCAAGGAGCAGGTGACAGGGGGTTTTTCTCTACAATTGCGCCTGCTTTAGCCGATGGAAAACGGGTTAGGGGGAATAAAAACCCCTCCTGGATGAAGGATCAAATGACCAAAACGGTACATTTTGCCTGACACCCCTAAAACTGCCCACTTTGGGAAAAACTCCACCTTTGCGGGTTTTCAAACTATGGAAATCGCTTTGGGTTTTGTAAACTCGATTCCCTCGTCGGCTGTCGATTGACAATTTGTCGTGAAAAAACGCCAGCCAAGTTCTTGCGTTCGCAAGTAAGCTTTAGCCCTAAAGAGTCCAACTAGGCGACCCCTAAAGAATCGATCTAGGCGAAGAAGTGCAGAACTCCTCAAGTAGCGGCAAAACATTCTACGACCGATGGGGCTGGTTGGTCCTGTTGGTGAGTTTGTCTTGCGTTCCGTTTGCATACTACGGGGCTGGCCAAGCGGTACAGAGCAATGTCAATAAGGTCGAGGACTGGCTTCCGAAGTCGTATCGGGAAACCGATGAGCTAGCCAAGTTTCGGAAGAACTTTCCCTCCGATCAATTCATTATCGTCAGTTGGGACGGTTGCACGATCGGCGAGGATCCGGCAGATCCAAACCAAGATGACCCAAGGATCTCCGAGCTGATCAGTCTGGTGGCTCCCGAGCAGGTCGACCCAAAAGACATCGATGCGGTGGAGGCCAAAAAGTATTTCAAGTCGGCTCAATCGGCCAGAACGCTTTTGGATCAGCTCACCACCGGCCAACATGCTTTGGGGCATCAAGAGGCTGTCGAGAGACTCAAGGGAGCGATCTTGGGCCCCGACGGACGGCAAACCTGTGTTATTGTTTCGCTCGATCCGAGCACTTCGGGAAAGCTCAAGCCGGTATTGGGTCACGGACAAAAACGAATCTTTAGGCCTAACATTCCGCCGGGGGTATTGAGAAGGCTTATTGACCGGGTGGGTATTCCGGATGCGGATTTGCATCTTGGGGGACCGCCGGTCGACAATATTTCAATCGACGAAGAAGGTGAGCGAACGCTGGTACGGCTTGCGGGCTTTTCGGGCATCTTAGGTCTGTTTTTGGCTTGGTGGTCGCTAAGAAGTCTGCTGCTGACATGGATTGTTTTCCTTTGCTCGGTAACCAGCGCGGCTGCGGCATTAGGGATGATCTGGGCCACGGGCGAGACGGTCGACGCGATTGTTCTGTCGATGCCTTCGTTGGTTTACGTTCTGGCTATTTCCGGAGCGGTTCACTTCATCAATTACTATCAAGACGCCGTGCGAGAGGGTGGCCTCAAGGGTTCGACCGAACGGGCAGTGATCCATGCATTAAAACCTGCGGTGTTGTGCTCCATAACGACGGCCTTTGGGCTTTTGTCGCTATGTTCAAGCGAGTTGGTGCCGATTCGGAAATTCGGGCTCTACTCGGCTTCAGGGGTAATGATCCTGAACGTTGTCTTGTTTTTGCTTTTGCCGGCAACGTTGCACCTAATCCGTTACGCTAAAAGATGGGAGTTGAGCCCCGAGGAATTGGCGGCTAAGACCGCTCCCCAAGCTCTGCTTAACGATCAAGCCCAGGTCAAGGAATCCTTTAGCGAGCGATTTTGGGGAGTATTCTCGGGCTTTATCGTCCGAAACCATGTCGGTGTTGCTCTGGCCAGCATGGTCTTCTGCGGTGCAGTTGGGCTAGGTCTCTTTAGGATTCGAACAAGCATCGATCTTTTGGAGCTTTTCGACTCGCAAGCTCGAATATTGAAGGACTACCGTTGGCTTGAGACACACCTCGGAAAACTGGTGCCTATGGAGATCGTACTTGAGTTCGATCCTGCCAGCTTGGCGACCAGCGTTCCTGCTAGTTCGCAAGGATCTGAAGAGGTTACACCAGAAGAGATTGGCAAGCTGAGTTTCTTGGAGCGAATGGAGACAACCCTTCGGGTGCAAGAGGCGATTCAGAAGCGTTTCGGAGAAGATGCCTTGGGCTGGGTGGGCCGAAGCTTATCGGCAGCAACCTTTGCTCCTTCCCTCCCTACCAATGGCTCAAGCACCAAGAAGATGATCGAGCGGAGCGTCTACAACTCGACGCTTGAGTCCAAGAGAGAGGACTTTATGAAGTCCGGTTTCTTGAGGGTCGATCCCGATACCGGGAACGAGCTCTGGAGGATCAGTCTGCGGGTAGCGGCCTTT
Organism: Pirellula sp.; assembly: GCA_046086605.1. Taxonomy (GTDB): domain Bacteria; phylum Planctomycetota; class Planctomycetia; order Pirellulales; family Pirellulaceae; genus JBKCUI01. The sequence goes on along the minus strand of JBJSXX010000328.1, from coordinate 5,317 downwards.
GAAGGGGTCGATTACGGTCAGTTTGTCCACGAATTGCATGAAGTCGTTCAACCTGTCCTCCAAGCGCAAAGCGACCGAGTGCAGATACTCCGACGACTGGCGGCTTGGAGTGGAGATACCAAGTTTGTCGGCAAGAAGGTGATTTTGTGGGATCCTGAGGTAATCGATGGTCCAAGCGGCGAGGCTTTCACTGCTGGCAAGGCACGAGCCGATGAGATTTCCAATTTGCTCAAGAACGCAAGATTGAAGGTAGCCAGAGCCAGTATCGATTCGAAATCGATGCCACTTGTTCAATTGCAGGAACTCGAAGATTACGACGCGATCGTGTTGGCCGGGGCCTTTTCGAACAACGAGGTTCGCACACTCGAGACTGCGCTTAGCAAGATCATCGACTTAGAGGGGCGCGATCCACTGCAGCCCAAACAGTGGGTTGCTTCGGTTTTTACAGGTGTAGTTCCCATCGTTTACAAGGCCCAGCGAGCGTTATTGACCAGTTTGATGGAGAGCACCCTTTGGTCATTTTTGACCATTACTCCGCTGATGATTTTTGTTTCCAGGAGTTTCCGTGCTGGCTTGGTAGCGATGATCCCCAACGTCGTTCCGGTCATATTCATCTTCGGCCTCATGGGCTGGATGGGGATTGCCATCGATATTGGCTCGATGATGACAGCCAGTATTGCCCTGGGAGTGGCGGTTGACGATACGATCCACTTTTTGTCTTGGTTCCGAGGCAATGTATTGCAATTGAAGGATCGTCGGGCCGCGATTATTGCTTCTTATAAGCAGTGCGGAACTCCGACCCTCCAAGCTGCGTGCATCAGCGGGCTTGGGCTCTCGGTATTTGCGTTTAGCACTTTTACACCGACACAGCGATTCGGCTGGTTGATGCTTACGATTCTTGTTGCCGGGGTGATCGCCGAGTTGGTTTTATTGCCTGCGATTTTAGCTGGGCCTTTGGGATGTGTTTTTGATCCGAAAACCACCAAGCATGGTTTTTTCTCAAGGTTTTTCTTGATTTTTAGGCACAAAGCCCGCCGACGCTTCGACTCCGGACACAATGCGACCGAATCGGGAAACGAGACCGAATTCCAGAGTGCCGCCTGAAGGACAGATGGCGGTCTGCAACGCCCGGCCCCTGATTCCTAGGAATCCGAGTTTTTCCCCTTGGATACCTGCCTGATTCCGGCTACACTTTTGACCTCAACTGAACCAAGATGCTGCGGTGCTCCAAGCCGCCAGCACGACCAGCCAAAAGGTTTGCTTTGCCATGACCAAACAAAAGACACACAAATCGACCAAGAAGCGCTTCCGATTGACTGCTACGGGCAAGGTCAAGCATCGCAAGTGTGGAACCAGCCACTTGGCCATCAGCAAGCCGGCTAAGAAGATCCGACAGCTTCGAGGCACCAGAGTGCTTGAGCCGAATTTGACTCGAGCCATCGTGGATGCTTTGCGGGGCAATAGCTACTAATTAACGGCCTTATTTCGTAGTACCAAGCGTCTGGGTAACAACTTCTGCACGTTTTCCCCATCTAGGCCGGTGGGTTGGTCGTCCAAAGCTGACGATCCTCAAGTGAGTGCGGAGACCTGAGTCGCTCCAGAAGATGAGATTGAATTTCGATGAGAACACGTAAGGGTTCAGCACGCCGTCAGGCCAAGAGGCGCATGTTTCAGCGCGCCGAGGGTTATGTAGGCGGTCGTCGTAGGCTTTATCGAACCGCCAAAGAGAACTTGGTTCGCGCTGGCCGTTTTGCTTACCGCGATCGACGTCGTCGACGTCGAGATTTCCGTCGATTGTGGATCATTCGTCTTAATGCTGCTGCACGGTTGCACGGACTTCGTTACAGCCAGTTCATCGACGGGTTGAACCTTGCGAACATCGAAATCGATCGCAAGCAACTCTCGGAGATGGCGATCAACGATCCGAGCGGTTTCGAAGTCGTCGTTGCTGCAGTCAAAGACGCCTTGTCGAAGAACAACAAGTCGGCCTAAGCAAAACCGGCGGATTCTATGGCGCTGGATCAATTCGTAACTGCATTGGACAGCATGCTCGAGGAAGCTTGCGCATGCTTGTCGGTGGTGCAGTCCGCAGAGGAGTTGGAGCAACTTCGGGTCAAGTATACCGGTGCCAAAAGCGGTGCGTTGAAGAGCGTGCAAAAGCTCTTGGGATCGATTGGTGTCAACGACAAGCCAGCCGCCGGCAAAAAATTCAACGAAGTTAGAGACGGTATTGAAGCAGCGCTAGCGGAAGCATCTTTGAGGCTCGGGTCAGGCGTATCTAAACAGGCTTCGGGAGTTGTTTTCGATCCAACGCTACCCGGGTTACGTCATCGAATTGGTACGATCCATCCGATTACCCAAACGCTTGAGCATCTCAAAGAGATCATGGGGCGGTTGGGATTCAATGTGACCGAAGGTCCTGAGATTGAAGACCCTTGGCACAACTTCGTCGCATTGAACATCCCAGAGGATCATCCGGCGCGAGATCCGTTAGACAATTTTTATTTAGCCGTGGCCAAGTCTGCCTCCCCATCAGCGGATCGGTCGGGTCAGGCACCAGAACCACGCTTGCTTCGAAGTCAGACCAGTACGGTTCAGATTCGAGTGATGGAAACCCAATCGCTTCCACTTCGAATTATATCGCTTGGTCGTGTATATCGACCTGATGCGCCCGATGCGACCCACTTCCCGATGTTTCATCAGATGGAGGGTCTGTGGGTCGATCGCAATGTGACCATGTCACAACTAAAAAGTGTTTTGCGATTGTTTGCCACGAGCTATCTGGGTGGGGATGTCAGTATCCGTTTTCGACCATCGTTTTTCCCTTTCACTGAACCGAGTGTTGAAGTCGATTACTGGTGGAATGGTCAGTGGGTTGAGTTTGGTGGCGCTGGAATGGTTGACCCTAATGTATTCCAAGCCGTGGGAATTGACCCAGAGGCTTGGTCGGGTTTCGCTTTTGGTTTAGGTGTTGAGCGCCTATGCATGCGACGTTTCGGGATCACCGATATCCGAGATCTTTACCGAAGTGATGTTCGTTTTTTGAGCCAGTTTGCCAACTGATCACCACACGGGTTAAGTCATGTTGATTTCATGGGAATGGCTGTCTGATTACGTCAAACTCGATCAGCCGATTGAAAAGGTAGTGGATCGATGGGCTCTCTCTGGGCTCAATCATGAGAGCACCCATGATGTTGAAGGCGACTCGGTGATCGATTTAGAGGTCACCAGCAATCGTGCGGATTGTCTGGGGCACATTGGCATAGCCAGAGAAGCGTCGGTTCTGTACTCCTTGCCGCTTCAGATGCCAGACCCTGTGCTTGAGATATCCAAAGAGTCCGTGCATGAAGTTTTGAAAGTGGAGAATCGTTTCACGGACGCTTGTCCACGCTATACCGCAAGAGTTATCCGTGGGATCAAGGTTGGACCTAGCCCAGAGTGGTTTGCCAAAAGGTTGCGAGCCATCGGTATTCGTCCGATCAATAATGTCGTCGATGCAACCAATTATGTGATGATGGAATGTGGTCAACCGTTGCATGCGTTCGACCTCGCGAAGGTCGGATCCAGACAGATCATTATCCGACCTGCAGTTGACAAAGAGAACTTCCAAGCGATCGATCATCGCAATTATTCGCTCGATGCACAAATGGTTGTGATCGCTGATGATAAGCGACCGTTGGCTCTAGGCGGGGTCATGGGCGGAGTTGATAGTGAAGTTTCCGAATCGACAGTGGACCTACTGATTGAAGCAGCGTCATTCGTACCGATGGGAATTCGTCGAACGGCCAGGAAACTCAAGCTTCACTCACCTTCCTCCCATCGATTCGAACGTCATATCGATCCAAATGGATTGGATTGGGCCTCGAAACGATGTTGTCAGTGGATATTGGAATTTGCCGGAGGTAAGTTGCTCGATGGGTTTGTTGATACTAATCCAGAGGCTAAGCCATTAGCACAAGTGCGACTCAGGCGATCTAGAGTTGTTCAGGTATTAGGGATCGAAGTGCCTTGGTCGCAGTGTGCAGAAATCCTATCTCGTTTGGGGTGTAAAGTTCGGGCCGAGCAAGAAACCCTTGAAGTGCTTGCCCCATCATTCCGACAAGATCTGGCGCGCGAAGCGGATTTGATTGAGGAGGTTGCTCGGATCTATGGATATGACAGGATCCCGGAGGATGCGATGGTTCCGATGGTATCGTCGGCACGTCGGCCCAAGGACACCATGATGGCCACGGTGCGTGCGGTAGCATGTGCTGCGGGTTTTAGTGAAACGTTAAACCCGAGTCTCATTGGAAAAACACCTATTGATCGAATATCTCCATGGACAACGATCGAGCCATTGAGCACATGGATGCCTTTGCTAGAGGGGGCTAGCCACTTGAGACGGTCTCTTGTACCGAGTCTTATTGCAGCGCGTCTTCACAACCAGGCGCAATCGAATCGAGATGTAAGGTTGTTTGAAACGGCAAACGTCTATCTGTCTCAAGTCGATCGTTTGCCCAAGGAGCAGAACAATCTTGGTTGTATTAGTGAAAGCGACCCTCGGTTGATACGCGGAGTCTTTGAGGAAATCCTTGCACGGGTTTGGGGGCAGGAGGGCCCACCGGTACAAGAGCGTTTGATTGACTTTGATTTTATTGAAAAGGGGACTGGTGTAGCATGGTTCGTCCAAGACACCGTGCTTGGCTGGGTAGGATCGCTAAGTAAATCGCTTGCGCAGTCGGTCAAGATCGATGGAGCAGTAGCGATCGGGGAATTGGATCTGGATAGGCTTTTGGTATCGGCCAGAGCGATTCCGAAGCTTCGACCCTTGAGTCCCTACCCGGCGATACTCCGGGATTTGAATTTCGTTGTCGATGAGACACTCAACTGGAGCAAGATAAGTTCGACGATTTCGGGTGCGGCTGGGGAATTGTGCAAAGTGGTTGCATTTAGAGAGATTTATCGAGATCCCAAGCGAGATGGGGAAGGCAAGAAGCGGATATTGCTTACCTTGACGATCCAGAGTGATACCGAGACCCTTCGCAGTCAGCAGGCCGACAAGGTAGTTGAGAGTGTGGTGGCCGCATGCGAGTCGCTTCACGGTGCTAAGTTGCTTGCAGGATAGCAGCTTGGATTTATCGCTTTTGCGAAGCAAAGATTTGCTAGCTAAATCTACCGACATGTTCACCGCGTGCCTGTCCCCCGCAAGCACGCGCCTGGAAATGCTAGCAAACGAGCGAGGCGCCTACTGGGGACAGGCACATGTTTACCAGTCACTGAAAGCTAGCAAAATATACCGACGATTCGCCGCGTGCCTGTCCCCAGGGGACGTGCAAAG
>JBJSXX010000327.1:0-3510 GCA_046086605.1 Pirellula sp. | reverse complement strand
GCGATCTGGGGCAAAAGCAAGCAGATACAGGGAATCCATGCTTGCAGCCAATATCATCTGGCCCCAGAAAACCCAAGCAACCCATCGGGCAGCGATGTGCTCTTTGATCCCAAATACCAACACCAACCATACCGACAATAGCACCTGAGCCGATATCAAGATGATTGGTGTCATCAACCAATGCTGTCGACGAAACCCCTCGGTCAGCAATCCTATGTAAATCACTCCCAGAAACATCGTCCCAAGCGAATACTGTCGAGATTGAATCATGTGTCGTTTGCCACAAGCGTCTTTCGATTACTGGCACGGGATCACTTGCCTAAACACCGCATGTTTGAACCACATAAATTTCTTGAAAACCATAATTTGAATCAGGATCAGAATCGATAGATGGCTTCTTTGTTGTTCATGAGCATGTGCGCAAGGGACCGATAAGCATCTTTAGGAGTCGCGAAATCCGGCGAGTGCACAAAACGATCCATCAGTTCTATTTCCAAACTGGTTGGATCCCTCGAAAAAGCGGACAACCACATGATTCGGATCCGATCCGCATCGCTTGTGTGCTCCCGCAAAATCCGATCCGACCAACGGTCGGCCAACTGATGCACCAAAGGATCATTGAGTAAGATAAGCGATTGGGCGGGCACATTCGATACATTCCTTCGCCCCATACTGCTAAACGGATTGGGTGTATCAAAGGTCGACATCATCGGATTGAGAAAATTACGACGCACCTCCAAGTACAAACTCCGCTTGCCGGCACCATCCAAAGGCCCGTTGCGGCCGGGTCGTCCCCGACCCTCGAGAAACTCCGTCAAATGAACAGGAATGCTCGGTACGTCCGCCGTCGTCCCGCGATGATCCAACTCCCCACTGACAGAGAGCAACGTGTCGCGGATCGATTCGGACTCAAGCCTCCTTACGCGTGCATGCGATAACCATCGATTGCCAGGATCCTTCTCACGTGCCATTTGGCTCGGACGCGAATCCTGCCGATACACACTCGACAAGCAAATCGAGCGAATCATCGTCTTGAGCGACCAGCCACCTTGCACGAACTCCTCGGCCAAGGCATCGAGCAACTCTGGATGCGTTGGCCTGATCCCCAACACCCCAAAATCATCGGTCGTCGGAACAATTCCTCTTCCGAGTAAATGATGCCACAGACGATTGACCGCCACGCGAGCCACCAATGGATTGCTAGGATCTACCAACTGCCGAGCCAACGCCATTCGGCCACTTCCGATCCCATGGTACTCATTTTGCTTACCCCCCAAGGCCGTGAGATTTCGTCGCGGAACCTGAGCACCAGGTTTGAGATGATTGCCTCGTATCAATACCGAATCGTTGATGCCATCGCCATCCCGCATGGCTAACGCTAACTGGGAATGCCAAGCTACCTTCTTTGCCAACTCTGCATCGAACGATCTGACTTCCATGGCCGTCGACGAGAGACCTTCGAGTGCCTGACCAAGCTGATCGCTAAGCGTTGCAAAAATCTGGGACCCTAACTCCCTTGAATGATCCAAAACCCCTTGTGTCCAAAGACCAACTTGGACTGACTCGCTTGCGCTAAGTTCCCGAGCAGGATCTTCAATCCTCGCCAGTGCTAGCTCTCGGCTGCGATTCCACAACTGCACAGCAGTCATCGGATCGATCGCAGGCTTAGCTGCAACCGCCGGTGCTGGGCCGTCGATGATCTGCACCAATGCAAAGGGCTTGTCCTGGATCGGCGAAAGCTCCAAGTGGATCGTTTTCCCCCGATACCGATCGAGCGATTGAGTGACCCATCGATACTCGTTGTCAGGGCCTCCATTTTCGAAAATCGTTTCGCCATGCAATGGGCCCGCGATGAGCCGGTGCGAATCAACACTGGCAAAGGCTCGAAACGACCCTCGAACCAAATAGGATACCTTTCCGGTCTTGACCGCAAACTTACGCGTCGGAAGAATTTTGCCGGCCTCATTGATTTGGTTCTGGCGATTCTGCCGATTGACGCCATGCGAAGTCTGAGCCATCGGATTCCAAAATGGATCTCGACGAGCTTCGGCCATCGCATTGACCTTCCAAGACGGAGTCTCCGAAGCGATCTCCGCAGAGAACGAACCGGGAAGACAAGGCCCCGAGCCATAGATCACGCTATCGGACTGCCAAAGTGCTGGATCCGGATCTCTTGCATCAAAAATGACACTTGGATCTTTTGGACTCACAAGCGATGTGGCAAATCGTTGAAGAATTGCGATCTGCTCGGCCGTCTGGGTGACCGCCTTCAGCAACCCCGGATTGCTCTCTGTCTGGGACTGCTCAATTGCAACCGTGCTGTGAATAAGACCATCGGCAAGCTTCCTGGCTTGGCCTTCGAGCAGCCTTCGTTTTTCGTCTCTTTGGCTAGCGATGCTACGGTGCTGCAGATCGGTTTCAAAACGAACAAGCCTATAATCACTGCTCTTTAAGTATCCGTACAACGCGTAGTAGTCGTCTTGTGCGATCGCATCGAACTTGTGATCGTGACAGCGTGCACAAGCAACGGTCATTCCGAGAAAAGTCTTGCTGAAAACGTCGACCATGTTATCGAACCGATCAGTCTCATCCTTGCGTGTGTCGACCGGTGAATGCACCCAGTCTCCAAGATGCCAAAAACCGGTCCCCAGTATCGACTCGTTCCAACCGAGCATCGGATGGACTCGCGGGCTCGGGAGCATATCTCCAGCGACGTGTTCGATCAGGAATTGATCGTAAGGAACATCGGCATTGAGCGCTCGGACGATGTAATCCCGATAGGGCTCTGCCGAAGGGATATCTTCATCGAATTCATGACCTCGCGATTGGGCAAATCTGGTCAAATCGAGCCAGTGCCTAGCCCACCTGACTCCAAAACCAGGATTAGCAAGTAGCGAATCCACCAACTTAGCGTACCACTGCGGATCCGTCGATTCGATGGCCTCTTGCAACTCCTCAGGCGTCGGTGGGATCCCGATCAAGTCCAAGTACACGCGACGCACCAAGGTCGATCGAGGTGCTTGCTCGCTCGGCTCAAGCCCTTGCTCCTGGAGTTTCTGCAACACCAGAACGTCGGCAAGTTGCTGCGACCATGAATCCGAAGCAAGCGTTGGAACTGCCACTTTAGCACGAGGACTCCAGACCCAATGCGTCTGTCTTCTTGTTTCCAAATCAAAGGCTTCCTGAGGCTCTTTGAACTCTGGCAGAGGTTCATCGGGCCAGTAAGCACCCCGGGCGATCCACTCTTTGATCGTATCGACTTGCTCCTGTGGCAGTCGGCCATCGGGGGGCATCTCATACCCTTTGTAGGAGACCGCTTGGTAGATCAAGCTCGCCTCCACATCTCGGGCCACGAGTGCCGGCCCAGAATCTCCACCCTTTTGGATCAGTTCGATATGATCGAGTCGCAAACTACCTTTGGACTCTCCAGCTTGGCCGCTATGACACGACCAACATCGCTCAGCAAAAATCGGCCTGACCTTCTTCTCGAAAAACTCCTTGTCGTCTTCT
>JBJSXX010000326.1:0-2971 GCA_046086605.1 Pirellula sp. | reverse complement strand
CCCCGTCGATGTGCACCCGAATATCGCTAGCCCGGTACACATCCCCCTCTTTGACCTTGTAGACGATATCCACCATGTGCTTGTCGGGCTGGTAAACCACCTCGCCTTCGACCTCACAGAAGATATGCCCTTGCGCACCGTAAACATCTAAAAGAAAGCGTTCATCGAGAAGTTTTTTGTTCAGCAAAAAAGGCTCGTCAGCCTTGAGCTTCATGCTGGGCAGAAGCTCTTGAGCGTCGTATCGCTCGGTACCTGCGATCGACACCGAGGCGACATGGTACCGCTCCCCTTCGTAGATCACAAAAGCCACATCGACGAAATCTCCATCGAGGTTATAGCTCTTTTGATAATCGACCTTGGCATCGAAGTACCCTAAAGACCGATAGTAGCCCAGCAGATTCTCACGATCTTCATCGAGTTTCAAATCCGAGCAGATATTCCCAATGTATTTTGTCAGACCACTGCGAGCATCCCTGCTCTTGATACGCGCTTTGAGCAGGTCGCTACCAAACTCGCTATTGCCGACAAACTCGATCGAGTTGATCCTCTCGACAGGGCCTTCGTTGATCAAGAAATGAACATCGCGATCACCGGTCCTGAGGCCTTTGACGACCTGGATATCAACCTGATTCATCCCTTTGTCTTTGTAGAGTTCGATCAAGCGACCTTTCGCCGAATTGACACTGATCGGATCCAACGCGTCGCCTTTGGTGAGCATCGCATGCTTTTTCAAAGGCCCTTCATTCATCCGTTCGTTTCCTAGAAACTCGACAGATCGAATGATCGGTCGCTCGGAGATAAGGAGTCTTAGTCGAACCCCTTCGGGGGTCTCGTCGATGTACGAGTCGATCTTGCGGAAGAGATTCGTTCGGTACAAGGCACCCATATCGCGGTTAAAGGTCTCCTTGTCGAACGGTCGGTCCTCGCGAGACTGCATCTGGGACAGAATGAAACTCTCAGAGACCGTCTGATTGCCTTCGATGCTCAGAGCGACGATGGCTTTCCCGTTGTGCACTTCCCGATCCGCGATCCCACCGGCTTCGTAGAGCCGCTCGCGAAACGTCGGCTCATTGAATGCTGGCAATCCACCTGAGGAGCCTCCGCCAGGGGCTTGCCCCAGGCTGATGCTGGCCGTTGCAATCCACAGACTGCAAGCTATCCAACGGCCCGAGTGGCTGAGGTTTAGCGATTGCCGGAGGTAGATTGCAAAAGGCATTTCCTTTGGTTTCCTGGGCAAACGAATAAAGTTGGATTCGACAACAGAGCGATGCCGGTGGGTAGATATCAGATCCGGTAGGCCTGCATCAAGGTCGAAACCCAAAGCCACCACCAGGTTGCCTTGACAATTCCAGAGCCATCCGATAATTTTTTGTCACTGCTCGACGACCCCGAAGCGAGGAACAGCTTCTTCTTTTTTGTGGTGAGTCGAACCATGCCAAGGTCTTGATTGGCCTTGGCATGACTCAGCGGGGGATTAGCTCAGTTGGGAGAGCGTTTGCATGGCATGCAAAAGGTCATCGGTTCAAGTCCGTTATCCTCCACTCCAAACGATAACAAAAGTTGAAAAACGCCAGTGTTTTTGTAGGTTTTTCGATTCTTTCGTTTCACGTTGCGTGCTCCCTGCGTGGCGCTTGCATTGCTTGAAAAACTGCTTGTTTCTGACCCGGCGCGCGTCGGATTTATTGCTTGGGAATTTGCCCCGGTACTTCATTCCGGCGGTCTAGTTGGAATGTCGTTGTCGACGTTTTGCTCCATGAAAAGAGGCGAATTCCGACGCCAAGGCGCGGAAACGGCTCGAAATCATTTTCGGCAACGCTCTTCAATAAGGATTTCTGAGACTCGGAGACGGACATAAGTTCATGAATCACATTTACAAGGAATGATGCAATTGCAGGGTTGATGAACAAATGACGTATCGAATCAGCGGATTTCATCGGATTCGCTGAGTACCTCTTCGAGCAATTCCGTCAGCCGCGTTATCTCAGCTTGGGCTCGAATGTCTCTTTGCTGGCTCTCCGAGGCACTCCGAAAGATGCTACGAAAGTCACGGCGGCTTCCTTTGTCGATCCAGATGAGTTTGGAAATCGCTGCATCGGTGCGAGAGACAACCGGCAGGAAAACACCGGGAAACAATTCCATGGTCTGAGACCGTTGCAACTTCAAGCTTTCCGTCTTGTCCAATAGCTGGAACAGATTGCCGGTTTGAACCGCCTGCCGTAGAACCCGCTCAGTGAATAGAAAGTCAGAGCGGACCAGTTGGTTTATCAGGTCCTCAATGCGGATCCTTGCCACATCTGGAGAAACAACGATATCGATGTCTTGCGTCAAGCGAGGCTCGCCATAGGCTGAACTGATTGAGCCGCCGGTAATATGGAAAGGCAGTCCGATCGCTTCTGCGATTGCCACAAACTTGCCGATCGTGTTCTCGAATGCTTCAACCGGAAACATGGGCAAGCTGTTCCTGGATCAGTCTGACCACTTCGGGCTCGCGCTCGTAGAGTTGCAAAGCTACGTGCAACCTCACCTCTTCGTCCGACAGACTCGGCTGAGTGTTTCGAATCCGAATAGCCATCTGTTGGCGTGTCCAGGCCAACATTGCAGCGCTTCGAGCTACCTTCTCTGCGGGTGACATCGCTTTCCAGCGACGTTCGTATTCAAGTTCGATTTCAGACTGCTCCATCCTGATCTCCTCTCATTTGGCCTCTGCTCAGTATACGCAAATGTACCGAATGGACAAACTGCCCTGTCTCGCTTGACGCCTACGACCACTCGCTTCGCTTACCTTTGTTTGTGTACCGGCTCCTGCGACTCGGGGATCTCGGAGGAACTCAGGGCAACGCGAAAGCCGCCGCCGTTGAAGAGGGAGCGGTCCGACGGGTTGAACCTGAGTCGGTACGCCGACCGACAATACGCGGCCTCGTCATACCAACTGCCGCCACGGTACACGCGGAACGAGCCCTCTTTTGGGCCA
>JBJSXX010000325.1:0-13686 GCA_046086605.1 Pirellula sp. | reverse complement strand
GGTTTATCCAGGGTTGCTGGGGTTCGACGCCACTAAGATCACGGGACTTCCTTGTGTCGGACAATCGAGAGCTCGTTTGAGACTCGACGAACCCATAAGCCGCAACAACCGTGCCAAACTCGAAAAAGCTTTTTACAGTTTCACTTTGAAGCGTCTAGGTAAATTGGGGGGCTCTTTGAGATGGAAAAACCAGTTTTTCACGGCGGCTTTTTGTAAAAACTTCCGTTTGGCTTAGGAATTTTTTACAAAGCAACCTCGATGATTTCTCTCCGAAAATGCCTATTCAAATTGGGATCGAGAATCATACTAGGTGACCAACCCTAATCTCTACTGTTTTTGAACATGAATTCCACCGCCAATCCTCTTCGTATTTGCTGCATCGGTGCCGGTTACGTCGGCGGTCCGACGATGGCAATGATCGCCAAACAGTGCCCAGATATCCACGTGACGGTTGTCGATTTGAACCAATCGAGAATCGACCAGTGGAATTCCAATGTACTGCCAGTCTATGAGCCGGGCCTCAAGGAAGTCGTCGAGGAAGCCCGCGGTCGGAACTTGACCTTTTCGACCGATGTCGAAGGTGGCATACGTCGCTCGGACATGATCTTCATCTCGGTCAATACGCCGACGAAAACCCATGGGGTCGGTGCCGGGCGGGCGGCTAATTTGGAATTCGTCGAGAAATGTGCCCGGAAGATCGCTGAGTGCTCCCAGGGGCACAAGATCGTTGTCGAGAAATCGACACTACCGGTTCGTACTGCCGAAGCGGTGAAACGAATTCTCAATAGCACCTCCAGCGGAGCTACCTTTGACGTTCTGAGCAACCCAGAGTTTTTGGCCGAAGGAACCGCAGTCTCGGATCTACTTGCTCCTGATCGAGTTTTGATCGGGGGAGAATCCTCGGAAGCTATCGAGCGGTTGGCTCAGGTCTATCAGCGTTGGATCCCTCGCCAAAAGATTCTAACGACAAATTTATGGAGTAGCGAACTTTCGAAACTTACTGCCAATGCGTTTCTTGCTCAAAGGGTATCCTCAATCAATGCTATTTCGGCATTGTGCGAAGCCACCGGTGCGGATGTCGACGAAGTGGCTAGAGCGATCGGCACCGATTCACGAATCGGCCCAAAATTTCTCAAAGCATCCGTCGGGTTCGGCGGTTCTTGCTTCCAAAAAGACATTCTCAATCTTGTCTACTTGTGCGAACATTTTGGTTTATCAGAGGTAGCCAAATATTGGGAACAAGTTGTCTTGATGAATGACTATCAGAAGAAACGATTTTCGACCCGAATCATCCGAACGATGTTCCATACCGTATCGGACAAACAGATCGCCATCTGGGGATTTGCTTTCAAGAAGGACACCAACGACACGCGGGAATCTGCAGCGATTTATATTTGCCGCGATCTGCTCGAAGAGGGAGCTCGGTTGGTGATCTATGATCCACGAGTTTCCGAAAAGCAAATCCGAGATAACCTGCACTATGTTTTCCAAGACCAGTCCTTGGAGGTTTCAGCACGGCACAAGCGACTCATCGAGACGAATGTTTCGGTCGCTTCGGACGCTTATCAAGCCGCCCGCAATGCGCATGCGATCGCCGTGATGACAGAATGGGATGAGTTTAAACAACTCGACATGAATCGAGTCTACGAACACATGTTCCGGCCAGCCTTTATCTTCGACGGGCGGAATATTCTCGATGAAACGGCTCTTGCGAAAATCGGATTTGAAGTTCACGGAATCGGTCGATCGAGCAAATTCAAAGTCTGATCGTTGTACTCATGTTCTGTAGGTAATCAGGAATCGAAACAATGCTTCAATGGGATTTGATCTCTCAAGACCGTTCATCGGAGTTGAATTGCAATAAGCCCAGTGACGATCTCCTTGAACAGTTCGATACAGACAGCGGCCCAGTTCGGTTTGAGTGGTCTAGTTGGAATTCTGGCAAATCGCTTGGCATGAAATGCTTGGCGATCGATACCGACTCTATGCGCACGGTACTACTGCCAAACAGAGGAATGGGTATTTGGAAGACATGGGTCCAGGGGATCGAATTCGGCTGGCAAAGTCCTGTCGCTGGCCCGGTACACCCAGCACTGGTTCCTGTCGGTGACCCTTCTGGGATCGGATGGCTAGAAGGTTTCGACGAACTGCTCGTGCGGTGTGGCCTGCTGAGCAATGGTGCACCAGATTTTGATTCCAGCGGCAAAGTGATCCATCCGGTTCATGGTCGTATCGCCAATCTACCGGTAAGCGATTTGAAGATCCAAGCTGATCCGCAGAAAGGGATTCTTGATGTGATCGGCACGGTCATCGAATCTCGATTCTTGATATACACCCTTGCACTCGAGTCACGAATCCGTTTCCGCGCCGGATCGTCAGTGATTGAAATCCAAGACACCGTCAGAAACCTTCGAAGCACCCCTGGGTCGATGCAACTGCTTTACCATATCAACCTCGGACAAGGTCTTCTTGATTCAGGTTCCAAGATCATCGCACCCTTAAAGCGACTAGCTCCTAGAGACTCCCGCGCGGCACAAGGCGTAGATGACTGGAACGTTTGCCAGGGGCCTACCAGCGGCTATGCCGAAGAGGTTTATTATGCGGAACCTTTAGCTGATCATGACCGATGGACTGAAGCGATGCTCTGCAATAGAGATGAAACGCTAGGTTATTCAGTCCATTTCGACCAATCCACACTACCGGTCGTAAACTTCTGGAAAAACACTGCGGCTCTCGAAGACGGATACGTTCTTGGAATTGAACCTGCCACAGGTTTTCCAAATACCAAAACATTCGAAGAACATCATGGCAGAGTCGTGCATCTCCAGGGTGGAGAGTCGATCGACTTTCGTTTGAAGCTTGACCCGCATGTCGGCAAACAAGATGTGCTAGCTGCCAAAAAGCGGATCGAAGCCTTGCAAAGCTTGCCATGTACTGTCGAGAGACAACCGGCGACCGGTTGGTCACCGCAAGGCTCTTGATCATGCCCTCAAAAACTCCGAATGCGAGTATCACAGCCGTATGGATTTTTGTCATCGCTTTTGCGATCCGACTTGGAATCTCACTAGTAAATATTAGCAGTCTCGAAGCCGACACCGATGCTTATCGTCGTTTGTCTCAAACCATCTACCATGCCGGCACCTTTGGGTTGATCAATCCTCAAGGTATCCCGATGGCTAGTGCCTACCGACCGCCGCTTTACCCTTGGCTTCTAAGTTGGTTCGGTGGATTGAAATCCGACCATATTTCTATCGCGATATTGCACGCACTCCTAGGTGGCTTGTCCGTCGCAATGACCTTCGATATCGCAAAGCGACTCGGCATGACTCAAGGCCCGAGTCTTGCTGCTTCGACCCTTGTCTTGATCGATCCGATTTTGATTCGCCAATCCACTTTGGTGATGACTGAAACCACTGCCACATTCCTCTCGATTGCAATCTGGTGGCTGACCCTCGTGGTAGGATGGTTCACACCCCGGTCTCTTGGTCGCTCGGTAATTCTAGGAATTCTCCTTGGAGTTGCTTTGGGTATTGCTTGCCTGTGCCGACCAACAGCGGTTGCTTGGTGCGCTCTTTGGGGGGCTGCTGAAGTATTCCGTAGCCCTGTTCGCGCAAGCTGCTTGTTGCTCGGTTGTTTGTTGGTCTTGATTCCGTGGTGGAAACGAAACGAATTGCAACTAGGCCAGGGTGTTTGGACGACAACCCATGGCGGGTACACTTTGCTCCTGGCAAATAACCCGATTCTTTATGAGCATTGGAAGACGGATCTATCCCGCGAGTGGGACGAGGATCGGTTCCACGCATGGTGGCGATCGAAGCAACTCGAAAAATTCAACCAGGATTCTCCAGATGAAATCGTACTCGATACCTTTGCGAATCAGTTAGCTTGGGAGTCGATTCGCAAGAGCCCTGCGATGTTCGCCAAAGCCTGTCTGATCCGCGAAGGCTGGCTCTGGGCTTGGTGGCCTTCGAAACGCCAAGCCGACACGAAAGTCTCCCTGGCTCTAGGTTTCTACTATGCAGCGTTCAGTATCGCTGCCCTAAGAGGGCTCTACAGCCTTTTGCGAAGCAATGGTAAACATCGAATCCTGTGGCTCCCGGCTCTAACCTTAGCACTTAGCCTCTGCTGCGTGCACGCGGTTTATTGGAGCAACATGCGAATGCGTGCACCGGCAATACCACTGGTCAGCTTGCTTGCAGTTATGGGCTGCGGCTCTTTCTCCAAAGAGCCTTATTGGGATGCCCGGATACAATAGAGGCTCGTTCGAGTACGAACGATCAAATCATTTCCGACGATCGCCGGTGAGGAAAGGCAACCGGCATCGAGCGTGTTTTCGGCAAGCACTTGGCCTTGGGCATCGACCACATGGCCTTTTCCTTGTTCATCGAAGCAGTAGATTCGGTTTTTAGCAACGACAGGAGAACTGCTAAAGTCACCCCCAAGACGTTTCTGCCAGACGATTTCACCGTCAACAGGATTCATGGCCGTGAGCACTCCTCGATCTTCAAGCGAGCAGATATTGCCATTTAAGAATACAGGAGAGGGTTTGCAACCGATCGAGCGCGTGGCTTGCCACAGGACATGGCTCGTCGTCACGTCGCCGTCGCCATTGGGAGATATCGACAAGAGTTTTGCCTTGCTAAACCCGGAACTGATGTACAGATGCTTGCCATCGAACAATGGACGGATGGCGCTGGAGTGTTCGTCGTAACGGACTCTCCAAAGTTCTTGTCCCGTTGCAGGATCGTAAGCGATCACTGCTTTCGCCGCTGGACTGATCAATTGGTGCTTGCCGTTGACCTCGATCACATGGGGGGTGCTGTAAGCTTTCTTCCAATCGCCGTCGTTGGTTCCATAGTCGATGGAGCGGTCTTGTTTCCAAACCGTTTGGCCTGTGTTCTTATCGAGAGCGACAAGGTACTGAACATCAAAGCCGTCCATGCTGAAGATCAACAGGTTGCCATAGAGAATCGGACTGGCACCTGCACCACGATAGTGGTTGCAAGGCAGATCGCGGCGTTGCCATAGAACCGAAGCATCGGTGGGGTTTAAGGCAGCCGTTCCGTAAGCTCCAAAGGTGACGTAGACTCGACTCGCGTCGCACACCGGGGTCGGCGATCCATAGGAGTTGAATTGGTGGTAGTCCTTTTGCGTTTCCTGGTTGGTAAAGACCACCCGATCGATCAGCACCTTGCCGGTGTTGCGGTCGATTGCAAGCACAGACATGCTCAGCCCATCGTTGGCGGCATTGGTCAGCCAGATCTTGTCGCCCCAGACTACTGGCGAGGACCAAGCTTTGCCTGGTATGTCGGTTCTCCAAGCGATATTTTTCGATTCGCTCCACTCGATCGCAGGATCGCAAGTGGGGTCGGCAAGGCCATCCCCTTTGGGTCCACGGTACTGTGGCCAAAACCCCTTGCCTGCCTGTGCGACCTCTTGGTTGCTCCAAGCCCATTGAAGATCTTTGCCTGCGAGATCGACTTTTTGGGCGAAGGCTTGATTTGAAAGAACAATGCAAGCGGCAAAACTCCATGCCGCTGTGGACTTGTGCAAGGAACGACTCATGTTTGGACTTTGGTCTGTTGTGGATTGAATTGCGTCCTGACGAGGCAGGCAACCGATCCTGATTATAACCTCCAAAGCGCAGCGATAGGATCCTCAAGTCATTTTGGGATCTTCGAGAATTGTTATTGCTAAGTATGGTCCTAATTGTTTGGTTTGAGCTCGATTTGGATCTTCTGCGATCCCTTCTTGACCTTGATCTTGATCTCGGAGGTCTCCGGCAAATAGTACTGCTCGGGGAGCTTGACCCAACGGTCAGAGACCTTCGAAGCCGCCTTGGTGCTCTGCAAAAGGCTCTTGCGAACATCCTCTGGGATATTGTCACCAGGAAGTTTTGCCGGACCCGTTGCGGGCATCGGCTCAAACTCGCGGTTGTCCACTCCAACCATCACATCGCCAACGGGTAAATCGATCTTGAAGGTTCCGTCTCGCCCCAGCTCCGCAGAGCCTTCGACGCTCAGCTTATTCTTGGCATCAATCGATACGAAACTCAGCATCCCTCCGGGCAGTGGCTTGCTGTCGAAGAGAACTTCACCTTCGACTAGCCCCCGCGGACGCTCACATCCAACCAACAAACAAACGAGGGAGACAACCGCAAGGCAATGATAGTTTTTCATCGAATGGTTCTTCAGGAATTATTGTGGGTGAAACGTAAGTATAAATTGGCCGCAGTGAATCCTTGCTCGTGCTCAGTTTGCTCGTGCTCAGTGAGCTAACGAATTAGGTTTTTGATCGATGCGGAATTTCAATAGTCTAGTCGCCCAAACTCTATCGGAAGGGTTTCGATTACGAGCAGGAGCACGAGTACGAAGATTGCCAGTAGAAGGTACTCCTGGCCACAATAATTCCTGAGGAGCCTCCTACTCAGGCAAAATAGCGACATCTCCGCCATCTGGTGTCAAACTCCAGAACCAAATCTGCGAGTCCATCGTGCCTGAGAGCGCTGTGACCGATCCGTCTGCGTATGCGACTTGCATCAGTGAGTGTAGGGAGGTAGCCAAACGTCGGTCACAACGGCCTCCATTGGTCGAGTTTCTTAACGGATAAGCCGGATTGACTTGGAATCGCGATGCGATGCCATAGGTGAAGATTACACCGTCGCGACCGCGTCCCCCGCCAAAGACAGCCGATAGTCGATCACCGGGATAACTGTCTACCGGAACACCTGAATTTGGCTGCGAACCACCAGTGCCTCCGATTCGGAAGATACCTCGCATCCACCATGTGCCTCCCGGAGAACCCGCACCATCACATCGAGAGAGCTTTTCTGCAAGCATGATTGTTTGCGAAGTCCCGTCTTTGATCGTCGAGAACTTGGCCCTACCATCCCAGCAGGTTTCCCATGGGTAACCGGCCGCCCCGCAAACTGTCGTGATGTTGTTTACGCCCCCGAAGACCAAGAAGTTACCCGCATAGGATGAATCCCCTGGTGTCCAATCCAAGCCGTTCCCCAAGGTTGCATCACTTGGACATCGAAATGTAGGAATGCTGGTTTGACGAAGCCAAGTCCCGTTATTGGGGTTCACCGACCCCCACGTGGGCCATGTGTATCCCAAATCAATCCATGTGTTTGGGGTTTGTTGTCCAACAGCAGCCGCTAGGTCGCATGTTGAGCCCATCGTCCATACTGTATTGTTCTCCATGTAAGGAAGCATGTGATAATACAGAGGGGCATACCAAGCTCCCCCGAAGTTTCCGGATTGTGGGGGAAACCGCTTAAGGGCCGAGTGACAATTATGGAGGGCTAAGATTTGCTGTTTGAAGTTGTTTTGGCACTGCATTCGGCGAGCTGCCTCACGCGCCGCTTGCACCGCTGGTAAGAGCAATCCAACCAAAACACCTATGATCGCAATGACGACCAAAAGTTCTACCAAAGTGAAACCACTGCGCAGACGATGAGACGATCGCCATGCACCGGATGATCTACGGTGAATAGTCATTGAAAGAACCCCAAGACAAAAAATAAGAAGTAAGACAAGCGACGATGGGTCTAACCATCGAAGGAATCGATCGTCAGGCGATGGTAGGATTATTTCAGAAAATTCATCAAGATGTTGCGAGACAGCTCAATTAAACTGAAAAAACCCCCAAGATGGGGGTTTCCGGGGAACTAAGCCCCCTTAGCTACCGCGATCGCTTCGGCCACGGTCTTTCTTCCAAGCGGGGTTTTGTCATCAAAAGGACCATCCGAACCACCCTTTGGCCATGTCTCCGGATCGGCGTACTTTCCGTCGTCTCGATACTGTCTTTGCAGGCGAATAAGTTCGGATTTGAGCTCCTCAAACAGAACTTGGGTGGCTGGCCTGTTAGCAGATTGCGGATCGTGCAAGAGATTGATTTGCTCGTTTGGATCATTCGCAAGATCAAACAATTCGTAGGTATCTTTTCGCCAATAGTAAATCAACTTGTGCGTCGCTGTTCGGACTCCGTAGTGAGCACGCGTATTATGATGGCCAGGGTCATGGTAGTACCGATAGTAAACGGACTTGCGCCAATCACTTGGCATGTGGCCTTGAAGTACAGGCAAGAGCGATCTGCCTTGCATGGACTCGGGAACATCAAGTTTGGCCAAGCCTAAAAAGGTTGGAGCAAGATCGATATTTGCGACCATCGCTTCGGGAGTGGAACCGGCTGGAATTCCAGGCCCTCGCATGATCAAGGGTGATCGCAAGCCCGGTTCGTACATGAAACGCTTGTCGTACATACCGAGTTCACCCATGTACCAGCCGTTGTCAGCCGTGTAGATCACCATCGTGTTCTTAGCCAATCCTTTTTTGTCTAAATAATCGAGCATCGCACCGATGCTATCGTCGACCCCCTGGACACATGCTAGGTAGTCTTGCATGTAGCGTTGGTACTTCCAACGCACAAGTTCCTCTCCTTGGAGCGTCTTGCCGTCGACTTGAACGCTTGTAGGTTTGACACCAAGCCATTTGTTTCGTTCTTGGCCTTGGAGTTCCTCAGGAGGTGTGAGCTTAAGATCTCGGCGAGTTAGATCCTTAGCGATGGTCTGTTCGTTTTCAGGAAGAGCACTCGGACGGGTCGAATAATCATCCCAGAGTGTTGCTGGCTCTGGAAACGTTCGGTTGCGAAAGGCTTCTTTGTTCTTCGTGTCAGGCTCCCACTCGCGGTGAGGGGCTTTGTGATGAAGCATTAGAAAGAAGGGCTTATCGGTAGGTCGAGTATCGAGGAACTCGATTCCCAACTGCGTTGTGATTTCAGTGCAGTGGCCTTCGATCGTCAATTTATGTCCTTGGACGAGAAATTGAGGGTTCCAATAAGCCCCCTGTCCAGGCAGGACAATCCAGCGATCGAAACCTGTCGGATCGCTCCCAAGGTGCCACTTGCCGATCATCCCGGTGTGGTATCCGGCTTGCTGCAATCGCTTGGCAACGTGATCCCTTGAACCGTCAAAGCGGTTAAAAACCGGGACACCATTGAGGTGCGAGTATTGCCCCGTCAGGAGCGTTGCACGGCTAGGGGTACAAATCGAGTTGGTCACAAAGGAGTTGATGAATCGAGCTCCCTCGTTGGCCATACGATCCAAGTGGGGCGTTGTGTTGACCTTCGATCCGTACGCCGAAATCGCCGCCTGAGCGTGGTCATCGGAGAAGATAAACAGGATATTCGGACGGTCATCCGCCAGTGCGATCGCTCGATCTGCACTTAATGCGATTGCGAATGAACAAGTCAATGCGCCTAAGAAGGTAAATCTGAAAGCGGTCTTCATATGCATGGTACTAAACATCGTCATTGTCCTATGGGATTGTCAATTCGAGCGACCCGGATCTCCCGTCCGAAGAAACTGATGGTTTACGGGAGCAGAGATTCTTTGACCATCTGAAGAAACCAGAGTGATCTGACCGTGGCTAAACTCGATGGTTTTGACTACTTGAAATGATTCAGGAACCCGAACGACCCCTTGAATGTAACGGATCTGAGTAGGATTGTTTTTCGATAGATCCAAGGCGGTCTTGATTCCTTGCTGGTTGATTGCATTGGGTTCGACCGAGGCTTTGAGACCATCGGCAAAATAGGCCGTGACGTCTTCTAGTCCCAGGCAATGGTTACGCCCAAGCCAAGGGTAGCCATGGCGTCCTCGGTTCTCGATCCAGAAAACCGTTGAGTTCAAAACTGCGGGTTCCTTGAGACTAAACCAAACGTAGTTTTTTTCCGTGAAGGTTGCTGTCATCCAGGCAGGTGTCCCATTTGCGTCGGCAGCTTGGTTATAAATTTGAACCAAATCGGCATGTCCTTGACGAGCAGGCAATCGGCTCAAATCAGCGTCCATTTGCCCCTTCCAAGCCACAGGGACATGAGCCAGAGAATCCCAATGCTTTCCCGGTTCGAGCGATTGGTACTCCCCTTGCTTTGGATCGGAGAAAACTCCCGGATAGGTCATCCCGAATCGGATGGAACTCGATGCCAATCGAACGCTCCCTTCTTGCGGGCTCATGGCAAGTGTCGCGTGGTGACCCAAAGGAACCTTCCCCTCGAATCCTTCGATCGTATGTTTGGTATAGACGACGTTTTGGTTGTCGACCAAGTAGATGTCTTTCGTAACGGTGCCTGCCCGAGCGGTCGTTTTCATGGTCATCGATGCGTGAGAAACATTCCCGCTGCGCTCGGCGATTGTGCGGATCCACGGACTGCTTGCGACTTCTCCGTGCGGTGGATGCTTTTCGTTTCCGAGAGGCTCAGAGTTTCCCCCAAAGGGCATGCAGAAAAAATCGCCTCGCAGGGGAACCAAGACCGCTGCGGGCATCTCGGCCTGCTGTTCCTCCTGCCAAGGGCTGATGTGATAAGGTTGAATCGGCTCGGCGGTATCGCGATAAAAGGTCACCGGAGCCATATGTCCACCTAGGAGCGTGACAGCGAGCTCGACCTGATTGCTTGAGATCACATAGCTCGGCTGAGCATGGATCGTTTTATCAGCCAGGGTCACTTTTTTATCTTTCGAAGAATCCTGAGCATGGGCAACAAGACTTGTCACAGTGCAAGCAAGTACCAAGCTGGGGATGACCAAAATTGGGAACTTCATAAATTCGGTTCTTTAGGTAATTTATTTTGGGTAGTTCAAAGCCAATAGCTTCATGGCAGCGTCCCGCATGTAGGAGCTTCGACAGCATAAAAGATGCCTTAACGAAAGCAACACCGGGGAGATGTTTTTTATCACAAAGCATCGAGTCAATCGGATTGGCCAAAACTCAAGGGACGGGTTTGCTGGGTAAACTCGCCTGAGGCATCCCTTGGGATAAACCAGTCCATGATCCCGGCCGGAACGGCTGGGATTTGACTGCCGAATCGCTCTGAGAGCTCATCGGTTGTGTTAGGTTTTTTAGCGAAAATACGCAAATTACGAATAGCGGTACGGGTCAAGCACTCGTCCCCTTGCTCGCAATGCGTATCGAGCGAATGGAATGCAAGTCGCAGGTACTTTTCATTTGTCGAAACCGCAGACTCGCCGACCTGGAGCACATGGTCTCCAGGAACCAGATCACGCCACGAGAAATGGGGTAACTGCGATGCTATCTTGGCGATCCTCACGATCCGCTCAGGAGTGATACTATCGAGAAGATCGAACCGACGGATGACAAAGTATGTCTTTTGAAATTCGCTGATCAAATAGTCGGTAGTCGCAAGTCGCAACAGGTCGCGATCCGTCGATGGATCGATGAGAATACGCGTGGGACGATTTGAATCGATACTGAATTTGGTTTCACCGGGTGACGATAGAATCCCCGCACCATAGGCACGCACCTGTTGATCCTGAAGCACCAGTCCAAACTCGACGGTAAACCAATAGATCCTTTCGGCATACAGGAGCAACTCATCCCCGCGGCGCTCGATCGCTTGCCGACGCTCTGGGTCGTCGGTAAGTGCCAGCGCCTCGTCTCGCTCTTGATAGATCCGATTGCGTGCAACCCCGTGACTTTGCATCAATTGAGCGACGACTGGAATTGTGAAGGTCGATACGTGCCCCGCAACGTCGTGACCGATATCGGGTTCCTGAAGATAGTCTTGTTCGAGGGCTCGCATGAACGTGGTGACGGGGAAGAACCGACGCGAGTGGCAGGTGAAGAATAACTCGGCAGGGATGATCATATTGACCGTCGAGAGTTGCCAAAGCGTCTGCTGGTAGATTCGAGCATTGAGCAAATAGAAGTCGGGGATCACCGTCCCACCGATTTGAAAAAGCTCTTCGCCATGCAGATATTCGCGGCAGGCATAGCGATGCTTGGATCGCTGTTGCTCGGCGATCAGACAAGCCCAACTCAAGTGTTGCTCGAACGTGTAGGAATCGTAGTGCTGGGCATTGGCGTAACGACCCAGATCGACCGTCAGATCCGACAGCGTGCCGATCCGAAATGGCTGGCCCGATCGGGCTGCCTGCAGATACTCTCTGGCTTTGTCTGCAGGTATCGGAAATGGTACATTCGCATCGGCTAGGCACCGCTCAAGTTCATCGATCCGTTCTTGGAAACTCGGGGCTACGACCTTGTCCCAAGCCACCCCATGCCGGTGCGCGATGGCTCGATACCTCTCTAGCAAATCTTCTTGTGTTGTATCCATCGGGGCTCTCCTGATGCCGGGCGATTCCTGTGTGGTAGCCCTATTATAGATCGATTCTCGTGCTCGTGCTTGAGGCCCTTCCGATTACGAGCACGGGGCACCGTTTCACTGAGCACGAGCAACAAATCTGCTAGAATCAGCATCCTGCCGATGTTTCCTCCCTCCTGAATTTCAAGAGCTTACTATGACCGGTTTGTATCCCGAACTCCAACGACTCGCCAAGATCCGTTTTATTTTTTGCATCGAGTGGCTGTCGATCTTCGTGGTTATTGGGGCTTGTGCAATGGCTCAATTCCCCGCCGATCATTTCGATCGAATCGATCCTGCCAGCGCAGTTGAGCTCAAAGGTACCGAGCGACTTACGCTCCAAGGTGACATCGCCTCGGAACTGGTCTCTGGAGTGGATCGCTTCTTGCTCAAACAAATCGATGCCTCGGTGATCCAACGCATGGCCAATTGGCCTAAACCTAATGCGCCAAACAACGCGAACACTCCTGAGATCTATGAAGAATCCATCAAGGGACTGCGTGCTGAGTACTCACGCCGCATTGGACTCGTCGACTCCCGCAGAGAATCAAACGATTGGATCATCGAAAGTCCCCTTGGAGCAAACGGCTTAGCTTCCGGTTTGCAGTCCCTAGCGAGTGACGAAAGCCTTCGAATTGAACAGGTTCGATGGCCGGTTCTCGAAGGCTTTGAAGCCCACGGATTGCTGGTGATTCCCAAAACAATCCGGTTCGGTGCGGTGCTCGTGCCCGATGCCTCCGAGTTGCCTGAGAACCTTTGCGGAGTTGGACAAAACGCAAATGCAGATGCGCTCGCAATCGCCCGCTGCGGTGGCTTGGTCGTTATTCCGCAGGGAGCAAGTCGGCATCGCGAAGCACGGCTCGGTCGGGCGATCATGACCGATCAAGAGTATCTCTACCGATCTGCATTTATCCTAGGAAGGCATCTGCTGGGATACCACGTCCATCAGAACATGGCTGCGGTGGATTTGCTCAAGAAAACGATCGGCCAGCGACCGATCATGGTCGCCGGTTGGGGAGAAGGAGGATGGATCGCACTGGCCACCGGGGCTTGTGATACCCGAGTCGATGTAACGTGTATTTCAGGGCATTTTGGACCGAGGGAAAAAATCTGGGATGAACCGATCCATCGCAACGTACACGGACTGCTGATGCACTTTGGTGACGCTCAGCTTGCAGGCCTGATCGCACCAAGACACTTGGTGATCGATCCGGTACCAGGTCCGACCGTAAGCATTGCCGGAGAAGGTGGTGCGCCGGGGTCGCTCAACGGCCCAGAGCCTTCGCAGGCCCAAGCCGAAGCGGATCGGGCCAGAGAACTTTTATCCCCTTGGAAACTTCAAGACAGAGTCGTTTCAAGCGAACCATCCGGTGCGGCAAACTCCCAACCCCAAGGGATCAGCGATTCAGGACTTGCCACAAGCATCGGGAAACTCGGAAGTGACTCTAGCAACTCTGGATCGCTTGCGATCGCATCCAAACGAGCCTCGATCGCCAAGGGCAATTGGGATCGATTGGAGTCAAG
>JBJSXX010000324.1:0-2565 GCA_046086605.1 Pirellula sp. | reverse complement strand
ACCGTTGGATTATCGCGTCGGTGGATCGCACTCTTGGATCCATGCTCCGTAATCGGGATGCATGACCAAAATCGAAAACCGCGATACAGTCGTCAAATCCGAAGTGCTCAGCGATGCGTAATCCATCACGCCTCGCAGGTCGGTATACCCGTCCTTATAAAATCGCACGCTCCCATCGTTATGCTTGGCATAGACTTTCACATAAGCCCCTTCGATCGGATTCTTGCTTGCTGACCCAAGCACTTGTAAACGCCCAAAAGGCACCGAGAGATTCACGCTCAGTGAGTTTGAATACAGCGGAACGCTGCGGACGATCCCTCCCGAAACCACTTCCAAAATCATATTGCGATTCTTGAGCTCTTCGGGAACCTTCCACTCCGTTCGCTCCCAAGTTGCCTTGGACTCGACATCGATCGAGGTCTTCACATTCGGCTCGATGACCGCCAAGCGACTTTGACTCTTGCCAAGGAAAGCATTGCGACTGAACATCAGCTCGACATCGACAAAGTAATAATGGACTTGAATCTCGCGGAGATTGCGATGCTGGATCCACAACTGCCCGTCCTTTTGAACCAGTTCGAGCCCTGGTAGTTTCGCCGAAGCCTCATCGAGGGCTGACTCTCGACCACCTTCCAACTCGCGCTGAGCATCGCTCTCAAAGGCATCGATGCTTCCTGGATCGTTTTGATCCGGGGCCGTTGCAAGCAATCCTTTTTGAATCGCCTCGCGCTCGCGGATCTGATCGCCTACGGTCTTGAACCACTCGTTCCATCTCGGCACCGGATAGCTCTCGTACTTCTTTGCAATCGCACCGGCTCGATCAAACTCCCCAGTTCGCATCGCAAAATAGGCATCAAAGTAGTCGTACTGCATCTGAGCTTCGGTCGTCTTGCTCTCACCGATCAAACTCGCCCGCTCGACTTTCTTGAACTGAGCAAATGCCTCTTGGGTACGGTTCTGGATCAACTGATAATAGGCAAGCGACAGTCGCTGCCGGGGCAAAATCTTTGGCTGGTACGAAAGCAGATTCAGCAGATCTCGATACTGGGTGGCAAGACCATCATTGAGGATCTTCCATTGCGGTCCAAGTCGATGGGCTCGTGCCACGACGATTGGACGGAAGTCTAAATGCTCGTATCCGAGTCGCGATTCCAAATCGACATGCATCCACTTGTTATCAAAGTAAGGAGAGACTCTTTGGACAATCGGGTCTTGGGCTTCAAGCAATTCCTTTATCCGAGCCTCATCGCGATGCACCAGCGCATAGCCCCAAAGGGTCGGGTGATAGATTCCGATGCTATCGAGCCTCTCGATCACTTGATTCCAAAAACCTTTATCCTGCATCCGCCATGCGATCAGCCCCAGATCGACTTTAGCGACATTGGCCCTGTCGAGTGCCGCAAGGACTTGCTCGTTGCTGCCCCAAGCGGCGATGTATTCCCAAGAAGTATCATCAACGCTCAAAGGAGCATCGAGCACTCGCACAGGAGTCGAGTTGACGTGTGCTAGGTACTTACCCAAGCTTGAAGCCCTCGCTCCGTATTGCTGAAAATCCCCAGCAGCCGGGAAGTAGAAAACGTGCGAGGTTTCCTGGGTCGAAAAAGGTGCCAATTGGAACTCGCGAACCGTCACATTGCGCCCTGCCTCCAGAGGAATGGCTCCCTGAGGAATTTGCATCAGGATTTGAACCCGCATCGGATTGCCCGTCGGATTCGTCAACACGACTCGATTGCGATACGGTGTGGCGATCACTAGCTCTTGGCGGTTGACCGGTTTGGCGGTCGTGTCTGCGCTCGCTAGATACATGTTTTCGCTAAGCAGTACTTTTGAATCCCCAGCTTGATCGACACCGTTATTCTCTTGTGCAATCGCTACGATACCTTGCGAATAAACCAAACCCTTCGAGGAACTCTTGTAGATCCATCTCCCGTTTTCAATCGCAAGACTACCGGGCTTGGCCACCAATGGCAGGTCGACAAAGGCAAGTGCCAAAAGGGCTTCGTTGGCATTGCGAGCCGCCAGATGCAAATGCTCGGACAAAAGGTTTTCCTGATTCTTGAGCACATCGATCCAAAAGGGACTCGGTGTGACCAAGCTAGGATTCTGATTCGCCAAAAGAACCTGTTCGAACTGAGACTCTGCCCACTTGCGGGTGGCCGCAAGTGGTTCGTACATCTGCATCTGTCTGCCCAAGTCGCGGCCGCGAAACCGTCGGGAGAAACGATCGAAATCCTCGGCGACTAGCTCCTTACCAGATGTAGGCCTGTCGGATAGGGCTTCGCCCAGGGAGAGCTCGGTACCGAAACTTGGTTGATCCGCACCCGATTTGTCCTTGGCCATGTCGACTCCGCGACTCTCGTCGCGATTGGCCTTGCGCGCCATATTAGCACTCTTGCCTTCCCCAAGAGCCCGACCGCCACCGCCTCCCCCTATGCCCCCCATGCCCCCAATGCCACCGGCAAAGCCCCCAGGGCCAGGGGCTCCAGGTGCACCCAAGGCACCCCTTTGCAATTCCCATTTCCCATTGGCTGCTTGTTCACCGGCTTCACCGGCACTTCTCGATAG